>JAIYDS010000039.1 GCA_027487385.1 Acetobacteraceae bacterium | reverse complement strand
GTGGCCCGCCGCTGCGCCTACGGCTCCGCGCCGGGCAACACCGCGGGGCGAAGCGCGATGGAAAGGGGGGTCCCTTTTGGACGCCGATAAGGGGTCCTTTTTGGACGCCGATTGACAGAAAAAGAGTGATGACCCGTTTCTTACCGAAGGCATTGCCCTGCGGCAGCGCCTTAAGGCCGGAGAGTTTCCCGAGCAGTTTGTGGCCCTGCTGACCGACCTCCAGAACACCGAATGCCTCGTGCTTGGTGCGATTGCGGAGAGCATTGCGGGCGAAAAGGCCGATATCACGACAAAGAGCCGCCATGCACCGGGCGACTCTGGCGATGGCAGTCCGCTGATTTGGCGCGGCAAAGAATGGCTCGGATACCGCCCCGGCGAGCCTGCCCTGTTGGGCTTGGATCATGATGCGAAGGACCTGCCTCAGCACCTTAAAACGCGACTGGAGGATGCGGGAGGACTTCTGGTAGTGCTCATTACCGTCTGCCCGGACCTCGCAAATGCGGCCCTGGTGCTGCGGCCCAGCGTTTCAACCGGTATCTGCGCGGTGTCGTCGGGCGCCATGACACCAGGAGGCGGACTGCACGCCTACGCGGCGATTTGTGATGGAGGCGACGCTACGGCTTTCGTCCATCGCCTCCATGAGCGCCTTTTGCTGAATGGTTGGGGCTTCGCCGTCGTCAGCGAAAGCGGCGCAGTGTTCATTCGGTCCCTCATTGATGTCGCCGCAAGTGGGGTTGGCGACCGCTTGTGGTTCGAGGCACCGGCGATCCTCCATGGCGACGGCCTTGTTCAGTTGGACGACGCTCGCGCTCCGACAATGAGGCAGGGGCAGATGCTCGACACGAGATGCGCACTGCGCGACCTTTCGACCGAGGAACGCAGCGAACTGAGGCTGATCGAAGCTGAACTTCGCGCTTCAGTGGCGGAGAAAGCTGAGGCCAAGCGTCGTGAACGAGTGAGCCGCGTGCTTGAGTCGGCGAAGCGGGACGGTGCAGATACCGCCAGCGTTGAAACATTGATGAACCAACTGCGTGACGCGGACGCGCGGGGCGTCCTGAATGGCCGTCACGTCCTCCACCTCGATGACGGCTCCATCGTGTCGGTCCGCGACGTGCTTTCTGATCGCCGCAAATACCACAGGGCCACGTGCGCCGATCCTCTGGAGCCGCACTATGGGGGAGGGCGGAACAAAGGCATCATCTTCACGGATGGTGCCCGGGTGCGGCTCTACAGCCACGCGCACGGCGGCCGCCTCTACTCTCTCGGCCTCGACGAAGAAGACGTGATCTGCGCGGTGCGCGCGGCCGGAGGCGGCGAGCGCGGCAAGGCGGTTCTCGCAGACTTGGCTCGCGACATCGACTTCGCGTCGGGCGGATGGACCGAAGTAGAGGCTGCCCTCAACGTGTCCGTTGAAGCAGCGCTGGGATTCGGCAGCGAGCACGATAAGGCGCAGGTCGTCTCGGACGAACCAAAGTCTGATGGCGCTGCGACTGGACAGAGGGCGCGCGATGAAAACTCCCTCGACGAGAACCCTGCCATCGACTTGATGATGCGGCGCTTCAACTCGGAGTTCGCCGTGGTCGGCGAGATGGGCTCAGTCGGGATTGTGAGGTTGGCATACAATGCGGACCTTGATCTTCGTAGCCCCAGCACCATGACGCTGGATGCATTCAAGCTCCTCTTCGGCAACCGCTATGTCCGCGTGCCGAAGAGGGCGGCCGATGGAGAGGTTGTTGAGAAGGAAGAAGCCGCCACTACAGTCTGGCTGAAGCACAAGAGGCGCAGAACGTGCCCTGACGGGTTTGGCCTGCGTGCTGACGGCAAGCTGCCGGACACCTGCTTCAACCTGTGGCAGGGCTTCGGGGTCGAGGAACGGCCGGGCGACTGGTCGAAGCTGCGTGGCCTCATCCGCGACGTGCTCGCGTCGGGCATTCCCGAGCACGACCGCTACATCATGCAGTGGCTTGCACACCTCGCGCAGCGACCGGACGAGAGCCCGGGGGTCGCACTTGTGTTCCGTGGCAAAGAGGGCGTGGGGAAGGGAACTCTGGGGAAGGCTCTCATGAAGATGATGAGACCGCATGCCCTCCAAATCACGCACGGAAAGCATCTGACCGGCGCATTCAATGCGCATATGCGGAGCGTCCTGTTCCTTTTCGCCGACGAGGCATTTTTTGCCGGTGACAAGGCGAACGAGGGAGCCCTGAAGGGCCTGATCACCGAGCAGTTCCGAGTGAACGAGGCCAAGGGCAGGGATGCTGCGATTGGGCGGAATCGGCTCCACTTGATGATGGCCTCGAACAACGACTGGGTGGTGCCCGCATCCGCCGACGCGCGCCGTTACGCGGTGTTCGACGTGTCATCGATCCACAAGCAGGATGAGAGCTACTTCGAGCCGATCAACGCCGAAATGGACATTGCAGGCTCTGCCGCCGGAATCGCGGCGATGCTCTACGACCTTCGCCGGATGCCTTTGGATATTTCGTTCGTCCGTAAGGCTCCAGAAACGGCAGGGCTTCAGGCGCAGCGTATCGCCTCGTTGACCGGCCCGGCACTCTGGTTGTTCGACGTTCTCACGCAAGGGCGGATCGGGCACTATGCGGGGGACGCATGGCGCGAGCATTACTCGATGGAGGAGTTGTTCTCCTCCTATGAGGAATGGGCACAGAATAGGAGGGAGCGCTACCCGACCAGCCGCCACGAACTCGGTCGGTTCCTGGCAGGCATGTTCAATCCCTATCGGCCTCGGGCGCTACCGGGTGTCCAGGGTCGGCCGTCTGGCTATCGGGTGGGGAAGTTGGAGAATGCTCGCGCCATCTTTTCCGAAAGGCAACGCATCGGAGACGCATGGCGGGAGGACCGCGTAGACCAGGGAGCGG
>JAIYDS010000089.1 GCA_027487385.1 Acetobacteraceae bacterium | reverse complement strand
GAGATCGACAAGCGCTTCGGCGTGAAGGTCCCGGTCGAGGCCTGGACCGAGCAGGTGAACAGCGGCAAGGCCCCGGCCGAGCAGTTCTTCGTCCTCGGCGCGCTGTGCCAGCGCATTGATGAGCTGGTCGCGGCCAAGCAGGGCTGAGGGAATTGCGCCTCGAATATTTCGAGATGGTGGATCGGGTGCTGGCGCATGACGCGACGACACTCACCGCCGAGGCGCGCGTGCCGGATGCCAGCCCCGTCTTCGAAGGCCATTTTCCGGGCTTCCCCATCCTGCCCGGCGTGCTGATGATCGAGGCCATGGCCCAGGCCAGCGGCTGGCTGATGGTGGCGCGCAGCGGCTTCACCCGCATGGCGCTGCTGGCCCAGACGCGCGAGGCGAAGATGCGCGGCATGGTGAAGCCTGGCGCGGCCCTGACCATCGCCGTCGAACTCCTCCAGGAAAGCTCCGGCTATGCCGAGCTGCGCGGAACCCTGGCCGAGGCTGGCCGCAAGGTGGCCGAGGCGACGTTGCGCCTGCAGACCCTCCCCTTCCCGGCGCCCGAGCTGGAGGCGGCCGTGCGCGCCCGCGCGGCCGTGATCGGCCTCGCCTGATGCGCCCCGTTGCCATCACCGGCATTGGCCTCGCTTCGTCGCAAGGTGAGGGCCGCGCCGCGCACACCGCGCTGCTGGGCGGCGCCGCGCCCATTCTCGATGCCGCGCGCTTTGATCCCTACCCGGTTCACCCCCTCGCCGCCCTGCCTTTCGATGCCGCCATCCCGCGCCGCGAGATGCGCCAGATGGAGAATTGGCAGCGCCTGGGCGTCTATGCCGCGGGCCTGGCCATTGACGATGCCGGGCTGCGCGAGCGCGTGGCCGAGATGGACCTGATCGTCGCCGCCGGCGGCGGCGAGCGCGACTGGAAGCTCGACGAGCAGATCATGGCGGCCAGCCCCGCCGAAGTCGAACGCCACCGCATGCTGCTGGACGGGCTGCGCCCCACGCTCTTCCTCGCGCAGCTCTCCAACCTGCTGGCGGGCTCCATCTCCATCACGCACAATGTCGCCGGCTCCTCCCGCACCCTGCTGGGCGAAGAGATCGCGGGCGCGGAAGCGATGCGCATCGCGGCCGCCCGGGTGGCGAGCGGCACCTCGGAGCTCAGCCTCGCCGGCAGCGCCTTCATCGCCGAGCGACCGGAAATCCTGCTGCTCTTCGCCATGGGGGGCCTGCTGCATCGCGGCGCATGGGCGCCCGTGGCCGCACGGCAGGGCGTGGTCTTTGGCAGCGTCGGCGTCTTCCTGACGCTGGAACCCGCCGCCAGCAGCCGCCCCATCGCCATCCTGCGCCACATCGCGACCGATCAGGGCCGGCCCGAAGGGCGCAAAGCCCGCATGGCCGCGCTGCTCGCCGCCACGCCGGCGCTGGAGCCGGGCGTGCTGCGCCTCTCCGCCGCCAGCGGCGCGGCCGGGGCGACGGCCATGGAACTGGCCGCCTTGGGCGCAACGCCCGATCTTTTCGCCGCCGATCTGCTCGGCCATTCCACCGAGGCCGCCTTCCCCGTCGCGCTCGCCCTGGGCGCGCTGGCCATCCAGTCCGGCCGCGCGCGCCAGGTGCTGGTGACCGGCGCCGGCCCCTGGCGGGGCGAGGCGGTGGCGCTGCTGGAGGCCCCACAATGAATCCGCGCATCGCCGTCACCGGCATCGGGATGGTCACCGCGCTGGGCTTCGGCACGGCGGTGAATTGGCAAGCGCTGGTCGAAGGCCGCTCCGGCATCCGCCGCATCACCCGCTTCGACACGACGGGCATGCGCGCCAGCATCGCGGGCTGTGTGGATTTCCCCGAGGACCAGCCAGGCCGCCCGCTCTCCGTCGCGGTGCGCGCCGAGCGCCTGGGCAGCGCCGCCATCAGCGAGGCGCTGGATCAGGCCGGGCTGGCCGCGCCCTTCGACGGGCCGCTCTGCATCGGCATGCCGCCGGTCGAGATTGAATGGCACCAGCGCAGCCAATTCGGCGCGCGCGACTATGCCGGGCTGATCGAGCGCACCACGGGCGAGACCGCGCTTTACGAGGAATTCCTCTTCGGCGGCGCCGCCACCCGCATCGCCGAGCGCTTCGGCACCAAAGGCGTGCCGCAGACCGTGACCACGGCCTGCGCCTCCGGCGCCTCCGCCATCCAGCTGGCGCTCGAAGCCATTCGCCGTGGCGAGACGAAGATGGCCATCGCCGCCGGCGCCGAAGCGAGCCTCCAGCCCGAGACGCTGATCCGCTTCGGCCTGCTGCAGGCGCTCTCCACCCGCAATGACGACCCGGCCGGCGCCTCGCGCCCCTTCACCCTCTCGCGCGACGGCTTCGTCATGGCCGATGGCGCGGGGGCGCTGATCCTGGAGGAGGAGGCGCATGCCCGAGCGCGCGGCGCCACCATCCTCGGCTATGTGCTGGGCGCGGGCGAGGCGGCGGATGTCTTCCACCGCACGCGCTCCAGCCCGGATGGCGCGGCGATCATCCGCTGCATGCAGCGCGCGCTGGATGATGCGGGGCTGGAACCTGGCGCCATCGGCTATGTGAACGCGCATGGCACCTCGACGCCCGAGAATGACAAGATGGAGGCGCAGGCGGTGCGCGCCCTGTTCGGCGCCGCGCCGCCGCCGCCCGTGGGCTCCACGAAATCCATGATCGGCCACACCCTCTCGGCCGCGGGCGCCATCGAGGCGGCGATCTGCCTGCTGGCGCTGCGGCACCAGATGCTGCCGCCCACCATCAACCAGGCGGATGTGGATCCGGAGCTGGGGGTGGACACCATCCCCGTTGCGCGGCCGCATCGCTTCCGGGCGGCGCTGTCCAACAGCTTCGGCTTTGGGGGGCAGAATGTAGCGGTGGTGCTGGGGGCCGCGGAGTAAGAAAAAACGGCCTCCGGCGGCTGGGGCCGAGGCCCTAGACCCCTTTCCATGGATGTATGGAAACCATCGTTGACCGACATCGACCAAGGATTTGGGGTCTGGGGCCTCTCGGCCCCAGCCGCCGGAGGCCCTCTTTACTTGGCCCCCTGCCCCTTGGCGATCGGCGCAATGAACTGCGCCTCGGTGTCCCAGGGAAACAGGATCCAGGTGTCCTGGCTCACTTCCGTCACGAAGGTATCCACCAGCGGCTTGCCGGCCGGCTTCGCATAGATGGTCGCGAAATGCGCGTGCGGCAGCATGCCGCGCACCACCTTGGCCGTGGTGCCGGTGTCCACCAGGTCATCAATGATGAGCCAGCCCCGGCCATCGCCCGCCGCGGCTGGGGCCTTCTTCACGCTCGGCTCGCCCTTCGTCTCCTCATCATAGGTGACGACGCTGACCGTCTCGATGATGCGGCATTCCAGCTCGCGCGCAATGATGGCGGCCGGGATCAGCCCGCCGCGCGTGATGGCCACCACGCCCGTCCAGGGGCCCAAATCCAGCAGGCGCCAGGCCAGGGCCTTGCTGTCGCGGTGCAGCTGGTCCCAGGTCACGGTGAAATAACGCTGCGCCATCAGAACATCCTTCCGCCATCGGGCACGTGAAGATCAGGTTTGATCAGGACGATGGCGCCATTCTCGTCGGGCAGGCCCAGCACCAGGATCTCGCTCATGAAGGGGCCGATCTGGCGCGGCGGGAAATTCACCACGGCCAGGACCTGGCGGCCGATCAGCCGGTCCGGCGAGTAATGCGCGGTGATCTGCGCCGAGCTTTTCTTCACGCCTAGCGGTGCGCCGAAATCCACCCAGAGCTGGATGGCCGGCTTGCGCGCCTCGGGGAAGGGCTTCGCATCCACGACGGTGCCGACACGAATGTCGACCTTCTCGAAATCCGGATAGGTGATCGTCTCCATCGCCGCGCGCTATCGCATTTCGCGCCGTAAGGCGAGGGGTGGCGGTTTGCCTGGGGGCGCCGCTTCGTCCAGAATGGGGATGAAACGATTGTCTCTCTGAGGAAACTCCCCTGATGCGCGACTTCCACGCCCCCGGCCGCAGCCCCGTCATCGCGGCGCGCGGGATGGCCGCCACCTCCATGCCGGCGGCGACGCTCACCGCCATCGAGGTGCTGAAATCCGGTGGCAATGCGCTGGATGCGGCCATCGCGGCCGTCGCCGTGCTGGGCGTGATCGAGCCGCAGAGCACCGGCATCGGCGGCGATTGCTTCTGCCTCTACGCGCCCGCCGGCACGGGCCGCGTCTATGCGATGAACGGCTCGGGCCGCGCGCCCATGGCTTCGACGCCCGAGGCGCTGCGGGCTCTCGGCGTGAACCAGCTGGTGGACACCTCGGCCCATGTGGTGACCATCCCCGGCGCCGTCTCCGCCTGGGAGGCGCTGAACGCCGCGCATGGCCGCAAGAGCCTGGATTTCCTGCTGCGCCCGGCCATCGGCTTCGCCGAGAACGGCTTCCCCGTGCTGCAGCGTGTGGCGGCCGACTGGGCCGATGCGGCCGGCAAGCTCCGGCTGAACGAGGCCTCGACGCGCCTCTACCTGAAGGGTGGCGAGGCCCCGCGCGAGGGCGACATCATGCGCTTCCCGGCGCTGGCCAAGACGCTGCGCGCCATCGCCGCCAAGGGTGCCCGCGGCTTCTATGAGGGCGAGGTCGCGGCCGACATGGTGGCGACGCTGCGCGCCCTGGGTGGCCTGCACACCGAGGAGGATTTCGCCGCCAGCCTGCGCGGCGCGGAATTCGTGGATCCGATCAAGCGCGCCTGGAAGGGCATGGAGATCTTCGAATGCCCGCCCAATGGCTCGGGCATCGTGGCGCTGATGATGCTGGGCCTGCTGGAAGGCTTCACGCCGCCGGAAGGGGCGATGTCGGCCGAGCGCTTCCACCGCCATATCGAGGCCGCGCGCCTCGCCTATCGGGACCGCGACGCCTTCATCGCCGACCCCGCCCAGGTGGAGGTGCCGACCGAGACGCTGCTCTCGGACGCCTATCTGCACGGCATGGCCAAGCTCATCACCGATGAGCGCGCGATGGTGGTCCCCCCTGCCCCGGACACGCTGCTGCCCAAGCACAAGGACACGGTCTACCTGTGCGTGGTGGATGAGGAGGGCAATGCCTGCTCCTTCATCAACTCGCTCTTCAAGAGCTTCGGCACCGGCATCACGGCCGAGAGGTCCGGCGTCATGCTGCACAATCGCGGCTTCGGCTTCCGCCTGCAGGAGGGCCACCCGAACTGCATCGCGCCGGGCAAGCGGCCGATGCACACCATCATCCCCGGCATGGCGATGAAGGATGGCCGCGCGGTCATGCCCTTCGGCGTGATGGGCGGGCATTTCCAGCCCATGGGCCAGACGCTGCTGCTCTCCAACATGTTCGACTACGGGATGAACCCGCAGGAAGCGCTGGACGCGCCGCGCCTCTTCCCCGAGGCCGGCAAGGTCCAGGTGGAAGCGCATGTGCCCGCGGCGACGGTGGCGAAGCTGAACGCGCTCGGCCATGTCTGCGAGCCGATCAGCAAGCCGCATGGCGGCGGCCAGGCGATCTTCATGGATCACGACCGCGGCGTGCTCGTCGGCGGCAGCGACCCGCGCAAGGATGGCTGCGTGCTGGGCTACTGAGGCAGGGCAGCCGGGGCCGGAAGGCCCTGGCGACCCTCTCGCGACCGGCCCGGGCGCCTCAGGCCTCGGCGCGCAACAGGCCCCGGAAGGCCGTGGCATCGGCGCTGTCGGGGAAGGCCCGGCTCAGGGCGGCCTCATTCAGGCCGAGATGCTGCGCGAGCAGGCCCTTGGCGATGCGGCGCTGATCCATGGTCGGCATCAGGTCGCGATTCTCGAAGAGGCGCCCTTGGCCAAGCCCAGGCCAATCGGCGATGACGCGCCCGCCACGCACCGCGCCCCCCAGCACGAAGGCGACGCCCCCCGTGCCGTGATCCGTTCCGAGCGTGCCGTTGACGCGCACGGTGCGGCCGAATTCGGTCAGCACCAGCACCGCCGTCTGGCTCCAGGCCGGGCCCAGGGCGACGCGCAGCGCATCCAGCCCGTCATCCAGCGCGCGCAGCGGGCCCTGCAGGCGCGCGCCCTGACCCGCATGCGTGTCCCAGCCCCCAATCTCCAGGGCCGCGACGCGCGGCCCGCGCGGTGCGGCCAGCAGCCGCCCCGCCGCTCCGGCCAGGGCGACGAAGCCATGGGTGCCCGCGGGCGGCGGCTCCTGCCCGGCGAGCACCGCGGCCGAGAAACCCCGCGCCCGCAGCCCTTCGGCAAAGGCGGGACCGAGGACGCGGTCGCTCCCGTGCCACTGGGCCAGCAGGGCCAGGATGTCCGGGTCGGGTTGCGTCCGGCTGGGCGGCGCATAGCTGCCCACGCGCACCGCGCCGCGGAGCAGGAGCGGAATGTCGAGCCCCACGGCCAGGCCGCGCCGCGCGCCGTCCCCGGTCTCCGGCTGAGCCGCCAGGGCGCGGTTCAGCCAGCCATCGGGCAGGCGCCGCGTGGCGCCCGATTCCATGAAATCCTGCGCCTCGAAATGGCTGCGGCTGCGCCAGGGGCCGGCCACCGCATGGACCACCAGCGCCTGGTCCTGCCGGAAGAGCGCGTGCAGGTGGCGCAGCGCCGGGTGCAGGCCAAACCGCCCCCCCAGATCCAGCACGCCCCCCTCCTGCCCCGGCTCGGGCAGGGCGAGCGAGCCGCGCAGCCCGGCGAAATCCGGATCACCATAGGGCTGCACCGCGGAGAGCCCGTCCAGGGCGCCGCGCAGCAGGACAACGACGAGGCGGCGCTCGCCCAGCGGGCCCTGGGCCAGCGCCATGCGCGCACCGCCCAGCAGGACGGCGCCGGTCAGTCCGAGCAGGGCCCCGCGGCGGGAGAGGATCGGGGCATGGGTCATCGGCGGTGAGCCTCCGGGCTGGCCATCACCAGCAGCAGCGCCTCGTGGAAGGAGCCGGCGCGGCGCGCGGCCGTCACCGTCTCGGCGCGGGCGAGCGGGCCGAGCAGGTTCTCCACGAATTGGGGCAGCGGCAGGCGCTGGCCGCTCTCGGCGCGCCCGGCCTGCTCATGCGCCCAGTCCACCCGACGCATCAGCTGCTCGGGCACGGCCCAGGCCGCCGCGTCATCGGGCCAGCCGATGGGCGCGGGCGCGCTCCAGAGTGTCTGGTTCAGGCGGATCATGGCGGCGAGGAGCTGCGGCGCCGCGCGCTCCGGCTGGCCGGTGGCCCGCATGATGGAGAGGGCATAGTCCTGGCCGGTCTTCACCTTGGTCAGGGGGGTCCAGGCGGCGGGTTCGGCCACCACCGCGCGGGCCGCGGCGGCGAGATCCCCCTGGCTTTGCCGCAGCACCCCCTCCAGCCGCGCCACGACGGCTTCGGGCGGGTCATCGCTCACGAAGTGGCGCGCCAGCTTGCGCGCCAGGGCGCGATGGGTGGCCGGGTGGTTGGCGAGCCAGCGCAAGGCCTGCACCCCGCCCTCCTCACCCTCCGGAAACTCGCGGCCGAGCATGGTCTTGGGCCCGGGCTCATGGGCATTCGGGCGGAACATGAAGCCGGCCGATTCATTCTGCTCCGCCCCCCGGCCGATGGACCAGCCGGTGAGGATGCGCGCCAGCGCGGCGACATCGGCCTGTGTGTAGCCAGCCGCCGGGGTGATGGTGTGCAGTTCCAGGCATTCGCGGGCCAGGTTCTCGTTCAGCCCGGCGCGCCGCCGCTGCCCGCCCGGGCTGGCCGGCCCGACGGAATTGGCCTGGTCGAGATAGCCCAGCATGCCCGGATGCCGGTAGGCGGCGAGGAGCATCTCCTCGAAGCGGCCAAAGACATGCGGGCGGATGGCGAGCCTGTGATAATGCCCGGAGAAGACATTGGCCAGGACGTTGCGCCGGCTGACCGTCAGGTGGTTGGTCCAGAAATGGGTCCAGCGCTCGGCGAAGGGCGCGTCGGTGACCAGGGCACGCTGCGCCCAGGCGATCGCCTCGGCCCGCGCCATGTCGCGCCGCGTGTCCCGCGACCGGTCGCGGTCGCGGTCGGCGATCGCGGCACGGATCTCGTCGAGCGTGGGCCCGGCGGCTTCCGGCAAGGGGCGGATCTGAGCGAGCAGCCAGGGGCGCGGGTCATCGGGCACCGGAGCCTCGGGCCGGGCGCCGAGGCCGAAACGGATCGCGGCATGGGCGGCTTGGGGCGTCATGCCCACGGATGTAGCAGATTCCGCGCCGCAGCGCATCACGACAAAGTGTTTCAGCCGGTCAGCGGCTTCTCAGCCCCGCCGGAAGGGTGACAGGATGTCGCCGAAAGGCCCTCGATGACCGCCATCTTCCCCACCCGCCTGCCCATGGCCGCGCCGGATGACCTGACCGGCTTCGAGGCCATGCTGGCCGATGGCCGGCTGGATGCCGGGCGCATCGTCTCCATCTGGTGCAAGACGCGCGGCAATGGCCTGCGCAACGACTTCACCAAGCCCTGGGTGGATCTGCTGCTGCGCCTCGCTTTGGCCCGGCACCTGGACATCCCGGAGCAGGTGGTGGCCGAGCGCGTGCCCATCCTGGTCTCGGGCGGCTCCGAAGGGCTGGTCTCGCCGCACCTGGTGATCTGGTCGCGCGGGGAGCCGGGCGCCCATGGCTTGCTGGCGGCGGTGGAGCGCGCGGTCATCGCCCCGCCCGACCAGGGCGGCGTGATGCACGCCATGGCCACCGCCGCCATGGTGCGCTCCGCGATGGCGGAGCTCGGCCTCACCGATCCGGCGCAGGTCGGCCTGGTGCTGGTGCGGGCGCCTTCGGATGAGGCACGGCCCGCGCTGGATGTGCGGGTGCGCATCGCGGCCGCCCAGGGTGTGGCGCTGGCGCTGGGGCAGATCCCGGCCATCGCGCTGGATGAGGTGGAGTGCTTCGCCCATAACGCCTTCGTCGTCGCCCGCCACGATGGGCCGGCGCAGCAGATCCTGCTGCTGGCCCATGGCCCAGGGGGCGATCCCCGCGCCGCCATCGCCTCCGGCCTGCTGGAGGATCCGCTGGACACGCCGGGCGCGGCCGCCATCCTGGCGCGGCTCGGCCTCGCCGCAGCACCGCAGCTGAGCCATGCGGAATCGGCGCGCGTGCTGGCCGTGATCTCCAAGGGGGATGCGCCGCGCGACGGGCTGATCCGCGGCCTGCCCCACGCCATGGGGCTGGACAATGACGTGGCCATGCACCGCCACGCCCGCGCTGCCTATGGCGCCATGCTGGGCGGGCTGATCGGCCATGGCGCCGTGCTGGTCTCCGGCGGCGCCGAGGGCCAGGGGCCGCCCGATGGCGGCTTCGCCGCCATCATCGCCGCCACCGCAGGAGAAGCCCCATGAGTGCCGTTCCCGTCCTCGACCTCAGCCCCATCCGCGGGGATGACCAGGCCGCCATCGCCGCCCTCGGCGCGCAAGTGGACGCAGCCTGCCGCGAGATCGGCTTTCTCATCATCGAGGGGCATGGCGTATCGCCCGAACTGATCGCCGAAGTCCGACGGGAATCGCTGGCCTTCTTCGACCTGCCGGAGGCGGAGAAGCTGGCGGTGCGGCCGCCCGCGGGCACCTTCCTGCGCGGCTATACGCCGCCCGAGACCAACACCCTCTCGCGTTCGCGCGGGATCGAGACGCCGCCCGACATGCGTTCCCTGTTTTCCATGGGCCGGCCCGAGGCGGATGGCACGCAATATGCCGAGATCCCCGAGGCGCGGCCCTTCTACCAGCCCAATCTCTGGCCCGAGCGGCCCGCCGGGCTGCGCCCTGCCTTCACCGCCTATTTCCGCGAGATGGAGCGGCTTTCCACCGAGATCATGCGCGCCTTCGCCGCCGGCCTCGGCCTGCCCTTCCACTTCTTCGACGACAAGATCGACAACCACTTCGCCGCCTTGCACGCGCTGCATTATGGCGCCCGCACCACGCCCCCTGCCCCGGGCCAGCTGCGCGCCGGCGCGCATAGCGATTTCGGCAGCCTGACCATCCTGATGCCGCCCGCCGAGGGCGGCATGGGCCTCGAAGTGCAGCGCCCCGATGGCAGCTTCGCCGCCGTGGAGCCGCCGCCTGGCGCCTATGTGATCAATATCGGTGACCTGATGCAGCAATGGACCAATGGGCGCTGGGTCAGCACCGTGCATCGGGTGACCAATCCCGAAGGCGCGGGCTGGGCGCAGCCGCGGCTTTCGCTCGGCTTCTTCTGCCACCCGAATTACGACGCGCCGGTGGAAGCCCTGCCCGGCACGGTGGCGCCAGGCGAGGCGCCCAGGCACGCGCCCGTCATGGCCGGGGTCTATATGAACCAGAAGATCTCGGCGGTGCGGCGGCCGGTGGCGGCGCCCTGAGCCTCGTGGGCGGCGCAAAGGGCGCCGCGCTGGGATGCCTGCCGCTGGGCCGGGCTGAGGCCCAGGGCAGCGCGCTGCCGCACAACCTCTGCACTTCGACCCGCGACCGGGCCGACCTCGGCACCATGCGGCGGCTGAATGGCTGCGGCGTGCCCGTGGTGGCCGAGGACGGCGACTTCTGCGACGGCTTGGCCCAGGGCTTCTGCATGGTGATGTCCGAGCCCCTGCCCTCCCGCGCCGCGGCCGAGGCGCAGGTGGAAAAGGCCCGCGCCTGCGGCGTCACCGGCCAGCTTCGGATGGTCCGGCGACGGATCGCGCCGGATTAGCCGGGGGCGCAGGCCGCCAGCGCCGCCCGCGCCCGCCCGCCGGCCGAAGCCCCGGGCAGCGCTGCCGCATCGGCCGCCACCGGCAGCAGGGCGGCCAGGTCCACGCCCGTGCGGACGCCCATGCGCTCGAACATCCAGACCACATCCTCGGTCGCGACATTTCCCGTGGCGCCCGGGGCGAAGGGGCAGCCGCCCAGGCCGCCCGCGGCGGCGTCGAAAATCCGCACGCCCGCCTGCCAGGCGGCATAGGTGGAACCGAGCCCCATCCCGTAGGTGTCATGCGCGTGATAGGCCCAGGCGCTGACCTCTGGGCAGGCCGCCATCGCCGCCGTCGCAAGCTCCGCCACATGATCGGGCGTCGCCCGCCCCGTCGTGTCGCAGAGGCAGATCTCCACCTCGGGCCGCAGCGCGGCGAGCTGGCGGATCAGCGCCAGCACGGGCGCCACTTCCATCTTCCCGTCAAAGGGGCAGTCGAAGGCGGTGGCGAGATTGATGCGCAGCGCGATCCCGTCCGGCAGCGCCTCCAGCATCCGCCCGTAATCCTCGGCGGATTCGGCCACGGAGCGGCGGACATTGCTCTGGTTATGCGCCTCGGAGGCCGAGAGGACATAGACCAGGAAGCCCGCCCCGGCCTCCACCGCCGCTTGCGCGCGCTTGGCCGTGGGCACCAGAACCTGCGGCCGCAGGCCGGGCAGCGTGGCGGCCACCTCCAGCAGCTCCGCCGTGTCGCGCAGCTGCGGGATGGCGGTGGCGCTGACGAAGGAGCCGATCTCGATGCGCCTGAGCCCGGCGGCGGCCAGCCGGCGGATGTAATCGGCCTTGGTCTCGGTCGGAATCCAGGGCCCGATGGGCTGGAACCCGTCGCGCGGGGCGACCTCGACGATCTCGACGGATTTGGTCATCAGCACACCCCTTCCTGCCGCATGGCGGCGATCTCACCCTCGGAGAGCCCGAGCAGCCCGCCGAACACCTCGTCATTATGGGCACCCACCGGCGGCCCGGCCCAGCGGATCGCGCCGGGATCATCGGGCAGCAGGGGCACGATGCCCGGATGCAGCATGGGGCCGAGTGTGGAATCCTCGACCTCGCGCACCATGCCGCGATGGCGGAACTGCTCATCCGCCGCGCAATCGGCGGCGGTATAGGCGCGCGTCGCGGGGATGTCCGCCGCCTCCAGCATGCGCTCCAGCTCCGCCGCGTCGAAGCGCGCGCTCCAGGCGCCGATCTCGGCATCCAGCGCCGCGACATTCGCACAGCGCGCCTGGTTGCCGCGATAGCGCGCCTCCTCCGCCATGCCGGGCCGCCCCATCAGCGTCGCGAGCCTCTGGAAGAGCGGATCGGAATTCGCGGCGATCAGCACCCATTGCCCGTCGCGGGAGCGGTAGGCGTTGGTGGGGGCCGCGGTCGCGATGCCGCCCCCCGTCGGCTGCCGCACGGTGCCGAGCGCACCGTATTCGGGCAGCGCGCCCTCCAGCAGGCTGAAGATGCTTTCCGTCAGCGCCACATCCAGGCTGCGCCCGCGGCCATCGCCGCGCCGGGCGGCGTCGCGGCGCCAGAGCGCGGCCATCAGGCCCAAGGCGGCGTAGATGCCGGCCACGCTGTCGCCGATGCTGATGCCGGTGCGCACGGGCGGCAGGTCGGTCGTTCCCGGGGCGTGGTTGGTCAGGTGGCGCAGCCCGCCGATCGCCTCGCCGATCACGCCGAAGGCCGCGCGGTCACGTTGCGGGCCGTCCTGGCCATAGCCGGAGATGTGGGCGATCACGAGATCGGGCCGCGCTGCGCGCAGCGCGGCCTCGGAGAAGCCCAGCCGGTCGAGCTGGCCGGGGCGGAAATTCTCCACCAGCGCGTCACTCTCGGCCGCCAGGCGCAGCACGATCTCCCGCGCCCTGGGCTTCTTCAGGTCCAGCGTGATGCAGCGCTTGTTGCGGCCATGCACGCTCCACCAGGCCGATTGCCCCTTGTGGCGGGCGCCCCATTGCCGCACGGGGTCGCCCGCGCCGGGCGGCTCCACCTTGATGACATCGGCGCCGAGATCGCCCAGCAGCCGCGTGCAGAAAGGGGCGGCCACGAAATGGCCGAGTTCGAGGATGCGCAGCCCGGCGAGCGGGCCGCCCGTGGCGTCAGGCATATTGGGAGACCTCCACCAGATTGCCGTCGGGGTCGCGCAGGTAAAGCGAGGTGATGGGCCCCGTGGCCCCGGTGCGCGGCACGGGGCCGAGTTCGATCACGAAGCCCTCGCGCCGCAGATGCGCCTCCACCTCGGCCAGCGGCACGGCGCTGATCAGGCAGATGTCGGCGCTGCCGCGCATGGGGTGGGTGGCGCGCGGCAGGATGGGCTCGCCCGCCGCCTCGTGCAGGTTGATCTTCTGCCGGCCGAAGACCAGCGCATGCCGCCCGGCGCCGAAGACCTCATCCCGCATGCCCAGGCCGCGGCTGTAGAAATCGATCGTCCGCGCGAGATCCGCGACGGTGAGGACCAAATGGTCCAGGCGGTCCATCATCCTGTCTTTCCCTGCCCTGCCGGGGCGGGCGCACCATGTCGGGCGCGGGACGGCGCCGCCATGCCTCTTTCGGCAAGTCAGGCTTCGCGAGGCGGGAAAGGCCGGCCGAGCAGGTGGGCGGCCAGCAGGCGCGCCGCCGCCGGCATAGCCTCGGCATCGGCGCGGACGCAGAGGGTGAGCGGGCGCCGGGCCCAGGGCTCCGCCAGCGGGCGGGCGACGAGCGTGCCGCCCAGCGCGCGCGCATCGGCCGCCGTGTCGGGCAGGATGGCGACGCCGAGCCCGGCCTCCACCATGCGCCGCACGCCATCGAAGCTGCCGACGCCCACGCGCTCGCGCAGCGTCATGCCCAGCGCCTCCGCCTCGCGGCGATAGAGCTGTTGCAGCGCCGATGCCGAGGAGAGGCCGACAAAGGGCTCGGCCGCTACCTCGGCGAAGCGGAGCGGCCCGGGGGCGCTGGCCAGCGGATGCCTGGCCGGCAGCAGGGCCACCAGCCGGTCCTCGCGCCAGGGGATCACGCGCACCTCCGGCAGGGGGCTCAGCACCGTGCCGGAGCCGAGGCCGAGATCGGCGGCACCCGTGCGCACCGCGTGCAGGATGTCGGCGGTGAAGCGCTCCTCCAGCGAGACCTCGATGCCGGGATGGGCGGCGAGGAAGCCGGCCAGCGCCTCGGGCAGATGGCCCGCGATGGCGGAGATATTGGCGTGCAGCCGGACATGGCCGCGCGCGCCGGCGGCAAAGGCCTCGACATCGGCGAAGGCGCGGTCGAGCAGGTCGAAGAGCGGGCCGAGATGGCGCAGCAGGACCTCGCCCGCCGCGGTGGGCTCCACGCCGCGGTCATGCCGGCGCAGCAGGGGCGTGCCGAGCCGCGCCTCCATCTCGGCGATGCGCCGGCTGAGGGCGGAGAGCGCCAGGCGCTCACGCTCGGCGGCGCGGGCCAGGCTGCGCTCCTCCACCGCCGCCTTGAAGACGCGGAGCGTGACCAGATCGAGGCCGAGGGCCGCCCAGGGCAATGGAGTCTTGGAGATGGGAACCTCGGCGCCGGCGGGCCTAATCCGGCCGCGCGCCCGAGGCGCGGATCACCGGCGCCCAGCGCGCGGTCTCGGCGCGGAGGAAGGCGGTCGCCTCCTCGGGCGTGGTGGGCATCAGCACCAGGCGCCGCCCGGTCATGTTCTGCACCAGCTCCGGGTCGCGCAGGACGGCGGTGGCGGCCTGGTTGAGCTGGGCCAGGATGGACGCGGGCAGGCCGCGCGGGGCCATCAGCGCCGCCCAATCCATGCCGTCGAAGCCCGGCAGGCCGCTTTCCGCCACCGTCGGCACCTGGGGGATGAGCGAGACGCGGGTGGCATTGGGCACGGCCAGCACGCGCAGGCGTCCCGCCTCGGCCTGGGGCATGGCGTTGAGTGCCGTGGTGAAGGCGAAATCCACGCGGCCAGCGAGCAGTTCCGGCATCAGCGCGCCGCCGCCCCGGAAGGGCACGTGGACGGTCTGGATATTCGCCATGAGGTTCAACTGCTCGCCCGCCACATGCCCGGCCGAGCCGATGCCGGAGGAGCCGAAATTCAGCGTGCCCGGCCGCGCGCGGGCGGCGGCGATGATGTCGGCCACGCTGCGGAAGGGGCGGTCCGCCGGCACGGCCAGCACATTCGGCACCTCCCCCACCAGGGTGATGGCGGTGAGGTCGGTCAGCGGATCGAAGGTCAGGTTGCCGTAGAGGGTGGGGTTGATGGCGAGCGGGCCGATGGTGCCCAGCAGCAGGGTATAGCCATCGGGCGCGCTGCGGGCGGTCGCCTCGGTCGCGATATTGCCGCCGGCGCCGGGGCGGTTCTCGACCACCACGGGCTGGCCCAGCAGGGTTTGCAGGCGAGGCGCCATGCTGCGGGCGAAGACATCCGTGGAGCCGCCGGCGGCGAAGCCCACCAGGATGCGGATCGGGCGTGAGGGAAAGCCTTGCGCCAGCGCGGGCGCGGGCAGCAGGGGAAGGGCGGCGAGGAGGGTGCGACGATTCATGCGCCGCATTGCGCCGCCCTTGGCGCCGCGGGTCAACCCGGGCTTGCGTGGGGCGCGCCTCCGGCGCGAAGCTTCCGCAGCAGGAGTGCGCCGATGCCGCAACACATGATCTTGGCCGCCAATGCCAATGCCCAGGGCTCGCATGTGGGCGAGTGGCGGCACCCGACCGCCTGGGACAAGCCCGCCAGCAACCTGGAGAACGCCATCCGCCTCGCGCGCATCGCGGAAGGGGGCAAGTTCGACCTGCTGTTCCTGGCCGATGGCAATGGCGTGCGGAACCTCGACAAGCCGGATCTGTTCGCCGCCACCAGCCCTTCCGACCGGCCGGGCGTCTTCGAGCCGGTGACGCTGCTCTCGGCGCTGGCGATGGTGACGGAGCATGTCGGCCTCGTCGCCACGACGACGACGACCTATGACGAGCCGTTTTCCGTCGCGCGGCGCTTCGCCTCGCTGGATCACATCAGCAAGGGGCGGGCGGGGTGGAACCTGGTCACCACCTCCAACCCCGGCGATGCGCTGAATTTCTCGCATGAGGAGCACGTCCCGCGCGATGACCGCTATGAGCGCGCGGGGGAATTCGCGCAGATCGTGAAGGGGCTGTGGGATTCCTGGGCGGATGATGCCTTCCCGCAGGACAAGGCGAGCGGGCGCTTCCTCGACCCGTCCAAGGTCCATGCGCTGAATTTCCGGGGCAAGCATTTCCAGGTGGCGGGGCCACTCAACGCGCCGCGCCCGCCGCAGGGGCATCCGGTGATCTTCTCGGCCGGGCAGTCGGAGACGGGCAAGGAACTCTCCGCCGCGACGGCCGATTGCGTCTTCGCGATCGAGGGCACGGTCGAGCGCGCGCAGAAACTCTACGCCGACCTCAAGGGCCGGCTGCCGAAATACGGCCGCAGCGCGGACAGCCTGAAGATCCTGAGCGGCGTCACCATCATCGCCGCCGAGACGGAGGCGGAAGCGGAGCAACTGGCGCGCGAGCTGGATGACCTGGTGCCGCCGGCCGTGGGGCTCGACTACCTCTCGAAGATGGTGGGGGTGAAGATGTCCGCCTATCCGCTGGATGGCCCCTTCCCTGCCCTGGATTTCGAGCACATCGGCCCCACCGGCATCGGCAAGGCCATCGTGGCCAAGGCGCTGGAGCAGGGGCTGACGGTGCGCGAGACCTATCGCGCCATCCTGCCGCAGATGGCGGGCAATTTCTTCAAGGGCAGCGCGAAACAGGTGGCGGACCTCATGGAGCGCTGGTTCCTGGAGAAGGCCTGCGACGGCTTCATGATCGCCGCACCCGTGGTGCCGACGGGGCTGGAGCGGTTCATCCGCCTCGTGGTGCCGGAATTGCAGCGGCGCGGCCTGTTCCGCACCGAGTATTCGGGCCGCACGCTGCGCGACAACCTCGGCCTCGCGCGGCCGGAAAACCGCTTCTTCATAAAGAGGGCCGCCGAATGAGCATCACCCGCCGCGCCACCCTCGCCGCCCTTGCCGCGCCCTCGCTGGCGCAGGCGCAAGCCTGGCCCGCGCGGCCCTTGCGGGTGGTGGTGCCCTTCGCGCCCGGTGGGGCCACCGACCTCATCGCGCGGCTGATCGCGGAGAATCTGGCACGGCCGCTGGGCCAGCAGGTGGCCGTCGAGAACCGCGCCGGCGCCTTTGGCATTCTCGGCGCCGATGCGGTGGCGAAGGCGGCCCCCGATGGCTACACGCTGCTGGCCGGCAGCCCCGGCCCGATGGCGGTGAATCCCTTCGTCTATCGCACCCTGCCCTATGATCCGGCGCGCGATCTGGTCGGCGTCTCGATGGTGGCGCTGATCCCCTATGTGATGGTGGTGCCAGCCTCGCTTGGCGTGCGCAATGTGGCGGAATTCCTGGCGCTGGCGCGCGCGCGGCCCGGCTCGATCAATTTCGCGACCTCCGGCATGGCGTCGCGCCTGACCGTCGAGATGTTCCGCGCGCTGGCGGGCGGCGTGGAGATGGAGATGGTGCAGTATCGCGGCGGCGCGCCGGCGCGGACCGATCTGCTGGCCGGGCGCATCCAGCTGGTGATCGAGCAGGCGCCCTCCTTCCTGGAGGATTTT
>JAIYDS010000069.1 GCA_027487385.1 Acetobacteraceae bacterium | reverse complement strand
TTTCATAGACATGGCGCGGCGGGCCCTGCTGCACCACGCGGCCGTGATTCATGATGGCGATGCGGTCCGACATGGTCAGCGCCTCCTCCTGGTCATGCGTCACATAGACGACGGTCATGTTGAGGCGCCGCTGGATCTCCTTGATCTCGATCTGCATGTGGAAGCGCAGGTTCTTGTCGAGCGCGCCGAGCGGCTCATCCATCAGCACCACGCTGGGATGCGCCACCACGGCGCGGGCCAGCGCCACGCGCTGCTGCTGCCCGCCCGAGAGTTGCTTGCCGAAGCGCTTCTCGAAGCCGGTGAGCTTCACCAGCGCCAGCGCCTCCATGACGCGGCGCTGCACCTCGGGCTGCGCGAGCCGCTGCACGCGCAGCGGGAAGGCCACATTCTCGAAGACATCAAGATGCGGGAAGATGGCGTAGTTCTGGAAGACCATGCCAAGCCCGCGCGCGCGGGGCGGTGCGCTGGTCACGTCGCGCCCCGCCAGCACCACGCGGCCGGCATCCGGCAGCACGAAGCCCGCCAGCATGGAAAGCGTGGTCGTCTTCCCGCTGCCCGAGGGGCCGAGCAGCGTCAGGAACTCGCCCGGCGCCACATGCAGCGTGACGTCGGAGACAACGGTCTCCGCGCCATAGCGCTTGGTCAGGCTCTCCAGCCGGATCGCCGGCTCGGTCAAGCCCGGAACCTCAACCGAGGATCCAGCGCGACCAGCGGCGATTCACCGCGGCGCGGTTGTCCTCCCACCAGTCGATGTCCTTGTAGAAGCCGCGCTCGCGCGAGGCCGGGCTGCCGGGCATGCGGGCCAGCTGCTCGGCCGGGAGCAGCGGGAAGGCCTGGTTGTTGGTCGGACCATAGGTCAGCTCGCGGCAATATTCGGCCTGCACGGCGGGCTGCATCATGAAGTCGATCAGCCGCTGGGCGTTGGCGGCATTGCGCGCGCCGCGGAAAATGCCGACGGCCTGGACCTCCAGCATGGCCTGGCCCCAGTCAATGCCGAGGGGCGCGCCACGGTCGATCAGCACCTGCACGCGGCCATTCCAGAAGGAGCCGAGCACCACCTCGCGATCCGCCAGCATCTGCGCGGACAGCGCGCCCGTGTCCCAGAATTTCGGCACGCTGCGGCGGATGCGATCCAGGCTGCGGAAGGCGCGCTCCATGTCGAGCGGATAGAGGCGGTTCATCGGCACGCCATCGGCCAGCAGCGCGAATTCGAGGTTGGGCGCGCCGGTCGCCATATCGGCGAGGGTGCGGGGGCCGGGGAAGCGCGTGGTGTCCCAGAATTCCGCCCAGTTGGTCGGATGGCCATTCGGGAAGGCGGCCTTGCTGTAGCCGATGACGGAGGCGTAGAGCAGGTTGCCGACGCGGGTCGGGAATTTCACCGCAGGCGCAACATCATCCGGCTTGGTCAGGCGCCAGCCGCCGTAATCCAGATCAGCCAGGGCATTCTGCCGGCGCAGCTGCTCCAGGATGCTGTCCCCGCCATCAATCACATCCAGCTCGACATTGCCGGAGCGGAACATGGCCAGGAGCCGCGCGGCCGTGGCGGCGACGGCGGTGACGCGGATGCCGGTGGCGCGGGTGAAGGGCTCATAGACCACGCGGCGCATGGTCTCGTCATAGGCACCGCCGGGATTGCGGATGATCACTTCGCCGGCCTGCGCCTGCGCATGGCCGATGAAGGGGGCGCTGAGGCCGAGGGCGAGTGCGCCGCGGCGGGGAAGCACTGGAAGCGTCATTGCGTTGTTCTCCGTTCTTGGGTTTGCCTTCACGCTATTCCAAGCCGGCGCGCGCCTTGGGGGGCCTTCGCCTGCCATCAAACTCTCGCGGAACCAGTGAACCGCGCCGGGGCCAGCGCGTCCAGCAGGGATGTGGGCCGCCCGGCCATGGCCGAAGCCAGCATTCGCCCGGAAGCTGGGCCGCCGGTCATGCCGAAATGCCCATGACCGAAGCAGAGGAAGAGGCCAGGCCGCCCGGGCACCGGGCCTACCACCGGCAGGCTGTCGGGGAAGGAGGGGCGCTGGCCGAACCAAAGGCGCGGCGTGCCATGGGTGAGTTCGGGGAAGAGGTGCTTCGCATGCGCGGCCAATTGCTCGGCGCGGCGCTCATCGGGCGGGGCGCGCAGCCCGGCGAATTCCACCGTGCCCGCCGCGCGCAGCCCATCCTCCATCGGCGTCAGCCCGAAGCCGCGCGACTTGTGCAGGATGGGCAGGCGCAATTCGATCGAGGGTGCGGGCAGATGGGCGTGATAGCCGCGCTCGCTTTCCAGCGGCAGGCGCAGGCCCAGCGGTGCCAGCAATTCGGCCGACCAGGCGCCCCCGGCCACCACCACGGAGGAGGCCTCGTGCACCGCCGTATTGGCCAGGACGCGCCACCCGCCGCCCTCGCGCGGGATCAGCTTCAGCGCCTGCTGCGGCAGGATCGCGCCGCCCTCGGCCAGCACCTGGTCGGCCAGGGCACGCACCACGCGGGCCGGGCTGACCACATGGCCATTGCCCGGCACCAGCAGGCCGCGCGTCACGGCGCGCGAGAGGCCGGGGAACAGCTGCTGAAGCTCATCCAGGCCGAGCAGCTCGGCGCGGATGCCGTGGCGCGCGCGCAGCGCATCCTCAAGCGGGGAGGGGCCGCCGCCCTCCCAGAGCTGCACCTGGCCGGCTTGGCGGATCATCGCGCGGTAATCCGCCTCGCCCAGCAATTCCCGCCAGACCTCCAGCGCGGGGGCGTGCAGCGCATGCAGGGCCGCGGCATTGGCCTCGACGCGTGCGAGCCGCGTCTCGGCGAGCCAGCGCGCGAGCCAGGGCGAGAGGCGCGGCAGATGGGCGGCCCGGATGGTGAGTGGGCCGAGCGGATCAGTCAGCCAGCGCGGCACCTTGCGCCACATGCCCGGCAGGGCTGCGGGGATCACCGTCTGCGGGCTGAGCAGTCCTGCATTGCCGAAGCTGGCGCCACCCGCCGGGCCCAGGGGATCGAGCAGGGTGACCTTCCAGCCCTCGCGCTGGAGAAAGGCGGCGGTGGAGAGGCCAGCGACGCCGGCGCCGAGGATGATCGCGTCGCGCGCCATCAGGTGTTCACGATCAGGCCGCGCGGCGCCTGGGTGAGGCGTTCCGGTCCATGCTCGCCCACCAGCACCGTCTCGCTGATCGCACTGCCGCCGGCGGAGGCATAGACGTGAAACACCATGCCCGCCTCCAGCGGCCAATCGGCCACCGGGGTGAAGATGCGCGTGAAGTCGCTGGTGCGCGGCGTCTGGGGCGCATAGAGGCCGAGCGTGTAGGCGGTGATGTTGTCGTAGCGGTCGCGCAGCCCGGCGCGGACCACGCCCTCGCGCAGGATCGCGTCCACGTCGCGTGCCAGCGCGCCTGGGCGCATGGCGGCGATCTGCGCATCCTGCAGCGCGATCAGCGCTTCGGTGGCGCGCTGCGCGGCATCGCTGGACGGGCCGAGACTGACGCAGCGCATGATGCGCGCGCTGTAGCCGGCGATGCGCGGCGTGAGCTCGATATGCACCATGTCGCCGGCGGCGAGCGTGTTGGTATCGAGTGGCGCGTGGAGAAAATCCCAGCCGGTGACGGTGCTGATGGGGCCGGGCAGGGAGGGGTCGGCGCCCATGCGCAGGAAGCAGGCGGTGACGGCCATGGCGGCGTCGCGCTGCGTGCCGCCCGGATGCAGCGCGGCCGCGCCCTCTGCGATGGCGGCATCGGCCACGGCGGAAGAACGGCGCAGCAGCGCGATTTCGGCGGGCGATTTGATCAGCCGAAGTTCATGCACGAGCGGGCCGAGATCGTTGAAATCCGCGCGCTGCAGGGCGGCCTGCATGGCATCGAAACGCGCGAGCGACATGGCGTAGCTGTTGCGGTCCAGCCCGATGCGCGCGCCCGCCAGACCACGCGCGGCCAGTGCCGCCGCCAGCACCGGCATGGGGTCCGCCCAATCCTGGTATTCCAGCACCTCCGGCACCCAGGATTGCGCGCGGCAGACGCTGGCATCCAGCGCGCGGATCAGGATGAAGGGCGCGCCCTCCAGCGGCACGACGAGGCAGCGCCAGCGATTGAGCGAGGAGCCATAGCCACCAAGCCAGGCCATGGCCTCGATCTCGTCGAACAGCGCCGCATCCACGCTGGCTGCGGCCATGCGGGCGCGCAGCCGGGCGATGCGTTTGTCGAATTCGGCCTGGTCGAAGACGGGGTGCGGCATCAGGGGTTCGCCATGTTCTCGCGCAGGGTGCGGCCTGCATATTCCTTGCGGAACAGCCCGCGCCGCTGCAATTCGGGCACGACCAGACGGCCAAAATCCTCGAACATGCGCGGAAAGATGGTGGGCCAGAGGATGAAGCCGTCACAGGCGCCGGAGGTGAACCAATCCTCCAGCTCATCCGCGATGGTCTCTGCGGTGCCGACCAGCAGGTCGCGCGGCTTGGCTACGGCTTCGGCGAAGCTGATCTTCTCGTCGCGCATCAATTGCAGCACGCGGTCGGTGGAGCCGGTGATGCCCTGGTTGCCCTGCGCCGCCGCCAGCGCCTCGGCCGTCCGGTGCTTCGAGAGATCGGCGCCGAGCAGCGAGGCGTTGAGCATGGTCTGCGCCTCGGGCGCGATGAGCGATTGGAGGTAGGCGTATTTCTCCTGCGCGACCGACATCGTCTCGCCCACCACGACGGCGAAGCTCGGCAGCACCTTGCATTGGTCGGGCGCGCGGCCGTGGCGCTCCATGCGCGTCTTCACATCATCGTGGAAGGCGATGGAGTCGGCCTTGCTGTGCGGCGTGCAGAAGATCATCTCGGCCCAGCGCGCCGCGAAATCCCGCCCGCGATCCGAAGCGCCGGCCTGGAGAAAGACGGGCCGGCCCTGTGGCGTGCGCGGGATGGTGAGCGGCCCGCGCGTCTTCACATATTGGCCTTCGTAATTCGCGTAGCGCACCTTGCTCGGGTCAATGAAGACGCCGCTCTCGCGGTCCATCACGAAGGCGTCGGGGTCCCAGCATTCCCAGAGCGCGATGCAGGCCTCCAGCACCTCATCGGCGCGGTCATAGCGGGCATCCTTGGCGGGGATGCCCTCCATGCCGAAATTCCGCGCTTCCAGATTGGTCGCGGAGGTGACCACGTTCCACGCCGCGCGCCCGCCGGTCAGCATGTCGAGCGAGGCCAGGGTGCGCGCCAGGTGATAGGGCGGCATGAAGGTGGTGGAGAGGGTGGCGCCCAGGCCGAGATGCCGCGTCACCCGCGCCATCACAGGTAGGATCATCAGCGGATCGAGATAGGTGATCTGCCCGCCATGGCGCAGATAGGCGTCGAAATTGCCGCCATAGAGATCGGGCAGGCCGAAGGTGTCGGCATAGAAGCAGGCATCGAAGCAGGCGGCTTCCAGCACGCGGGCGATATGCTCGTAGCGCTCGGGCGCGAAGATGTCGTGCAGGTCGGCCTCGGGGTGGCGCCAGGCGCCGGGGTGGTTCGCGGTGGGACCGGTCTTCAGATAGGCGACGAGGTGCATGCGGCGCTGAGCCATGGCGCGTAGCCTCCGATGGGTTGGAAAACCTGCCCTGTTTCTGTTCTGGCGCCCGACTCCGGGGATGGTGCAGCGCATGGCGCGCGCTTGCAACCACAAACCCGCGGCCCGGTTCTTGTCGCCATGGCGTTCCTGCCGCAGCCTGGGAGCGATCATTTTCGGGGGAGAAGGCCAGCATGGAATACCGCATCCTGGGGCGCAGCGGCGTCACGGTCAGCCGGCTTTGCCTGGGCAGCATGATGTTCGGCGGCGCGACCGATGCCGCGACCAGCGCGCGCATGATCGCCACCGCCAAACACGCCGGCTGCAACTTCCTCGACACCGCCGATGTCTATTCGCGCGGCGCCTCGGAGGAGGTGGTGGGCGCGGCGCTCGCCGGCACGCGGCAGGATTGGGTGCTGGCCACCAAGCTTGGCAATGCCATGGGGCCGGGGCGGAACGAGAAGGGCCTCTCCCGCGCCTGGATGATGCGCGCGGTGGAGGGCAGCCTTCGGCGCCTCAACACCGATTATCTCGACGTTCTCTATCTGCACCGCGAGGATCACGACACGCCGCTGGAGGTGACGGTGGCCGCGCTGGGCGATCTGATCCGCGCCGGGAAGATTCGCGCCTTCGGCCTTTCCAATTTCCGCGCCTGGCGCATCGCCGCGCTGTGCGAGGCCTGTGACCGGCTGGGCGTGGACCGGCCCATCGTGCTGCAGCCGCTCTACCACGCGCTGAACCGCATGGTGGAGGTGGAGGTGCTGCCGGTCGCCGCGCATTACGGCCTGGGCATCGTGCCCTACAGCCCGCTCGCGCGGGGCGTGCTGACGGCGAAATACGCCCCCGATGCGCCCCCCGCGCCCGAAAGCCGCGCCGGCCGGGGCGACAAGCGCATGCTGGAGGCGGAGTGGCACCCGGCTTCCATCGCCCTCGCGCAGCGTCTCGCGCAGCATGCCGCGGCGCGCGGCGTGCCGGCCGCGCATCTTGCCATCCAATGGGTGCTGCGCAATCCGCTCATCACCGGCACGATCGCCGGCCCGCGCACCGAGGCCCAGCTTGACGACTACCTGGCCGCGCTGGACGCGCCCTTCACGGCGGAGGATGAGGCGGTGATCAGCGGCCTTGTGTCACCGGGCCATGCGGCCGTGCCAGGCCATAATGATCCGGCTTACCGGATCGAGGGCCGCCCTGTCGCGCCAGGTTGACAGGTCGCGGTTGCCTTCGCCGGGTACAATCACATATTACGATTGTAACAATAAGGAACGCCTGCATGTCCACCCCAGACGAGCGACGCGCCATCAAGGCGCGCGCGCCCGTCACCCATCTGCTCGACCTGCACACCCATGATTGCCGGGTTGTGCCGGACCGTGAGGCCTTGCTGGAGCGCCTGCCGCGCGGTGGCGTCGCGGCCGAAATCGGCGTGGCCTTCGGCGATTTCACGCGCGTGATCCTGCGGCGCAACAAGCCCGCTCGCCTGCACCTGATCGATGTGTGGGACTCCCCCCGCTATGCCGAGGGGCTGAGGAAGATCGAGACGGAATTTGCCGAGCGCTTCGCCTCGGGCCAGCTGGTGGTGAATCGCGGCCTCTCCACCCAGGTGCTGGCGGGCTTCCCGGACCACAGCTTCGACTGGGTCT
Organism: Acetobacteraceae bacterium; assembly: GCA_027487385.1. Taxonomy (GTDB): domain Bacteria; phylum Pseudomonadota; class Alphaproteobacteria; order Acetobacterales; family Acetobacteraceae; genus Roseococcus. The sequence goes on along the minus strand of JAIYDS010000069.1, from coordinate 10,819 downwards.
ATATCGACACGGACCACTCCTACCAGACGACCGCCGCGGAACTCCGGCTCTGCCATGGCAAGGTGAAGAAGAACGGGCTGATCCTCGGCCATGACTATTGCAACGGCAATGTCATCACGCCCTGGCCCTATGGCGTGATCGAGGCCTGCCATGAATTCTGCATGGAGTATGGCTGGAAATACGCCTATCTCACGCTGGAGAGCCACGGGCATCTGAGCTTCGGCCTCGCCCGGCAGGATTGATCCAGCGGAGGTGACGGAGATGACGAAGGGCGACCGCCCGCTCCTGCTGCAAACCGCCGATCCCGAGGTGTATCGCGGGTTCCTGGCGCTGACCGGCCATGTGAACCGCGCCTTCTGCCAGGCGCAGGGCATCGGCTACGAGGCCCATATCGGCGTGCTGCGCGGCCAGCACCCCTGGCAGGCCACCTTCAACCGGATTCCCCTGCTCAAGGCCAAGCTCGATGCCGGCTTTCGCGGCTGGCTGCTCTATCTGGACGCCGATGCCTATGTGGCCGATCTCGGCTTCGACCTGGCGGGCTTCCTGGCCAGCCGGCAGCATCGCGCCATCCTGGGCGTGCTGGGGCACAACAAGGCGCTCTCGGACATCAATGCCGGGGTGGTGTTCTTCAACTTCGCCCATCCCGACACCGCCTTCATCCTGGAGGAATGGCACCGCCTCTTCGTGGCCGAGGTGAGCGAGGAGTTGCTCGCCGCGCATCCCGAGGGCTGGAGCTTCGGGCCGAATGACCAGGATTTGCTGCAACGCCTGCTGGCCGAGAATCTGATGCGCCTCTGGCCCGGCATCGGGCTTGAGGAACGCAGTCTGATGAATGCGCCGGATGCGCGCTTCATCCGCCAGATCCTCCGGCGGGATGCGCCGAACTTGGCCGAGCGTGTGGCCCGGGCGCGGCGCGACATCACGCGCATCACGGCCGCAGCCGGTCTGCCCCCGCCGCCCTGAGCCTCAGCCCGGTTCGCCCTGAATGGGCTCGGCGCCCATGGCGGCCAGCATGGCGGTGATTTCGGCCGTCGCGGCCTCGACATCGGCCAGCAGCACGCCCTTGGAGACCAGGGCCACGCCGCCGCCGGGAAAGCCGGTGCTGCCCGGCGTGGGGCGGTAGAAGGGGTAGCTGCCGATATCGAGGTCGGGGTAGCGCTTCTGGATCGCCTCCAGCCCCTCGGCGATATTGCCCTCGAAGACGCCCAGCGCGTGGACGCTGCGGGAGACGATGGGCACGCCGCCGGTGAGGGAGGGGGCCAGGGCCTCGAACATGGATTGCATGATGCGCGGCACGCCCGCCATCACATGGACATTCCCCATGGTGAAGCCGGGGGCGGAGGTCATCGGGCAGCGGATGGGCACGGCGCCGAGCGGCAGGGTGGCCATGCGCAGGCGCGCCGCGTTCATCTCCACCGGCGGGTCGCGGCGGGCGTAGTCGGCGGCCATCAGGGCGCGGGTTTCCTCATGCACCACCCAGGGCACGCCGAAGGCGCGGGCCACGCATTCGCTGGTGATGTCGTCATGGGTGGGCCCGATGCCGCCCGTGGTGAAGACGTGGTCGTGCTTCGCGCGCACCTCGTTGACGGTGGCGATGATCGTCTCCGGCACGTCCGGGATGACGCGCACCTCGCGCAGGGGAATGCCGATCTCGCCCAGGCGCGTGGCCAGGAATTGCAGATTGGCATCCCGCGTGCGCCCCGAGAGCACTTCGTTGCCAATGATCAGCAGTGCGGCAATCGGATTGGGCATGTGTGATCTCATCGGAGGTGCAGGAACCTGAGGTTCCTGCCGGGGTTGAAGGGGCGGAGCCCCTTGTCTCACAGGAAGTCCCGAAGCAGCGCCACCAGCGGCACATCCGCCGGCGGCATCGGGTAATCCCGCAGTTTTTCGGGCCGAACCCAGGCCAGGTTCTGCCCCTCCCGCGCCACCGCCCGCCCCTGCCATTTCCGGCAGATGTAGAGCGGCATGAGCAGGTGGAATTTGGGATAGGAGTGGCTGGCGAAGAAGAGCGGTGAAAGGCAGGCCTCCTGCGTCTCGATACCCAGCTCCTCGCGCAGTTCCCGGATCAGCGCGGCCTCGGGTGTTTCGCCTTCATCCAGCTTGCCGCCGGGGAATTCCCAGAGGCCCGCCATGGATTTCCCCTCCGGCCGCTGCGCCAGGAGGATGCGCCCCTCCGTGTCCAGCAGCGCGCAGGCGACAACGAGGAGGATGGGCTTGGGGGGCGCCGGGGGGGCGGCCTTCCGGCGGAACATCACCACCGGCATGTTTCGGTTGCGCGAGAGGAAGGGCTGCACCGCCGTGCCTTCCTCGACAAAGCCCAGATGGCGCAGCACGGCCTGGGAGGCCAGGTTGTCGGTCAGCGCGCTGGCCTCGACCTCGGTGATGCCCAGATGCGTCCCGGCCCAGGCGAGCAGGCCTTCGCCCGCCTCGCGCGCCAGGCCCTGGCCCCAGAATTTCCGGCCGATCCAATAGCCGATCTCGGGCAGGGCGCTGCGCTTCAAAGTCAGGCCGATGCAGCCCACCAGGGCCCCCGCCTGGGTGATGGCGAGGTGATAGGCGTCCCCGGATTCGATCTGCTCGCCGGCCGAGGCGATCCATTCGCGGGCGAGTTCCTCGCGATAGGGAAAGGGCACGCGGGCCAGGTTGCCGGCCACGGAATAGTCGTTCACCAGCCGCGTGACGGCGGGCGCATCCGCCGGCACCAGGCGGCGCAGCACGAGCCGCGCCGTGGTGATGGGAAGCTCAGCTGCGGTAGCTGCCATTGATGTCGATATACCCATGCGTGAGATCGCAGGTCCAAACCCGGGCCTTGCCGCGGCCGAGGCCCAGATCCACCGTGATCTGCACCTCGCGCCCCTTCATATGGGCGACGACGGGAGCCTCGTCGTAATCCGGGATCACGCCGCCTTCGCGCGCCATCCAGACTCCACCGACGGCGACGCTCAGCTTGTCGCGATCGGCGGGCTCGCCCGCCTTGCCGACGGCCATGACGATGCGGCCCCAATTCGCGTCCTCGCCGGCGACCGCGGTCTTCACCAGGGGCGAATTGGCGATCGCCATGGCGACGCGATGGGCGGATTTCGCCGAGACGGCGCCGGTGACGTCAATGGTGATGAGCTTCTGTGCCCCCTCGCCATCGCGGGCGACCATGAGGGCGAGGTCGTGCAGCACCTCGTCCAGCGCGCGGGCGAAATCCTTGAGGATCGCGCCGCCTTCCGCGGGGATGCGCGGGTGCTTGGCTTGGCCCGTGGCAAAGAGCAGCACCGTGTCGGAGGTGCTGGTGTCGCTGTCCACCGTGACGCAGTTGAAGCTCTTGGCATTGCCCTTGGAGAGCAGCTTCTGAAGCGCCACGGCTGGGATTTTCGCGTCGGTCGCGATGAAGGAGAGCATGGTCGCCATGTCGGGCGCGATCATGCCGCTTCCCTTGGCGATGCCGCAGATGGTGACCGTCGCGTCACCGATCCTGGCCGTGCGGGTGGCGCCCTTGGGGAAGGTGTCGGTGGTCATGATGGCGCGGGCGGCGGATTGCCAGGAATCCGCCTGGAGCTTCGCGACGGCGCCAGGCAGGGCGGCCAGCAGCACATCGGTCGGCAGGCGTTCGCCGATCACGCCGGTGGAGGCGATGAAGACCTCGCGCGGCTTGCAGCCAATCAGGGCGGCGGTCTCCGCGGCGGTCCGTTCGCAGGTCTCGCGCCCGGCCCTGCCGGTGAAGACATTGCTGTTGCCGGCGTTCACCACCAGGGCGCGGGCCTTGCCGCCCTTGAGCGCGGCGCGGCACCAATCCACCGGCGCGCCCGGGCATTTGTTCATGGTGAAGACGCCGGCCACGGTGGTGCCGGGGGCGAAGCGGAAGACGGTCATGTCCTCGCGCGTCTTGTAGCGGATGCCGGCGGCCGTGCTGGCGCATTCGGCGCCGGTGATGGCCGGCATCTCCGGCAGGGGCAGGGCGAGGGGCGAGACGGGGCCGGTCATGGCTTATCTCCGTGGGGTGGGGGGCGTGGCGGGCCGGGCGGGCGCGGGCGGCTCGGCCTGGATGGCGGGGGCGGGCGGGGCGGGCGGCTCCACGCGCTCGATGGTGACGGAGGCGCGGATGCGCTGCACGGCGGCCTGCACCTCCTCTTCGATCATCGCCTGGCGCAGCGTGTCGCGGCTGTCCTCGAAGCTGGGGCCGGTGGAGGAGCGGCGCTCCTCCACCTTGATGACATGCCAGCCGAACTGGGTGCGGACCGGGGCGGGGCTGACCTGGCCGGGGCGCAGCGCGAAGGCGGCATTGGCGAATTCCGGCACCATGTCGCCGCGGCGGAAGAAGCCGAGATCCCCGCCATTGCGGGCGGCTGGGTCGGTCGAGCGGCGGCGGGCGACTTCCTCGAAATTCCCGCCGCGCTGGATCTCGGCCAGGATGGTGCGGGCATCGGCCTCGTTGGGCACCAGGATGTGGCGGGCACGGACCTCCTCCTCGGCGGTGCGGCCGGCGGCGTCGCGGTCGTAGCGGGCGCGCAGCGCCTCATCGGTGATGCGGGGCAGGACCTCGCGGCGCAGCAGCACGTCACGAAGCTCATTTTCCTCGGCCAGGCGGACGCGGCGGCGGACCTCGGGGTCCTGGTCCAGCCGGGCGGCGCGGGCGGCGGCCAGCATGGCGCGGTCGGTGATGGCGCGGTCCAGCAGCTGCTCAAAGACCTGGGGCGGCAGCATGCTGCGCAGCAGGGCGGGAGGCACTGTGCGCAGCTCGGCCGGCATGGCCTCGGCCGCCGTCGCCATCACCTCATCCAGCCGGATGTCCTGGCCATTGACCCGGGCCAGCACCGGGTTGGCATCGTCGGCGGCCGCCGGGGCGGGGGTGGCGGGCGCCGGCGTGGCCGGGGCGGGGGCCTGGGCCAGGGCCGGCCCTGCGGCCAGCAGGAACAGAAGGCTGAGGCGAAGAGGAGACATCAGGCGGAATCCATCAGGGTTGGCGGGACAATGGCCGATGGAACTTCCCCCCACAACCCGGCCCGAAGCCCCCCGTCTGAGTCCCTGGCACGTTGACCCAGGGCCATGGCGCCCTTACCTGACACTCACCATAAGTCGCCCTTGCCATGGGCGGCGCCCGGAGAGAATCCACAGCTCATGTTCGCTCGTCTTGCCCGTGCCCTGTTCGGTTCCGCGAATGATCGTTCGCTGAAGCGGTTCCAGGCGCGCCTCCCCGCGATCAACGCCTTCGAGGCGAAGCTCGCCGCCCTGTCGGATGAGGCGCTGCGCGGGAAGACCGCGGAGTTTCGCGCCCGCCTGGCCCAGGGGGCGGAGCTGGACGACCTGCTGGAAGAGGCCTTCGCCGTGGTGCGCGAGGCGGCGAAGCGCGTCATCGGCCTGCGTCATTTCGATGTGCAGATGATCGGCGGCATGGTGCTGCATGATGGCAAGATCGCCGAGATGAAGACCGGCGAGGGCAAGACGCTGGTCGCCACCCTCCCCTGCTACCTCAACGCCCTGCCCGGCAAGGGCGTGCATGTGGTCACGGTGAACGACTACCTGGCCCGGCGCGACGCCGAATGGATGGGCCAGGTCTATGGCTTCCTCGGCATGACCACGGGCATCATCGTGCAGGGGCTGAGCGATGATGAACGGCGCGACGCCTATGCCTGCGACATCACCTACGGCACCAACAACGAATACGGCTTCGACTACCTCCGCGACAACATGAAGTATCGCCTGGAGGAGATGGTCCAGCGCCCCTTCCAATACGCCATCGTGGACGAGGTGGACTCCATCCTGGTGGATGAGGCGCGCACGCCGCTCATCATCTCGGGCCCGACGGACGACACCTCCGACCTATACCGCCGCGTGGATTCGGTGATGGTGGATTTCGTGAAGGACACGGAGCGCTTCGAGAAGGATGAGAAGCAGCGCACCGTCTCCATGACGGAAAAGGGCGGCGAGGATATCGAGCGCCTGCTGACCGAGGCCGGCGTGCTGACCGAGGGCAACCTCTATGACAGCGTGAACGTTTCCATCGTCCATCACGTCAACCAGTCGCTGCGCGCGCATGTGCTGTTCAAGCGCGACGTCGAATACGTGGTCCGCAACGACAAGATCGTGATCATTGACGAGTTCACCGGCCGCATGATGGAGGGCCGCCGCTACAGCGACGGCCTGCACCAGGCGTTGGAGGCGAAGGAGCATGTGACCGTCCAGCCGGAGAACCAGACGCTCGCCAGCATCACCTTCCAGAATTACTTTCGTCTCTATCCCAAGCTGTCCGGCATGACCGGCACGGCCGCCACCGAGGCGGACGAGTTTGCCGAGATCTACAAGCTCGAAGTCGTCGAAATCCCGACCAATGTGCCCGTCGCGCGCAAGGATGAGGATGACGAGGTCTATCGCACGGCGATGGAGAAGTATCAGGCCGTCATCAAGCTGATCGGCGAGTGCCGGGACCGGAACCAGCCCTGCCTCGTCGGCACCACCAGCATCGAGAAGAGCGAGCTGATCTCGGGCCTGCTGAAGCAGGCGGGCATCCCGCACAATGTGCTGAATGCGCGCTATCACGAGCAGGAGGCCGGCATCGTCGCACAGGCCGGGCGCCCGGGTGCGGTGACCATCGCCACGAACATGGCCGGCCGCGGCACCGACATCAAGCTCGGCGGCAATGCGGACATGTTGGCCAAGGCTGAGGTGCCCGAGGGGCATGGCGAGGCCTATGACACGGTCTTCGCCCGGCATGTGGCCGAGGTTGCGGCGGCGCAGCCCATCGTGAAGGCGGCGGGCGGATTGTTCGTGATCGGCACCGAGCGCCATGAATCGCGGCGCATCGACAACCAGCTGCGCGGCCGTTCGGGCCGGCAGGGTGACCCCGGTGGCAGCCGCTTCTTCCTCTCGCTGGAAGATGATCTGATGCGCATCTTCGGCAGCGACCGCATGGGCGGGATGCTGACGAAGCTCGGCCTCAAGGAGGGCGAGGCTATCGTCCATCCCTGGATCAACAAGGCGCTGGAAAAGGCGCAGAAGAAAGTCGAGGCGCGGAACTTCGATACGCGCAAGAACCTGCTGAAATACGATGACGTGATGAATGACCAGCGGCGCGAGGTCTATGCCCAGCGCCGCGCCTATATGGACGCGACCGACCTCAGCGAGACCATCGCTGAGATGCGCCGCGAGACCATCGGCGCCATGGTGGACCGCGCTATCCCGGAGAACGCCTATCCCGAGCAATGGGACCTGGAGGGCCTGGAAAAGCGCGTGCGCGACGTGCTCGGCCTGGACCTGCCCATCGCCGCCTATGCCAAGGAAGAGGGCATTGACGAGGTCCAGGTGCGCGAGCGCATCGAGGCCGCGGCGAACCAGGTGGCCGCCGCCAAGGCCGCCAATCTCGGCCCCGATTTCATGCGCATGGTCGAGAAGTCACTGCTGTTGCAGCTGTTTGACCAGGTCTGGAAGGAACATCTGCTGAGCCTGGACCATCTGCGCCAGGGCATCGGCCTGCGCGCCTATGGCCAGCGCGACCCGCTGAACGAGTACAAGCGCGAGGCCTTCGCGCTGTTCAACAACATGCTGGAGGACCTGCGCGAGCGGGTCACCTCGCTGCTGCTGCGCCTGGAACTGACGGCCGATGCGCCGCTGCCCGAACCGCAGCCGATCCGCGTGACCGACATGCGCCACGCGGCGCCTGAGCCGGAGCCTGGCTATGAGATGGCGCCGGCGCTGGAATATGGCGCGGCGGCGCAGGCCCGGCAGGAGACGCGCGTGGTCTCCGAAGTGGACCCGAACGACATGTCCACCTGGGACAAGACCCCGCGCAACGCGCCCTGCCCCTGTGGGTCTGGGAAGAAGTACAAGCACTGTCACGGAAAGACGTGAATACGGGCTGCGCCCGCCTCAGATGAACTGACCGCGCAGAAACCCCAGCGCTGGCAGCGGCGTCCATTTCCGCGGCAGGTCCGAGCGGCGGATCGGCGCGACCGAGTAATGCGGCAAAGGCTGCTTTGAGCGCTCCAGGAAATCGGCATAGGCGCGCACCTGCTGCGCGCGCCACGCCCGGTCCTCCAGCGCCGCGGCGCGGCTGCGGAAGATCTCGGCCACGCGGTTGGCACGGCCCACCGTCGCCACCACCGCCCAGAGGGTGTCCTCGTCGCCTCGCGGCGCCGTCGTCAGATCACGCATCCGGCCAGTGAAGGGAAAACTGCCGCGCCGCGTCAAGTGATCCCTTGCATTGCATCCCCCTGGCCGGCGCGGATACTGGCCCGGTTCAGAGGAAGGACGGCGCCATGCCGATCGAGGATATTGCGCTGCGCCTCGTCGTGGCCCTGCTGCTCGGGGGCGTGATCGGCGTCGAGCGGCAATGGCGGCAGCGAGCAGCCGGGTTGCGCACCAATGCGCTGGTGGCCTTGGGGGCCGCGGGCTTTGCCCTGATCGGCCTCACCATGCCCGGCGAAAGCAGCCCGACGCGGATGGCGGCGCAGGTGGTCTCCGGCATCGGCTTCCTGGGCGCGGGCGCGATCTTGCGCCAGGGCCTCAATGTGCGCGGCCTGAACACGGCGGCGACGCTCTGGTGCTCGGCGGCTGTGGGGGTCGCCTGCGGGGCGGGGCTGCTGGCCCTGGCCCTTCTGGTCACGCTGCTGATCGTGGTGGCGAACCTGGTCCTGCGGCCGCTGGTCGCCGCGGTGGACCGCACACCCCTGGCCGGCGCCGAGGTGGAGCGGGCCTGGCGGGTGACGGCCACCTGTACGGGGGAGGCCGAAGCGGCGATCCGCCTGCTGCTGCTGAAGCAGATCGCGCTCGCCGGTCTCCGGCTGCACCGGCTGGAAACCGAGGACCTGCCCTGCCCGGAGGGCGGCACGCTGCGTGTCGCCCTGACGGCGCAGGTCAGCGCCATTGGGGCGGATACGGAGGCGCTGGAAGGCATCGTAGGCCGGCTCAGCCTGGAGCCCAGCGTCACCCGGGCGGGCTGGGCGGAGGTTGTGGAGGCCGAGGGGTGAAGCGCCGGCGGCCATGATGCCGGGCGGCCCGCACAAAAAAGCGCCGGGGGTTTCCCCCCGGCGCCCTTCTCCCCCAATCGGCCGAGTTGCCTACCCCAGGCGCTCGCCATGCTGGGTGACGTCGAGGCCTTCGCGCTCCTCCTCTTCGGAGACGCGCAGGCCGACCATGGCATCCACGATCTTCAGCAGGATGAAGGTGGCGACCGCAGAATAGGCCATCGTCACCAGGACCGACTTGGCCTGGATCCAGAGCATGTCCGGGTTGCCGTAGAGGATGCCGGAGTAGGCGATCGCCGCCTCGGCGTCGTCCGTCTTGTAGAGCATGCCATAGGCGAAGACGCCGGTGAGCAGCGCACCCAGGATGCCGCCCACGCCGTGCACGCCGAAAGCGTCGAGGCTGTCGTCATAGCCCAGCATCTTCTTCAGTGCCGTGGAGGCCCAGAAGCAGACCACGCCCGCCGCGCCGCCGATGATCAGCGCCGCACCGGGGAAGACCCAGCCCGAGGCCGGGGTGATGGCGACCAGGCCCGCAACGGCGCCCGAGATCGCGCCCAGGGCGGAAGGCTTGCCCTTGGTGGCCCATTCGGCAAAGACCCAGGTGATGGTGCCCATCGCGGCCGCCACCATCGTCACCAGCATCGCCATGCCCGCACGGCCATCGGCCGCCAGCGCGGAACCGGCGTTGAAGCCGAACCAGCCCACCCAGAGCAGCGAGGCGCCGATCATGGCAAGGGCCAGATTGTGCGGCGACATGTTGTCATTGCCGTAGCCCACGCGCTTGCCGAGCACGAGGCAGGCCACCAGGCCGGCCACGCCGGCATTGATGTGCACCACGGTGCCGCCGGCGAAGTCCAGCGCGCCCCAGGCCCAGATCAGGCCGGCCGGGTGCCAGACCGCATGCGCGATCGGCGAATAGACCAGCAGCGACCACGGCACGATGAAGAGGCAGACGGCGCTGAACTTCATGCGATCGGCCACCGCGCCGAAGATCAGGGCGGCGGTGATGATCGCGAAGGTCATCTGGAACATGAAGAAGACCGTCTCCGGGATGGTCGTCGCCACCGTCGGGTCGGGGTCTCCGGTCATGCCGGCGCCCAGGATGAAGGGTTCGTTCCAGGCGATGCCCTGGAGCATGACCTTGGAGAAATCGCCGAAATACAGCCCGCCATTGCCGAAGGCGATGGAGTAGCCCGCAACCATCCAGGTGACGGCGATCAACGCGGCCACGAAGAAGGACTGCATCATGGTCGCCAGCACGGTCTTCTTGCGGACCATGCCCGCGTAGAAGAGCGCCACGCCGGGGATGGTCATCATCAGCACGAGGCAGGTGGCAACGATCATCCAGGCGGTGTTGCCGGCGTCGAGCTTCGGCTCATCCGCCGCCAGGGCCGGCAATGCGCCGAGCGCCAGCATGGGTGCGGCCAAAAGGGCGCCGCGCATCCAGGGTGTCATGGTCAGGCTTCTCCCAAGGGAATTCGCGGACAGCAGCGCCGCAGCGGGTTGGAATGGAGGGCTCACAGGGCGGCCCCGTCGGTTTCGCCGGTGCGGATGCGCAACGCGCGCTCCAGGTCGAGCACGAAGATCTTGCCATCGCCGATCTTGCCGGTGCGGGCGGAGCCGGCAATCGCCTCCACCACCGCATCCACCAGCTCCGAGGCCACGGCGACCTCGATCTTGAGCTTCGGGAGGAAGCTCACCTGATATTCGGCGCCGCGGTAGATCTCGGTCTGGCCCTTTTGCCGCCCGAACCCCTTCACCTCCGTCACCGTCAGCCCCTGGACGCCGAGTGGGGTGAGCGCGTCGCGCACCTCATCCAGCTTGAAGGGCTTGATGATCGCCATCACGAGCTTCATCCGCCTGCCTTT
>JAIYDS010000274.1 GCA_027487385.1 Acetobacteraceae bacterium | reverse complement strand
TCTATCTCCCACTGAACATCCTCGGTTTCGCCTATCGCGAGATCAAGCAGGGCCTGACCGACATGGAGGAGATGTTTCTCCTGCTCGACGTGCCCGCCGAGATCGCCGATGCGCCGAACGCGCCCGACCTCGCCGTGAGCGCGGGCGCCGTGGCCTTCGAGGATGTGCGCTTCGCCTATCGCCCCGATCGCGAGATCCTGAAGGGCGTCAGCTTCGAGGTGCCGCCGGGGCGGATGCTGGCGATTGTCGGCCCCACCGGCGCCGGCAAATCCACCATCTCCCGCCTGCTCTTCCGCTTCTATGACGTGACGGGCGGCGCGGTGCGGATTGACGGGCAGGATGTGCGCGCCGTGACGCAGGACAGCGTGCGCCGCGCCATCGGCGTGGTGCCGCAGGACACGGTGCTGTTCAACGACACCATCCGCTACAACATCGCCTATGGCCGCCCGGGTGCCACGGATGCCGAGGTGGAAGAGGCCGCGCGCCTCGCCCAGGTGCATGACTTCGTGCTCAAGCTGCCGGATGGCTACAAGACCCGCGTGGGCGAGCGTGGCCTGAAGCTCTCGGGCGGCGAGAAGCAGCGCGTGGCCATCGCCCGCACCATCCTGAAGGACCCGCGCATCCTCATCCTGGACGAGGCGACCAGCGCGCTGGACACTCGCACCGAGCAGGAAATCCAGGCGGCGCTGCGCGATGTCTCGCGCGGGCGGACGACGCTGGTCATCGCGCACCGGCTCTCCACCGTGGTGGAGGCGGATGAGATCATCGTGCTGGAGGATGGCCGCATCGCCGAGCGTGGCACGCATGGCGCGCTGATCGCGGCCGATGGCCTGTATGCCGAGATGTGGCGCCGCCAGTCCGAGGCGGTGGCGGCGGCCGAGGCGGCGGCGCTGGCCCAGGCCCAGGCGCAGTTCGGCAGCGGCGTCAGCGCCCGCCGGGCCGAGGAAGGGGCGCGCGCCGTTCCGCCCGCGGGCCGGATGACGCAGCCTTAATCTGCGCACCCTTTGCTGGCTCGGGAACCCGCCCCATCTGGCGGAAACGCTTTGGAGGTGCCGGAAGATGCAAGCAGCCGATGGGGATGCCCCCGAGGATCTGAGCCACGCGGGCTCGGTCGTGGACAAGGCCATTGAATATATGCTGGAGCAGCAGATCGCACCCATCTCGGCGGCCTCCGCGCTGCTGGGGGGTGCGCTGGGCCTGCTCTCGCGCAGCATGGATGACCGTTCCATCGCCGGCGTGCTGCGCCAGGCGCTGGCCAGCGTGGAGGCTGGCGAATTGCGCCAATTGCCGACGCTGCCCAAGGGCTGAGGGCCGCCACCCGCTTGACTCGGGCGCGGTGCTGCCGCATACGCACCCCTCGATTTCCACCCGCGCGCCAGGTTTGGCGCGCGCTTTTTTTGCAGGATCATCACCATGGCTCGCCGCTGCGGCATCACCGGCAAGGGCGTTCAGTCTGGCAACAATGTCAGCCACGCGAACAACAAGACCCGTCGGCGCTTCCTGCCCAACATGCAGGAAACCTCGTTCTACTCCGACGTGCTGGCCACCTCGATCCAGCTGCGGCTGACGACGAATGGCATCCGCACCATCGAGCACAATGGCGGCATTGACGCCTTCCTGCTGACGACCAAGCCGCGCAACCTGCCGCCCGAGGCGCTGGTGCTGAAGCGGCGGATCCTGCGCGCGCAGGCGAAGAAGGCGGCGGCCTGACAAAGGGCCTTCGGCGGCCTGGGGTTCAGGCTCCAGTCCGCAGACCCCGTTTCGCTCAGCGGCATTTTGTTTTTCGGAGGGGGCCGTGAGGCCCCTTTTCTGTTGGCGCGCCCTGAGGGAATCGAACCCCCGACCTGAAGCTTAGAAGGCTCCTGCTCTATCCAACTGAGCTAAGGGCGCGAAGCTGGTGGACGCCTCAATGCGTCCAGTTGTCCGGGCGGTTCGTGCGGAAATTCTCCGCATAGACCTTCGGCTTGATCGGCCGCTTGCGGGCCGGTTCTTCCACCTCATAGGCGATGTTCTGCGCTGTGGCATAGGCCACCGCCGCCTCGCGCGTCGGGAAGCGCAGCCGCACCTGCTTGTTGGTCTGGCCCGAGCCGATCCAGCCCGTCAGTGGATCGAGTCGCGAGCGCCCTTCGGGGGCGAATTCCAGCACCCATTCCTGCGTGTTCGCGCGGCCCGACTGCATGGCCGAGCGCGGCGGCTGGTGGATGCGTGCCTTGATGACAACAAGCGACATGCGCGAAATTCCCAGGAAGCAAACTTGAGCGACAGCTTAGGCTGCTTCGTCCTCCTGTGGAACACGCACCCTGAAGGAAAGGGGTCCGGGGCCTGAGGCCCCGGCCGCCGGAGGCCCCGTTCTTCTTATTCCCGCGGCAACCGCGGCAAGATGGCCCGCACCGCCGCCCGATCCTCCGCCCAGAACCGCGCGAAGGCGCTGCTGTCCAACAGCGCCGGCGTCTCGCCCAGCCGTTGCAGCGCGGCGGTGACGATCGGCCCGCCCATCGCCTCCCGCAGCAGGGCTTCCAGCGCGGCTTGGGTCTCGGGCGGCGTGGCGGCGGGCAGGAACATCCCGCGCCAGCCCAGGAAGACGAGATCGGTGCCGGCCTCGCGGAAGGTGGGCGTTTCGGGCAGGCCAGCGTGGCGGGCCTCGGTGGTGATGGCGATGGGCCGGAAGATGGCGCCGCCCCCCTGGTCCAGCACCTGGCCTGGGGGCACGGGGATCAGTTCCACCTGGCCGCCCAGCACGGCGCTGGTGGCGGGGCCGGTGCCCTGGAAGGGCACATGCAGCAATTCGATGCCGGCGGCGGCGGCGAAGCGCTCGGCCACCACATGGGCGAAGCTCAGCACGCCGGGCGTGGCATAGGTGATGCGCCCGGGGGCGGCGCGCGCGGCGGCGATCACCTCGGGCAGGGTCCGCAGCGGCCCGCCCGGCCGCGTCGCCAGCACGAAGGGCGAGGTGGCGAGGCGCAGCAACGGCGCGAAATCCTCGGCGCGGTATTGGGCGCGCCCGGCCTCGAGCAGGATGGACATGGGCGAGCCATCGGCCTGCAGGATCGTCATGCCATCGGCCGGGGCGCGGGCCACGGAGAGCGCGCCGATGGTGCCCGAGGCGCCGGCGCGGTTCTCCACGATGGCGCCGCGCGCACCCAGCGCGGTGATCTGCTCGGCGATGGCGCGGGCCAGCACATCGGCGCTGCCGCCCGGCGGATAGGGCACCACAAGGCGCAGCGGCCGGGCCTGGGCCAAGGATTGCGGGGCCAAGGCAGGGCCGGCCAGCAGGGCCGGCGCGGCCAGCAGGGCGCGGCGCTGCATGGCGCTCAATCCGCGCGGATCTGGGCGGCCTGGGCCACCTCGCGGAAGCGGGCGATGTCGGCGCGCAGGATGGCGCCGAATTCGGCCGGGCTGGAGGGGGCGGGGGTGGCGCCCTCCGCCTCATAAACGCGGGCCACATCGGGCTCGGCAAGGCTCGCGCGCACGGCGGCGTTGAGGATGCGCAGCGCCTCGGGCGGCAGGCCGCGCGGGCCGAAGAGGCCCCACCAGATGGTCGCCTCGTAATCGAGGCCGGTCGCTTCGCGCACGGTGGGGGCGGGCGGGCTGCCGGCGGGCGCGCCGGGGCCGGCATAGGCCAGAAGGCGCACCCGCTGGTCCCGGATGGGGGCGGATGCGCTGGCCATGGTGGTGATCAGCATCTGGATATGACCGGCGACGAGATCCGTCACGGCGGGCGGCATGCCGCGATAGGGCACATGGTTCAGCCGCAGCCCGGCGCGCAGCGCGAAATACTCGGTGACGAAGTGGTTGATGCCGCCAGGGCCGGAGCTGCCGAAATCCACCCGCCCCGGATTGGCGCGGGCATAGGCGATCAACCCCGCGATGTCGCGCGGCGGGAAGTTCAGGTTCGTCAGCACCAGGAAGGGGGCGACGGCCAGGCGCGCCACGGGCTCGAAACTCTCCACCGCGTCATAGGGCGTGCGCTGCACCACGGCCGAGGCGGCGAAGCTGCTGCTGGTCACCATGAGCGTGTGGCCATCGGCCGCGGCCTGCGCCACCTGCGCCGCGCCGATCGCGCCGCCCGCGCCGGGGCGGTTCTCGATGACGACAGGCTGGCCCAGGCGCTGCTGGAGCTTCTCGGCCAGCGGCCGGGCGATCACGTCATTCGATCCGCCGGGCGGGAAGGGAACCACGATGCGGACCGGCCGTTGCGGCCAGGTCTGGGCCTGAGCGAGGCTGGGCATGGCAAGCAGGCTGAGTGCGGTGCGGCGTTTCATGATGTCTCCCCTTGCCGCGATGCTGCCCGACCACGCGGCTTTTTCCAACCGGCGCATCCCCCTGGCCGCGCCTGCGCGTCGCGCTTGCAGCCATGTGCCATGCGGGCGCAAGCTTTCCGGGACCGCAAGATCACACAAGACGCGCGCCGCGTCCCAACCGGAGCCCCGTGCTGGTGCAGCCATCCCCGCCCATCGCCGGATTCAGCCACACATTCGAGGACCCGGACGCGTTCTCCACCTCCCTGATGGGCGGCAGCTTCGAATACCTGCCCCTGCCCGACCAACCTTTCCGGGCGAGGCTGGATGTGCTGGCGCTGGGCGACCTCGTTCTCCAGATCGGGGATCAGGGGGCGCACACGGCGCGTGGGGCGGTCCAGAGCGGGCTCTCGATCCTGATCCTCACCCTGCCGACCCGCCTGGCGCGGGTCCGGATGAATGGCCAGCCCACCTCTCCGAGCCTCGGCTATCTCTCGCCCGGCGGCCGCGAATTCCACGCCCATTCCGAGTCGGAGGTCGCCTGGGGCGCGCTGGCCGTGCCGGAGGCCATGCTGGCGCAGGCGGCCGAGATGGCGCCCGAATCCATCCGCCTTGCCCGGATGGCCGGGGTGCTGAACATGCCGGAAGGGCCGCAGCGGCGCCTGGCCGGGGCGGTCGCCGCGGCCGCCCAGATGGCGGCGGAGCAGCCCGAGGCGCTGTCCCAGCCCGGCTGCGCCGAGGGCCTCGTCCACTCCATGCAGGAACTTCTGGCGGAGACGCTGAACGCCGAAAGCCGGCTCCTGCCCATGACCCGCGCGACGCGCGAGGCCTATCGCGTGGTGCGCGACGCCGAGGCCTTCCTGGAAGCCCATCTCGGCCAGCCGATCTTCCGGCAGCAACTGTGCCAGGCGCTCGGCGTCTCGCTGCGCAAGCTGCATGATGGCTTCATGGCGACGACGGGGATGAGCCCGCTCGCCTATCTCAAGACGCGGCGGCTGCTGCTGGCACGGCGCGCGCTGCGCCAATCGGGGGGCGATGCGGCCCTGGTGAAGGCCGTGGCCCTCGCGCATGGCTTCTGGCATTTTGGCCATTTCGCCCAGGATTACCGGGCGCAGTTCGGCGAAAGCCCCTCGGAGACGCGCGCCCGGCGGGGTCAGCCGGACCATGGCCCCGTCTGGTTCCACGGCGTGCCGACGTGAGCGGGCGTGTGGATTTGCCCATTCCGGATAGTGGCGCGCGCTGGGCAATGGGCCGGGCAGCGCCCACAGTCACCCTCAGAAATCCGCAGGCGCCACCAAAGACGCCCGATTCCAAGAAGGAAGGCCCATGACACACGCGAAGAGCCTCGCCCGCCAGGCTTGGCTGCCGGCCCTCCTCCTCCTGGCCAGCATGCCCCTGGCCACGGCCCAGCAGATTCGCGGCACGCCCGGCGCCACCAGCACGGTGATGACGCCCCAGGGCCTGCAATTGCCGCCCCCCAGCCCGCCCTTCACCGGCCAGATCCTGCCCAATGCGATTGACAGCCAGCCCGCCTGGCCGCCGCAGATCATGCCGCCCGCCAATGCGCCGAATGTGCTGCTGATCCTGACGGATGATGTGGGCTTCGCCGCGCCCACCACCTTCGGCGGCGTGATCCCGACGCCCACGCTCGATGCCGTGGCGGCGGCCGGGCTGCGCTACACCACCTTCCACACCACGGCGCTCTGCTCGCCCACCCGCGCCGCGCTGCTCACCGGGCGCAACCACCATGAGGTGGGCACCGGCAATATCGGCGAGCTTTCCACCGGATTCCCCGGCTACAATTCCATCATCCCGCGCGAGACGGCGACCATCGCCGCCATGCTGCAGCAGAATGGCTATGCCACGGCCTGGTTCGGCAAGAACCACAACACCCCCGCCTGGGAGGCCTCGGCCGCCGGCCCCTTCACCAATTGGCCGACGGGGATGGGCTTCGATTATTTCTACGGCTTCCTCGGCGGCGACACGAGCCAGTGGCAGCCGGGCAACCTGTTCCGCAACACGACGCCGATCCACCCTTACGTCGGCAATCCGGGCTTCAACCTGATCACGGCAATGGCGGATGACGCCATCACCTATATCCGCACCAACACCGAGATCGCGCCCAACCGCCCCTGGTTCATCCATTACGCGCCCGGCGGCACCCATGCGCCGCACCATCCGCCGCGCGAATGGATCGAGCGCATCGAGGCGATGAACCTGTTCAATGATGGCTGGGAGGTGCTGCGCGAGCGCATCTTCGCCAACCAGCAGCGCATGGGCGTGATCCCGGCCAATGCGCAGCTCACCCCCTGGCCGGATTTCCTGCAGCGCTGGTCCAGCCTCTCCGATGTGGAAAAGCGGCTCTTCATCCGCCAGGCCAATGTCTATGCCGCCTACCTCGCCTACACCGACCACGAGATCGGCCGCGTCATCGCCGAGGTGGAGCGCCAGGGGCAGCGCGACAACACGTTGATCATCTACATCAGCGGCGACAATGGCAGCAGCGCCGAGGGCTCGCTGAACGGCACGCCGAACGAGGTGATGTATTTCAATGGCGTGGGCCTGACGGCCGAGCAGCAGATGCGGCTCTATGACGCCTGGGGCAGCGACCAGACCTATGCCCATATGGCGGTCGGCTGGACCTGGGCCTTCGGCACGCCCTATCGCTGGACCAAGCAGGTCGCTTCGCATTTCGGCGGCACGCGCAACGGCATGGCCGTCTCCTGGCCGCGCGGCATCGCCGAGCGCGGCGCCACGCGCCACCAGTTCCACCATGTGATCGACGTGGTACCGACCATCCTCGAAGCGGCGGGCATCCCGCAGCCGCAATCGGTGAACGGCATCACCCAGAGGCCGATCTCGGGCACCAGCATGGCCTATACCTTCCCGGCGGCAGGGGCGAACGCGCCCTCCACCCGGCGGACGCAATATTTCGAGATCCTGGGCAATCAGGGCATCTACCACGATGGCTGGTTCGCCAACACGACGCCGCCGGCGCCGCCCTGGGATGCGCTGGCCCCGCGCCCGACCGATGTGGCGGGCGGGCTGCCCTGGGAGCTCTACAACCTCGCCGATGATCCCACGCAGATGAACAACCTCGCGGCGCGCTTCCCCGAGCGGCTGCGCGCGATGCGTGAGATCTTCACCATGGAGGCGGCGCGCAACCAGGTCTTCCCGCTCGACATGACGACGCTGACCCGGATGATCGCGCCCCGGCCGGGCCCGGCGGCGGGCCGCCGGCAATTCGTCTATACCGGCCCCTCCTGCTGCACCCAGGCCAATGCGGCGCCGAACATCCTCAACCGCTCCTACCGGATCACGGCGGAGATCGAGGTGCCGGCCGGTGGTGCGAATGGCATGCTGGTGACGCAGGGCGGGCGCTTCGGCGGCTGGGGCTTCTACCTGCGTGAGAGCCGGCCGGTCTTCACGCTGAACCTGCTCAGCCTGCAGCGCGTGAAGTGGGAGGCGCCGGCCGCGCTGCCGCCGGGCCGCCATACGCTCCTCTTCGACTTCGCACTGAACCCGCAGGGGCCGGTGCCCTTCGGCCATGGCGGCACGGGCACGCTCTCGGTGAATGGTCAGCAGGTGGCGCAGCAGAGCATCCCGCGCGGCGTGCCCTTCACCTATGCCTGGGATGAGACCTTCGATGTGGGCCTCGATACCGGCACCCCGGTGGATGACCGGGACTACCAGGTGCCCTTCAACTTCACGGGCCGCCTGGCGCGCATCACGGTGGATCTGGGCGACAGTTCGGTAACGCCGGCCGCGGTCCAGGCCTTTGCCGAGGCGATGGCCGCCCGCGCCGCGGCTGCATCGGCACCGGCAGCCGCCACCCCGCCCACCGCGCTGCCCCCGCCGGTTCCGCCGACGCGGACCCGGTGACCGGAGGGCGGGGTTTGCCCGCCCTTCCGCCATAAAGCCCCAGGGAGATTCCCCATGCGCCGTTCCTTCCTCGCCGGTCTCGGTGGGCTGCTTGCCCTGCCGAGCCCGGCGCGTGCCCAGGCGGCACCCCTGCAATTCATGTTCGTGCAGATGGCCGAGAGCCTGACCGCCACGGAGGACAGGATCCGCCTGGTCGGCGTCAGCCCGCAGACGGTCTACTTCACCGACCGCCCGAACCGCATCGCCGGCCATCTGACCATGGCGGCCTATCTGGAAGAATGGACGGCCCGCGCCGGCCCCGACAATTTCGCGGCCGATCCGCCCAATGCCAGCCTCTCGGTCTATGAGCCCGGGCGCGCCGAGAATGGCATCGCCATCATCCGCATCAGCCATCCGCAACTGGAAGGGCGGGACCTCTCTTATCGCTATCGCGTGATCCAGGGGCCGGTGCCGCGGGCCGGTGGCGCCACGACGCTGTTCATTGACTGGATCGGCGTGGGCGGCGGCGTGGGGCCGGGCTTCCATGGCGTGGGCCGTGGCGCGCGCGGCGTGGGCTGGCGCTGAGCCAGGCGGCGCGGCAGCCCTGCCCGCTGCGCCTGAGATGCATCATGGCGCCAGGGGCGGCGCCATGGCCGCGCCGGCGCGCACCATGCGGAACCCTTCGGCGAACCTGTCCCCAACAACCAGAATGATTTGACCGATCAAGAGGAAAGCCCAGTGACCAAAAGACGTGACCTCGCCGCCATCGCGGCCGCCGCCAGCCTCGTGCCGGCTGCCCTGCGCAGCGCCCAGGCGCAGCCGCTCACCGGCACGCCGACGCCGCCGGCCTTCCGCTACACCACGCCCATGCCGCCCGGCGTCGCCTCGCCCCCCTCCATCGAGACGCGCTTCGGCCGGCTGAATTTCTTCGACGGCGTGCCGGATGGGCCGAGTACGGATCTGATCTATGACAACCTGATCTTCCAGCAGGCGGTGCAGGCCTATCTCCTCGGCATCCCCGCCGTGAACCAGGCCTTCAACCGCCAGGCCATCCGCAGCTTCGGCCCGGACAACACCACCATCCCGATCTGGGAGCAGCTGGTGGACAGCCGCACGGTGGAGCTCACCGCCAATGACAACACGCCCTACACCTGGTTCTGGATTGACCTGCGGAACGGCCCGCTGGTCATCGAGGTGCCGCCGCGCGTGCTCGGCCTCATCAACGACATGTACTATTTCTGGGTCACCGATCTCGGCCTGACGGGCGAGGATCGCGGCCGGGGCGGCAAGTACCTGATCCTGCCGCCGGGCTATACCGGCCCCGTGCCGGCCGATCACATCGTGGTACGCCCGAAGACCTTCGGGAATCTCGTGATCTGGCGCAGCTTCCTGGAGAATGGCGACCCGCGCCCCGGCGTCGCCGTGGTGAAGGCGCGCACGCGCGTCTATCCGCTGGGCCAGGCCGCGAACCCACCGGCGCTGACCTTCGTGGATGGCTCCACGCGCCCCTTCAACATGGTGGGCCCGGCCGATTTCCGCTTCTGGGAATTGCTGAACACCGTGGTCCAGGAAGAGCCGCTGGAGGCCACGGATGCCACAAGCCTTGGCTATTTCGCGGCGGCCGGCATCCAGAAGGGCCGCCCCTTCCAGCCCGATGCCCGCATGCGCCGCATCCTGACCGAGGCGGCGGCGGTGGGTGATGCCACGGCGCGCGCCCTCTTCTACCGGATGCGCGACCCCGAGGGGATCATCTTCCCCGACCGCCGCTGGAAATTCGCCTTCGTGGGCGGCTACAAATTCGAGCGCCAGCCCGGCGTGCCCAACCTCAATGCGCGCTCCTTCTACTTCTTCGCGGCGACCGGCGTGACGCCCGCGATGGACACGCAGATCGTGGGCGAGGGCTCGACCTATCCCTGGACGGCCGAGGATTCGCAGGGCAACGCCTTTGATGGCGGCAAGACCTATCGGCTGCGCCTGCCCGGCCCCGTGCCGGTGCGGACCTTCTGGTCGGCCATCGTCTATGACACGCAGACGCGCTCGATGCTGCAGACCGACAACCGCTTCCCCTCCGTCAGCAGCCAGAGCCCGGGCTTGCAGCTGAACCCGGACCGCTCGGTGGATATCTGGTTCGGGCCGACGGCGCCGGCGGGGCGGCAGGGCAATTGGGTGCAGACCATCCCGGGCAAGTCGTGGTTCGTGATCCTGCGGCTCTATGGGCCGCTGCAGCCCTGGTTCGACAAGAGCTGGAGGCCGGGCGACATCGAACTCCAGGGTTGATCCCGGACTGTCGCGAGGGGGCTTTGCCCCCTCGCCCTCCCTGCCACCAGCCGGCATGGGTTTGACCGCCGGTCCCGATGTGGGACGTTCCGCTGAAGCGCTCCGGGCCTATCGGCTGCCGCAACGCCGGCGGGGCCGCTTCCCGCTGGACCAAGCCCGCCCGAGAGGCTCCGGCAAAGCCGAAGCGGCCCACATCCTTGCCTCGGGCCTTGCATGAGGCGATTTCCCAAAACGAAGTCGGGAGTCTAAAGCCAAGCCACTCTGGTTGGGGGAAACCGCATGCTGCCTTTGCAGGGCCTGAAGATCGTCGAGCTGGGGCACTACATCGCCGCCCCCTTCTGCACCCGGCTGCTGGCCGATCTCGGCGCCGAGGTCATCAAGGTCGAGCCACCCGAGGGCGACCCCTTCCGCGGCTGGGGCTCGAAGAAGGACGGGCATTCGGTCTGGTTCAGCGTGCATGGCCGCAACAAGCTCTCCGTCACGCTCGACCTGAAGAGCCCCGAGGGCCAGCGCCGCGTGAAGGCGCTGTGCGCGCGGGCGGATGCGATGGTGGAGAATTTCCGCCCCGGATACCTGGAGCGCATCGGTCTTGGCCCTGCGGTGCTGCAGGCGGAAAATCCGCGCCTCACCATCGCGCGCATCAGCGGCTACGGCCAGGACGGCCCCTATCGCGACAAGCCGGCCTTCGGCGCCATCGGCGAGGCGATGGGGGGGCTGCGCCACCTGACCGCCAATCCCGGCCAGAACGACTATCCGCCGCCACGCTGCGGCGTCTCCATCAGCGATGACCTGGCCGGCATGTATGCCGCGCTGGCGCTGGTCTCCGCCTGCTGGGGCCGCGACCGTACCCCGGATGGCAAGGGCCGCATCCTGGATCTGGACCTCGTCAGCAGCGTCTTCTCGCTGATGGAGGGCATGCTGCCGGAATACGGACTGACCGGCGCCATCCGCCAGCCCGCGGGCGCCGCCATCCCGACCGCCGCCCCCACCAACACCTATCCCTGCGCCGATGGGAAGTGGCTTTGCGTCGCCGGCAATTCGGACCTGATCTTCCGCCGCCTCATGGCGCTGATCGGCCGCGAGGACCTTTCGGCCGATCCGCGCATGGCGACCAATGGCGGGCGCTGCGCGCATGCTGAAGAACTCGACACCGCCATCGCCGCCTGGACCCGCACCCTGCCCGCGCGTGAGGCCGAGGCGCTGCTGGAACAGGCCGAAGTCCCCTGCTCTCGACTCTACGACATCGCCGATTGCGCGGCTGATCCGCATTTCCGCGCGCGCGGCACCGTGCTGCCCGTGCAGGACCCGCTGCTGGGCGAGGTGCTGCACCCCGCGCCCCCCTTCCGCCTCGACGGCGTCACCCCCGCGCAGATGGTGCGCTGGACGGGGCGCGAAGCCGGAGCCGACAATGACCATGTGTTCCACGACTTGCTGGGAGAAGCCCGATGAACGTCACCCTCTCCGAGGTCAGCCCGCGCGACGGGCTGCAACCCATCGCGGGCTTCGTGCCGACCGAGACGAAGATCGCCCTCGTCCGCGCGCTGCATGCGGCGGGCATCACCCGCATGGAGGTGGGCAGCTTCGTCAGCCCGCGCGCCATTCCGCAGATGGCCGATACGGGCGAGGTGCTGCAGGCGGCGAAGCAGCTGGACGGCCTCGAATGCACCGTGCTGGTGCCCAATCGCCGCGGCTTTGATGCAGCGATCGCTGCCGGCGCGGATCGCCTCGGCCTCTTCATGTCCCTCACCGAGGGACACAACCAGGCGAATCTCAACCGCTCCCGCGAGGCAAGCTTCGATGATCTCGCCGCCATCGTGCGCGATGCGCCGCGTGGCCAGAAGATCCGCTTCAACCTCTCCTGCACCTTCCATTGCCCCTTCGAGGGCGTGGTGGATGAGGCGGAGGCGCTCTCCTGGGTGGAGCGCGTGGCGGCGCTGAACCCGGAGATGGAGATCTCGCTCTGCGACACCACGGGCAATGCGGCGCCGAACCAGGTGGCGCGGCTGATGCGCCAGGCCATCGCGCATTTCGGCAATCGCTTCGCCTATCACGGGCATGACACCTACGGCATGGGCCTCGCCAACATGGCGGCCGCCTGGGAGGCGGGGTGCCGCGTCTTCGATGCCGGCTCGGGCGGGATTGGCGGCTGCCCCTATGCGCCCGGCGCCACGGGCAACACCGCGATGGAGGATGCGGTCTGGATGTTCGAGCGCATGGGCGTCTCGACCGGGCTGCACTGGCAGCGCCTGCTGGCGGCGGCGGATCTGGCGGCGGGGATTGCCGGCGCGATGCCGGGCGGGCGCGTGCGCGGCGTGCCCGGGGCGCGGCAAGCGGCCTGATCAGGCGAGGCCGCCCGCCGCACAGCCCTCGGCCCATCCACCCGGAGCAAGCGGCAGCGGGCCGCGACCCGGCTTGGCCCTTCAGCGAAAAGGCCTCAGGCGCGGTGGCGCCGCGCGCGAGCGGCCGGGCCGGAAGCCGCCCGGCTCAGGAGGGTGGGCGCGCGCGCCGTTGTGCCAGCCGCGCCGGCAATTGCAGGGTGACGGCCCACCACGCAACCTTCAGGGATTTCCGGACGAAGGACGCCATGGCAGGGAACCGGCCGAGCGCCTTCCGAAGTGGGGCCGTGGCCCGCCAGGTGGAGCTGCTCTCGATCTGCCGCAGCCTGGCCTCCTCGGCGGCCAGGCGCGTCGCCTCCGCCTGCAGCCGGCGCAGATCCTGCTCCATGGCCCGGACCTGGCCTCGGCTGATGAGGAGCTGGTTCTGCACCTGCCACCGCCCCCCGAGGAGGCCGAACCGATGGCAAACCCGCTCCGCCTCGGCCGGCGGCATGCCGCAGAGGGCGAGCAGTTCCGGCGCGGTCTCGGCACCGACGCAAAGGACACCGAGGCCATGGGAATGCGGGAAGAGGAAGGCCGGCCACTTCGCCGAAACCTCCTCCCACAGGCGCCAGACGCCGAAACCCTCCTGCCGCTCGGTCACGTCGTGGAAGAGGATAACGCCGCGCGGCGACATCTTCGGCAGCCAGGTCTCGAAATCATGCCGCACGGCGTCATAAGTGTGCAGCCCGTCGATGTGCAACAGGTCCACCGTGCCGTCCTCGAAGGCGGCGGCGGCCGAGTCGAAGGTCATCCGGTGGATGGTCGAGACGCGGGAATACAGCGCGTCGTTGAAGCGGGAGAAGGCCTCGAACACCTCTGGTCCGTAAAGGCCGGCATGCGGATCGCCCTCCCAGCTGTCCACCGCGTGGCAGCGGCAATCCAGCTCGGAGGCCAGGACGGCCTGGCAGAAGGTGAAATAGGAGACGCCGCGCCAGCTGCCCAGCTCCACCAGCTGCCGCGGCCGCAGGGTCGTCACCAGCCAGGCCGCAAAGGGGACGTGGCCCCACCAGGCGCTGTTCGTCCCGATGCATTCCGGCCAGGCGAAGACCGGATCGAGCACCGGGGCCATGAGGGAGGCGAGGCCCGTCTCCTGCGCCGGCGCCCGGGGCGCCGGCACCGCCGGTGAGAGGCTCTCGATGACCCGGGCGATCAGTTCCAGATCCGCCGTGCTCTCCATCCCGGTCTGCTGCAAGCCCTGCTGGTCCGCCCCCAGTTCGAGCTGAACCTTGCGGGAGGGGCACAGCACCACCTCGTAGTGCAGTCGCAGCGCCGAGGTCAGGTTCAGCAGCCAGCGCTCCGCATGCCGGCCGCCCCAATAGCCGACCCAATCGGCCGGCATCAGGTCGATCACGGTCGTGCCCGGCCGGGCAAAGACGAGATTGCCGAAGGAGGAACCATGCGCGCCGATGATGATCGCCGCCTCGGCAAAGGCCCGTGCCTGATCGGCGAAGGGCATGTTGCCGGGCTCCAGGATCTCGAAGCCGCGCGCCGCCAGCATGGCGATCAGCGCCTCCTCATTCCGCAGGCTGCGCTGCGAATAGGCGTTCTGGCGGGCGCGGGAGAGGTAGATGCGGCGCCCCGAACCGCGCGCCTCGTCCAGCGGTGCCGCCGCGGCCATGGGCGCCAGCATCGCGGGGTTGGGCAGGAAGGTCTCCCGCGTCTCGATCGCGGAAAGCGTCACCAATTGCCGGCAGCGCAATGTGCGGCCCACGGGCTTCTGCAGCGCCGTCTCGGGCACGCCCAGCGCCAGCAGGGCCGGCACGGCCCAACCCGGCATGAAGGGCGGCACCAGCACGTCGAGCTGCCCAACGCGGATCGCCGGCAGGAAATGCATGAGCGGGGCCAGGACATCCAGCACGAAATGCCCATAGGCCGGCGTCGAACGGTGAAACAGGTGCAGCACCGGCCGGGTCAGCGTCTCGGCACCGGCGAGACCCTCGCGCAGGAGGTCCGCCCCGGCGAGATCGCCGAAGATCTGCTCCGCCACATGCGCGGTTTCCTGGAGGATCCGCCCCTCGGAATCCATGACAAAGCCATAGGCGAGGTCGAGGCTGACATCATCCAGCCGGGCAGCCATCACGGCGGGCGCGCCGTAGCCGGAGTCGGCAAAGATGATGCGCAACTCGGCGAGCTTTGCGGCCTCGCTCTCGGCGCCGTGCAGATGCACGGCACTCTCGCGCGCGACGTGTCGCTCGGGTGCCAGCACCGCGTGGCCCGGCTGGTTCCCCCAGAGCAGGTCGCTGAAGGGCATCACGCGTGGCGCGGCCTCGGCGAGGGTGACCCGCACCGATGCAGCGGGGGGAGCCGCAGGGGCCTGCTGCAACGACACCTGCACCACCGGGGCCGGCCCCGGCACGGCGGGCAGCCCATCCAGCACGCGGGCGACGAGGGCGAGATCGGGCATGCTCTCCATGCCGGTCTTCTGCAGGCCGCTCTGGTCATCCTCCGGCAGCAGTTGCACCGTGCGGGAAGGGCAGAGCACCAGCTCGTAATTCAGCCGCAGCGCCGTGGTCATGTTGAGCAGCCAGCGTTCGGCCGAAGTGCCGCCCCAATGGCCGACCCAGCCCGCGGGCATGAGGTCGATGACGGTGGTTCCCGGGCGGGCAAAGACCAGGTTGCCGAACGAGGAGCCGTGCGCGCCAATGATCACCGCGGCCTCGGCAAAGGCCCGCGCCTGATCGGCAAAGGGCATGTTGCCCGGCTCCAGGATTTCAAATCCGCGCGCCGCCAGCAATTCGGTGAGCGCCTGCTCGTTCGCGAGGCTCCGCTGCGAATAGGCGGTCTGCCGGGCGCGGGAGAGGTAGATCCGGCGTCCCGATCCGAGGGCCAGGCCACTGAGAACGGTGGCGGCCAGACCTGTGAGGAGCGCCGGATGGGGGAAGAAGGTCTCCAGCGTCTCCATCGCGGAGATGGTGACCAGTCGCTTGCAGCGCAGCGTGCTGCCCTGCGGGCGCTGCAGCGCCAATTCAGGCACACCCATGGCGATCATCGCCCGAACGGCCCAGTCCGGCAGGAAGGGGGGCACAAGAACGTCGAGCTGCCCAGCCTGGATCACCCGCAGGAAGGCCGCGAGCTGGGCCAGACCATCGAGCACGAAATGCCCATAGGCGGGCGTCGCGCGATGAAACAGGTGCAGCACGGGTCGGTCCAGGATCGCCGCCCCCGCCAGCCCTGCGCGCAGCAACTCCGCATCGCCGAGGCCGCCGAAGGTGCCTTCGGCCACGCTGGCGGTTTCCTTGATGATCCGCCCTTCCGCATCCGTGACCAGGCCATAGGCGAGGTCAAGGCCAACATCATGCAGTCGCGCCGCGAAGAGCGGAAAGGTGGTGTAGGCGGCGTCGGCGAAGATCTCGCGCAGCCGATCGAGTGTCGCGCTCTCGCTGTCCGGTGCGTGGAGTTGGACGGTCGTCATCCGCTCCACGCGCAGGACCGGACCTATGGCGGCATGGCCCGGTTCATCGCCCCAGAGCAGTTCCGAAAAGGATTGGCGAGTGGGGGCCGCTTCGATCAGGCTCAGCTTGACGGGCACGCCGCCCGCGTCCGCCGCCCGACCAGCCAGCGCGGTCACGGCGCGCCCTGCCCGCGGGCTACCGCGCCAACCGGCCGATACATGGCCTGCGATGCGCCTCTGCGCGCGCTCGGCCGGCCACCCCGCAGCGAGATGCCCGGCTGATCACCCTGGCGCATGGCGGCGCCTCAGCCGCGCTTCAACGTGCTGCGATAGGCCGAGCGAACGGCCCGGTAGAGGCGCGGATGCTTCATCAGCACATTGGCCACCTTGACCGCCATTTGCGTCTGAAGATCCGCTTCGGCGCCGGCTGGCGGCTGTGGCCCCTCGGCAGCAGCCGGCACCGGCGGTGGCAAGGGGGCAGGCTCAGCGACGGGATCGGCGGGGGCGAAACTCGGCGTCCACTCCGGCTCCACCGTCGAATGGCCGGTCTTCACCTTGCGGGTCGCCTCGAGGAAGCCGCGGCCGAATTCCCGGTCGGGCTCCAGGTGGCAGCCCTCGGCCCACTCATTCCACGCATTGATGAAGAGCAGCCGCTCGCCGGGGTCCCGCTCCATCACCGTCCGGTGCGAAGCGCCCTCCAGCCAGCGCTCGTAATTGGCCGGATTGCCGCCCTGGACGACCAACGCGCGCCTGTCCACCCGGGCTGTGTTATCCCAACTCGGGAACACACCGCGATAGACCCGCCGCCCGGTGTAGTCATAGGTCAGGTAGGATTGGGCGATCTCCGCATAATCCCAGACCTGCCCCGTGATCGGCTGCGGCGCGTTCAGCGCGGCCTGGTGGTTCTGCGGAAAGCCACCGCTCGGGGTGCGGACGTTGTGCGGGGGGAATTCCACCCCCGCATCGAAGCCGAATTGCTCGAAATCGGTGTTGCCATGGGTCAGCGCGGCGACGAGGTGGATTTCACCGATTCCCTCCTCGCGGCAGCGCTGGCGCCAGAGTTCGGCGGCGGCGCGGGCATCGGGCATGTGCTGCGGCCGATAGACCACCAGCATGGGGCGGCCATTCACCCGCACATGCCGCGGATCCCGGAAGAAGGGGATCACGCTGTCGATGAAGCCGCGCAGGCAGTCCGGCGTATAGACCTGCTCCATGAGGATTTCGTGTTCAGACGCATCCCATTTGCGCGTCCAGTTCTCATTGGCCCAGCACAGGCAGAACTCGATATCGGCCGTGGGATCGGCCAGGAAGTCGAGGACCGGCTGCTCCAGCAGGCGCTTGCCGCCGAACCAGTAGTAGTGGAAGCAGAAAGCATCCACGCCATGCGACTTGGCGAGTTCGATCTGCTGGTGCTGCACCGCCCGGACCCGCAGGTCATAGAAGCCAAGCTCGGTGGGCAGGTGCGGCTGGTAATGGCCGGTGAAGAGCGGCGTCGCCTTGGTCACATTGGTCCATTCGGTGAAGCCGCGGCCCCACCAGGCGTCATTCTCCGGAATCGGATGGAATTGCGGCAGGTAGAACGCGATGTAGCGCAGCTTCGAGAGGGGCGGCGCCGGACGCTCATGCAGGATGCGGCCGGGCAGCGTGTCCTGCGGGACCTTCGGCATGGCCCGGATCACCACCTGATAGACATTCGCGAACTCGCCCATCTCGAGCATCGCCTGGGTGCGCGGCGGCAGGGATTTCCAGGTCTCGGCGAATTCCGTGTCGAGCGGATGCTTCAGGACGAAGGAGAAATCCGCGATCTTGAGATCGGCCGCCTCGAACAGCGCCTGCAGGTTCTTCATGCTGAAGAAGCGGATATGGGTGCGGTCCAGCAGGCCCCAGTCTCGATAGTCGAAATCATTGTTCAGCAGGCAGGCGAGGATGGAGGCGTGCGAGGCGTGCGGGATAGAGACGACGATGCTGCCGTCGGGCTTCAGGAAGGTGCCCGCCCGGCGCAGCGTGGACCAGGGATCGTTGATGTGCTCCAGCACGTCGGCGATCACGACATTGTCGTAGCTCCGCTCGGGAATCCCATCAGCCCAGTCGGCGGCGTTCAGGTCACGGCGCCAGACCTGCTCGCAGAAGCCCTTGAGGATCTCGACGCTCTTCTCGTCGATCTCGACCGCACTCACACGGCAGCCGTTGAACTCCTGCAAGGGCCGGGAGATCGAGCCAGGGCCAGCACCAATTTCCAGGACCTTCTTGTCGCGACCAACAAAGCGCAACACATTTGCCGCGGCCGTATCAGAATTTGGATCAACCGAAAATCTGTAGATATCCGCAGCAGTCTTCATTACTCTCTCCGTACGTCGCAGGAACGAAGTTCCTTTTGGAACCGCTCCCCGTCCCACAAAAGCCGCAACGGGGCAAGCCTGCTTTGCAGGCCATCCATCTCACTCCGGCGGGCCGAGCACTTTTTCTACGGAGCCGTCTTCCACAATTCGGCCACCCGAAAGGCGGATCACCCGGGTGCACCATTTGCGGATGATGTTCATGTCGTGCGTCGCCAGCACCAGGATCTCCGCATCCGTGACGAGTTGCGCGAGGCGCGCTTCGGCGCGGAGCATGAAGTCGGCATCGCCAGCCAGGAACCATTCATCCATCAGCAGGATGTCGGGCGTCATCGCCGTGGCCAGGGCGAAGGCGAGCCGGATGTTCATCCCCGCCGAATAGCCGCGGATCGGCACGTCCAGGAACTCGCCCAGTCCGCTGAATTCGCTGATGCTCTCCGCCAGGGCGATGCCCTGCTTTTCGGTGAGGCCGCGATACAGGCAGCGCAGGATGATGTTCTCCCGCCCGGTCAGCAGCGAATCCATGCCCGCGGCCGGATCGATCAGCGAACCGATCTGGCCTTCGATCAGCAGTCGGCCCGCCACGGGTTCGTAGATGCCAGCCAGAACGCGCAGAAGGGTGGATTTGCCTGCGCCATTCGGACCGACCAGGGCCACACGCTCGCCCTGACCGATCGTCAGGTTCAATTCACGCAGCGCCGCGACGACGACGCGATTCTCCTCATCGGACTTGAGGCGCCCGGAGGCACTCGCCAGGATGCGCTTCTTCAGGGAGCGCGCATTGTGATGATAGAGCGGGAATTCCACGCTCAGATCCGCCGCCTCGATCCTTGCCATGGCCTTAGACCCAGAAGGCCACGCGGCCGCGGAAGCGCACGAAGAACGCCAGGGCCGCGATGCAGGTGATGGCGGTGTAGAACAGGGCCATGAGCCAGACGAAAATGGGCACGGGATCCCCCAGCAAGGGCCCGCGCACCACCTCCATGATCGCGAAGAATGGATTGAGCGGCAGGTAAGGCTGCCATTCCTGGATCAGCTCGGGCTTCCAGATCACGGGCGTGGCGAAGAAAGCCACCTGCACCAGAGAGCCGATGATGGGCGGGATGTCGCGAAACCGCGCGCAGAGGATGCCCAGCCAAAGCGAAAGCCAGAACGCATTCACGCAAAGCAGCAGCAGGCCCAGCAGCGACCACAGCACGGACCATGAGACGCTGTAGTCGAAGACGGTGAACACGATGGCGATCAAGGGCAGGTTATGCGCCGCCACCAGCATGTTGCGGAACACGGTCCGCAGCGCCTGCACCGTATAGGGCACGGGCATCTGGCGGATGATGCCCTCCGCGCTGGTCAGCGTGTTGCCCGCGTCGGAGAAGACCTGCGCGATGACCGTCCAGACGATCAGGCTCACCGCAAGCCAGGGGAGGTAGACCGCGATCTCGAGCTTGAAGAGCTTGGAATAGAGCAAGCCCAGGCACAGCAGCATGATCGCGGTGGAGAACGTCATCCACAATGGCCCCAGGACGGAGCCGCGATAGCGGTGCGTGATGTCGCTGCGCGCCAGC
Organism: Acetobacteraceae bacterium; assembly: GCA_027487385.1. GTDB lineage: Bacteria > Pseudomonadota > Alphaproteobacteria > Acetobacterales > Acetobacteraceae > Roseococcus. The sequence continues at coordinate 17,655 of JAIYDS010000274.1, read as the reverse complement.
ACCCAGGCGAGCCGCCAACGGAGGAAGCCCTCCCGCAAATCCTCCAGGGCACGCCCGCGCCGATTCGGAGCCGCCGCATCGAATGCGCTGACCGGAGTCACATTACTCATCATAGCCGGACCATACACGAAGGCGGATGCAGCGTCACCGGTGGAGCGCCGCCGCCCCTGCGCCAGCGCCTGCCGCTACAGCATCGCCAGGGGGCGCTTGCGCCGCGGCGGCGGAAAGGCCGCATCCAGCGCCGCCTGTTCCTCGGCCGTCAGGGAGATGTCACGCGCCGCCGCATTTTCCTTCACATGCGCGAGCGTGGTGGCCTTGGGAATGCTGATCACCCCGGGGCGGGCCAAGGGGCGAGAGAGCGTCCAGGCCAGCGCGATCTGCGCCGGGGTCGCGCCCCGCGCGCGCGCCACGGCAGCCAGGGCCGGGTGCCGCAGCAGATCCCCACCCTGGCCAACCGGCGAATAGGCCATCACCGGCATGCGCCGCGCGGCGCAGAAGGGCAGCAGATCGAATTCGGCGCCGCGATGCTCCAGGTTCAGCAGCACCTGGTTGGTCGCGCAATCGGCCAGCGCCGGGCCAAGTTCCTCCAGATCCTCCACATCGAGGTTGGAGACGCCCCATCGCGCGATTTTTCCCGCCGCGCGCATCCGCTCCATCGCCTCCACCGTATCCGCCAGAGGAACGGAGCCGCGCCAATGCAGCAGATAGAGATCGAGACATTCCACGCCGAGCCGCTTCAGGCTGCGCTCACAGGCCTGCGGCAGGGCGCGGCGCGAGGCATTGTGCGGATAGACCTTGGAGACGAGGAAGACCTCCTCCCGCCGTCCGGCGATGGCCTCGCCCACCACCTCCTCCGCGCCGCCCTCGGCATACATCTCGGCCGTGTCGATCAGGGTGAGGCCGAGATCGAGGCCGGCGCGCAGGGCCGTCACCTCCGCCTTCCGGTTCGCCGCGCGCTCCCCCATATGCCAGGTGCCTTGCCCGAGGGCCGCCACGGAAGTGCCATCGGCGAGTGTGATGCTGCGCATGCCCGTTTCTCCATTCCCTGCTAGGTACCCCGTCATGAAGCGCCTTGCCATCGCCCTGCTGCTCGCCCCCCTCCCCGCCTTGGCGCAGCCCGCGCCCGAGGCCATCGGCTCCTGGCAGCTCGCCTGCGTGACCGACCGGATGACGGACCGCACCGCCTGCATCCTGCGCCACCAGGATTGGGTGGAGCGGCCGACGGTCGGCGCCGGCCTCGCTTTCGAGATCCTGGATCGCGGCGGGCGGCTGGTGCCGGCGGTGACGGCGCGTGACCTCTCGCTCGACAGCATCACGCGCGGCTTGCTGGCCGTGGCGGGGACGGCCCAGCTGCGCCTGGGCAGCAATGCCATGATGGAAATGCCCTGCAACCTCGAAGGGCGGAGCCTGATCTGCGCGCCGCGCAGCGCGGATGCGCCCCGCGCCGCCCAGGAATTGCCCACGGCCGAGCGCGCCCTGGTCCGCATGGCCGGCCTGGGCAGCCAGACCAGCGCGTCCACCCAGCCGACCGAGCTGCGTCTGGCCGAGACCACCGCCGCCATGGAGCGGCTGCGACGCCAGCAACCCGCCGGCACCGCCGCCGCGCCCGCCGAGCCGGGGCTGGACCTGGGCGGCATGCTGGGCCGCATGCAGCAATTGCTGCGATGAGCGACGCCGCCGAACTGCTCACCCGCATCGCGCGCGAGGACCGCGCCGCGTTGCGCGCCCTGTACCAGCTGCAATCGGTGCGCCTCTTCGGCGTCGCCATGGCCATCCTGCGGGACCGCGACGCGGCCTCGGACGCGGTGCATGACGGCTTTGTGAAGATCGCCCGCCGCGCCGCACAGTTCGACCCCGAGCGCGGCGCGGCCGAGGCCTGGCTCGCCTCCGTGATCCGCCATGCCGCGCTCGACATCGCGCGACGCCGCGGCCGCGAAATCCCGACCGATGACGCGACGCTGGGTGACAGCCCGGTCGAGGCGGATCAGCTCGAGACCCTGTCGGCCGACGAGGATGGCGCACGGCTGCGTGATTGCCTGGCAAGGCTGCCGGAGAAGAACCGCCAGGGCATCCTGCTGGCCTTCGTGCATGGCCTCTCGCACCCGCAGGTCGCGGCGAAGCTCGATCTGCCCCTGGGCACGGTGAAGGCCTGGATCCGGCGCGGTCTCCTCACCCTGCGGGAGTGCCTGGCATGACCCCGCAGGAGAGGGACGAGCTGGCCGCCGAATATGTGCTGGGCACGCTGGAGGCGCGCGAGGCCGAAGCCGCGCGGGCGCTGATCGGGCAGGATGCGGATTTCGCCCGGCTGGTCGCAGATTGGGAGCGGCGGCTCGCGCCCCTGCTGGCGCTGGCCGCGCCGGAGGCCCCGCCCCCCGGCCTCTGGGCGCGGATCGAGGCGACGCTGGACGGCGCCGCTCCGGCCCGGCGAAGCTGGCGCTTCCCCTGGCCCGCGCTGGGCCTGGGCGCCAGCGCCGTCGCGGCCGGCCTCGCCGCCTTCCTGGTCTTCCGTCCCCCGGCCCCGGCACCCCTGATGACCGTGCTGCTCACCAGCCAGGATCAATCGGCCTTCCTGGTCGAGGCGGAGCGCGGGCAGATCCGCCTCGCCGCGGTCAATCCGCGTGGGGTGGAGGCCGGGCGCGTCATGCAGCTCTGGGCGCTGCCGCAGGGGGCCACGGCGCCGACCTCGCTCGGCCTGGTGCCCGAGAGCGGGCGGCTGAGTGTCACGCCGCGCGGCATCCGCCCCGAGCCGGGCATGCTGATCGAGATCACGCTGGAACCGCCGGGCGGTTCGCCCACGGGCCGGCCCACGGGGCCCATTCTTTTCATCGGGCGGCTGGCGGCGGCTGGCGCCAGCTGAGACGCCTCATCCTGAATCCGATTGGTGGCGGCCTATCAAGGGATGGAGCCTCCGGCGGCTGGGGCCGAAAGGCCCCAGACCCCAATCCATCAGGGGGTCGCCCGCCATACTCGGATTGAGCACATCAATCGAAAGGGGTCTGGGGCCTTTCGGCCCCAGCCGCCGGAGGCACTTTTTCTTTCGTGCTCCCGAAGCCGCATCGGTCAATCTCAGCGAGATTTGCCGTCAGAAGCTCATCCCGATGCCGAAGGAGGTGCCGGTGATGCCGCCATCGCCGTAGAAGTAGCGCCCGATGAGCCGCACGCGGGAGAGGGTGAGCCCGAGCGCGCCGAATTCCTGCCGGCCGATATCGAACTCGATGCCACCGCCCACCTTCACCGACCAGGCGAAGCCCAGCGCGTCACGCTGATCCCCCAGATAGGCGGAGGCGGAGGTGTCGATCACCCAGCGCAGCGGGCGGCCGAAGGCCTCCAGCCCGGTCGGCCAGCGATAGCGCGCCCAGAGGCCGAGCGTGCGCGCGGTGGAAGTGCCGCCGATGCGCGGCGGCGTATCACCGAAGGACTCAAGGTGGATCTGCGTGTAGCGCAGCTCCACATCGATGTCGCGCGCGGGCCGATAGTCGTAATAGGCCAGCACCAGGGAGCCGCCGAGGCCACGGACATTCATGTGCTGATCGGTCAGGGCCGAAACGTCACGCCCGGTGCGGAAGTTGATGAAGGAGCCGAAGAGCCCCGCATCCGAAGTCGCGTAACCGAGCGAACCGTTCAGGATGGGCCGCAACCAGAGATATTCGGCGAGTTGGATGTCGTAGCCCACCCCCAGCGTCATGGCGACGTTGTTCCAGCGCAGCGGCACCCGACGGGTTTCCTCCCCGCCCGTGATGTAGAAGCGCGGATCATAGCGCGCATAGCCGAGATAGCTCTCCAGGAAGAGCGGGAAGGACTGGCTCACCGTGAAGCCGAAGCCCAATTGCCCGAGGGTCAGCGTCTTGGCCCCATCATCCGCCCCCAGGCTGCCCCGGCTGATGGAGAGCGCGTTGGTCGAGCCATCGGGGACGACATTGTAGCCGAAAAGGCCGAGCACCCCGCCACGGCGGACCTGCAGAGTGTTGCGCACCTCATTGATGCGCGCGGCGATGCGGCCGGCGGCCTCCTCGCGCAGGGTGCCGTCCAGGATTTGCGCCCGGGCCGGCAGCGCCGCCAACAGCAGGGCCAGAAGGAGAAGCGCCACCCTCATCCCGGCCAGCCCCGCGGCACGCCCTCGGCGTTGCGGCGCAGCTCATCCTGCGCGGCGCGGATGCGCTGGACCGCCTCATCCCTCGTGATGGTCGCCGCGCGCGCCTTGAGCAGCGCATGCCCCTGGCCGATGCGGATGACGTTGTCGATGTAGCGGTCCCGCGCGGCCTCGCGGGCGGCGAATTCCGCATCCCGCGCCGCCGCGCGTTCCTGCACCAGGCGGCGCGCCACCGGGTCGCGCGTCTCGGCGGCCAGGCGGGCGTAGCCGGCGGCGGCATCGGCGCGCGCCGCCCCCTCCGCCCCGGCACCCGCCACGGCGCTCGCGAGGGATTGCGCCAGCGCCTGCACATGCGGATCGGCCGCCACGATGTTGTCCCGCAGGTCGGGCGCTTGCGCATTGCTGCGCGCGGCGCGCCGCAGCAGCGTGCCGAGCGCGGCCACGGCTGCGCCGCCGCGCTCCGAACTGGCGCGCGCCTGCGCCGCCAGCTGCACGAAGGGATCCTCGCGATAGGGCAGCACGCCATCCGTGGCGAGGGTGGCGATGGCGAGGAGATAGGTGCTCATCGCCTGCTGCATGGCGAGGATGCCGGCATCGGCCTGCGGGCTGCCGGCCATGCGCCGGTCATCCACGGCGAAGCTCGCCGTGGACGCCCAGTCGCGCACCGGGGTGTAGTCGGGCGCGTCGCAGGCGCTGAGCGCGAGGAAGGCCGCCGGCAGCAGGCGCAATCCGGTGTTCATGCGGGGCTTTCTCATCGGGGCGGGGCCATGGGGGGCGGGGCCATGGGGGGCGGGGCCAAGGCGGCGGGCGCGGCCTGCGGCGCCTCCCGCGGGAGGGTGGCGAGGGCGCGGCGCAGCCGGTCATCGGCGAGGAAGACCTGGCGCTCCACCTCGCGCTGGGTGAGCAGCCGACCCTGGGATTTCAGCGCGGCATGGCCAGCACCGATCTCGGCCAGGATCCGCGCATAGTCGCGGCGCGCGGCGGCCATGGCGGCGCCCGCCGCCTGCTCGGCCTGCGCGGCCTCACGCTGCAGGGCGCGCAGGGCCGGGTCGGCGATGGCGACCGCGGCCACCGGCGGCGGGGCCTGCTCCGGCGCGGCCTGGGCGGCGCGGGCCAGGGCGCGCAGCAGCGCCTGCACCGCGTCATCGCTCACGGCGATCAGGTTCACCAGTCGCCAATCCTCCGGCAGCGGGCGGGGGCCGGAATTGTCGCGCGGCAGCCATTCCAGAGGACGATCCGCGCTGGCGGCGCGCAGGTTGCGGCCCAGCGTCTCGACCGCCGCACCCGCCGCCGGATCGAAGCTGGCGGCCCGGGCCGCGAGGGGCACGAATTCCGCCTCCCGAAAGGGCATGGGCGCCCCATCCCAGAGGATGCCAAGGGCATAGAAATAGGTGGAGAGCGCCTCCTGCATCGCGCGGGTCGTCGCCGCATGGGGCGGGGCGGCGAGGCTCGGCCGGTTGGCGGCGATGCTGGCGGTGCGGGACCAATCCCCCACCGCGGTGTTGGGCGGCAGGCCGCAGCCGGCCAGCAGCAGGACGCCCAGAAGGGCGAGGGCTGGCGGGCAGATCGGCATCAGGCGGCAGGGCGGGACATGGTCGAACCATGTCGGCAATCACCGGGGCGGACAAGTCCGGATCAGGCAAATTTGCCTTGACCTTGGGGGCGCTTCTGGCCGTGCATGCGGATCGGCACGCGCAACAAAGCGCGGCCAGGGAGAAACGATGCCGCAACCTGTGATGTCGCGCCGCACGGCGCTCGGCCTGGCCCTGGCGGCCCCCAGCCTGGCCTCCCCCGCCCTGGCGCAGCCCGCCTGGCCCAATGGCTCCATCCGCTTCATCGGGCTGTTTCCGCCGGGCGGCGGCACGGACATCCTCTCGCGCCTCTGGTGCCAGAAGATGAGCGAGATCACCGGCCATCAATTCGTCGTGGAGAACCGCGCGGGATCGGCCGGCAATATCGGCACCGAGGCGATCGCCCGCGCGGTGCCCGATGGCAACACGATCGGCCTGGCTTCCGTGGCGCCGCTGGGCATCGGCCCCACGCTCTACAGCCGCCTGCCCTTCAACGTGACGCGGGATTTCTCCTATGTCTCGGGCCTCTGGCAATTGCCGAACCTGCTCGTGGTGAACAATGACGTGCCGGCGCGCAGCGTGCCGGAACTGATCGCGCTGCTGCGGGCCAATCCCGGCAAATACGCCTATGCCTCCTCGGGCTCGGGCACCACCGTCCATATCTCGGGCGAGATGTTCAAATCCATGGCGGGGGTGGACATGCTGCACGTCCCCTATCGGGGGGCCGCGCCGGCGCATGTGGATATCCAGGGCGGGCGCGTGCACATGATCTTCGACAACATCCCGCAGGGCCTGGCGCTGCACCGCGACGGCAAGGTGCGGGCGCTCGCCGTCACCGGGGCGCAGCGCAGCCCGGTGGCACCCGAGATCCCGACCATGGCGGAGTTCCTGCCGGGCTTCGAGATCAATTCCTGGGGCGGGGTGATGGGCCCAGCGGGCATGCCGCCCGCGATCGTGATGCGGCTGAACGCGCTGACGAAGCAGGCGCTGGAAAGCGAGGATCTGAAGCGCCGCTTCCTGGAAAACGGCGCCACACCCTGGTGGACCACGCCGGAGGATTTCGCGACCTATCGCGCCGCGAATGAGGCCGCGCTGGCGCCGATCATCCGGGCTTCGGGCGCCCGGGTGGATTGAGGCGGAGGGCGGGGGAAGACGACCCCCTCGGCCTGCCGGACCGTGATCGGCCATGGGCGGATCACGATCTCGCCGTGTTGAGTGGATGCTTCACCGTCCCGGTGATGCAACCTCAGCGGACCATGCCTCAGTAGTATTTCAACTCGCGCGCCTTGCCGCCGAAGATGCGCCAGATGAAGAAGGTGTAGAGGCCGATCATCGGCAGCACGGCCAGCGCCCCCACCAGGATGATCATCAGCGATTCCGGCGCGCTGGCGGCCTCGAAGATGGTCAGCCGCTCCGGCACCACATAGGGCCAGAAGCTGTAGGCCAGCCCCTGGAAACAGAGCACGAAGATGGCGGCGGTGGCCGCGAAGGGCACCCAGTCCAGCCCGTGATCGGCGCGCGGGAAGCGGCGCAGGAAGATGTGCAGCAGCAGGAAGAGCGCGCCGGTGGCGAGCGGGATGGGGGCCAGGCCCAGCAATTCGGGCAGGCTGAACCAGCGCTCGAAGATGCGCGGGCTGGCGAAGGGCGTGGCCGCGCTGACCACCAGCACACCGGCCCAGCTCACATAAAGCGCGCGGCGCGCCCAATGCGCGGCCAATTGCTGCAAGGGCCCCTCGGCGCGCCAGACCAGCCAGCAGGCGCCGATCAGCGCATAGGCGGCGACGGTGAAGACGCCGGTCAGCATGGCAAAGGCGAAGGCCAGCCAGCCCTCGGCGAAGCCCAGGATATAGCTGCCCAGCATCCAGCCCTGGCTGAAGGCGGCCAGGATGGAACCGCCCTGGAAGGCCAGATCCCAGCGCGGCTTCTGCGCGGCGGGCGCCTTGGCGCGGAATTCGAAGGCGACGCCGCGCAGGATCAGCCCCATCAGCATCAGCGCGACGGGGATATAGAGCGCGGTCAGGATCAGCCCATGCGCGGCCGGGAAGGCCACCAGCAGCAGGCCCACGCCCAGCACCAGCCAGGTCTCGTTCGCATCCCAGAAGGGGCCGATGCTGGCCACCATGCGGTCCCGCATCGCCTCATCCGACGTGCCGCGCAGCAGCACGCCGACGCCAAGGTCAAAGCCGTCCAGCACGGCATAGAGCAGCATCGAGACGGCCATCAGCACCGCGAAGGTGATGGGCAGCCAGGCGCCTTCGGGCAGGGCTTCCATGGCGCGCTACTCCGCCGGCGCCGCTTGCAGCCGCGGCTCGGGCGCCGCCGCCTCCGGCCGCCGGGCCAGGTGCATCAGCGTCAGGATGTAGGCCAGCAGCAGGGCGGCGTAGAGCGCCAGATACATGATGAAGGAGGCGAGGATGGTGGTGGCTGCGACCGGCCCCGCCGCCTCGCCCGTGCGCAGGATGCCGGTGACGAGCCAGGGCTGGCGGCCGATCTCGGTCACATACCAGCCGGCCAGCGTGGCCACCCAGCCGGAGAAGGTCATGCCCACCAGGATGCGCGCCAGCCAGGGCGTGATGCCGCGCTTGCGGATCACCCAGACCCCCCACCAGGAGACGAGCAGCATCAGCATGCCGATGCCCACCATGATGCGGAAGGCGTAGAAGACCGGCGCCACGGGCGGGTGCTCGCCGATGAATTCATTCAGGCCGCGGATCTCGCCATCCAGCGAATGGGTGAGGATCAGGCTGCCGAGCTTGGGGATTTCAATCTCGAAGCGGTTGCTGCGCGTCTCGGCATCCGGCATGGCGAAGAGCAGCAGGCCGGCGCCGCGCTCGGTCTCCCAGATGCCTTCCATGGCGGCGATCTTCTGCGGCTGGTGCTTCAGCGTGTTCAGCCCGTGCATGTCACCCGCGAAGATCTGGATCGGGATCAGGATGGCGCCCAGCACCACGCCCGTCTTCAGCGCCCGCACCACGCCCGGCGCGTGGTCGCCGCGCAGCCAGCGCCAGGCCGAGAGCCCCGCCATCAGGAAGGCGACGGTGAGGCCGGAGGCCAGCATCATGTGGCTGAAGCGATAGGGCATGGAGGGGTTGAAGATGATGGCCATCCAATCCGTCGCATGCGCCACGCCGTCGCGCATCTCGAAGCCCGTCGGCGTGTGCATCCAGGAATTCAGCACGATGATCCAGAAGGCCGAGGCGCTGGTGCCACCCGCCACCAGCAGCGTGGCCAGGGTATGGATGCGGTTGGGCACACGGCCATAGCCGAAGAGCATCACGGCCAGGAAGCTCGCTTCCAGGAAGAAGGCGGTCAGCACCTCATAGGCCAGCAGCGGCCCCGCGATATTGCCCACGCGCTCCATGAAGCCCGGCCAATTCGTGCCGAACTGGAAGGACATGGTGACGCCCGAGACGACGCCGAGCGCGAAGCTCAGCGCGAAGACCTTCACCCAGAACTTGTAGGCCTCCATCCAGGCCGCATCGCCGGTCTTGTCGAAGCGCAGCTTGAAGAAGAGCAGCACCCAGCCCAGCGCGATGGTGATGGTCGGGAAGAGGATGTGGAAGGAGATGTTCGCCGCGAACTGCATCCGGGCGAGGAGGATCGGGTCCATGGATCAGGCCTTCTTGTTGGGGCGATTGCGACGGGTGACGATGTCCTGGAAGCGCTCCGTCGCCTCCAGCACGCGGGCGACGCGGCCGCCTAGCTTGAGCAGGGCGATCAGACGCTCATCCGGCAGGGATTTCACATCATCCATCCAGCCGGTGAGCAACGAAATCACCTCCATCAGGCTCTGCATGCGGGCCTGGGCGTGCTCATCCGCCGCGGTGGCGGGCTTCTGCATCAGAACATCGCGCAGCAGGGAGAGTGTGGGGTCGATCTCGCGCTTGCGGCGCTCCTCGGCCAGGATGCGCACGATCTGCCAGACATCCTCGGGCGTCGAGAAATGCTCGCGCCGGTCGCCCGGCAGGTGCTGGAGCTTCACCAGGCGCCAGGTTTCCAGTTCCTTCAGCCCCATCGAGACATTGGAGCGGGAGAAGCCGAGCTGGGCCACGATCTCATCCGCATTGAGCGGGCGGTCGGAGAGGAAGAGCAGGGCGTAGATCTGCCCCACCGTGCGGTTGATGCCCCAGCGCGAGCCCATCTCGCCGAAATGGAGAACGAAGGCGGCGGTGGCGGGGGGCAGGTCCATGAACATCAGTATGTTCAGGAATTTCTGAAAATCAAGGTAACGTCATCGGGAATTTCACCCGGGTATGGCGCAAAGGAAAGGCCGCCGGCGGCTGGGGCCGAGAGACCCCAGACCCCGAGACTTAGAGGTTGGGGAGGTCTTCGGCGAGGATCGAGATGGTGACGTGGTAGGTCACTTCGCCATCCTCGGCGTCCCGGTCCACCGTGCCGATGGTCTCGGCCCCGGCCAGCACCTCCACCGGGCCGTTCCGCGTCGCAGCCGCGCGAATCATGAGGTTGGAGCTGCCAAGCAGCTTGCGGAGATGGGCCTGGACGGCCTGGATTTCAGCGGGCTTCATGCGGCAGGGCTTACCCCCCCGAAGGGTGTTTGGCAAACCACCAGGCAAGGCTCCATCAGGCCAGACGCGGGCGCGCCGGCAGCCGGCAGGCACCCGGCAGCGCCGCCGCCTGCACCGTGACGCTGCGGGCCAGGACCACCGCATCCGCGCTCACCGCCAGCCCCGCCGCCGCCAGCATTTCGGCCGTCCAGGTGTTGCAGGTATAGGCGAGGCTATAGCCCCGGGCGGCGGCGTAGAAGCGCCGGCGGGGCCGCGCTTCGATCAGCGCCGGGCCCGGCGCGAAGCTCGCCGCCAGCGCCGTGGCCATGGCGGCCAGCCCCTCAGGCGTCACGGGCAGCACCAGCGCGCCGGGGGGCGGGGCGGGCCAGGCGGTCACCTGCATGGCACCGGCACCGGGAAAGGGGCCGGCGAGCCACTCGGCCGGGCCGGGCGCCTCGGCCAGCATGAAATGGCGCTTGCCAAAGCCGAAAAACACGAGCGCGGCCTCAGGCAGGCCAGCCGTCAGCGCGGGGGGCAAGGCGGCGGGCGGCAGGCCGATCTCGGTGTGCCAATCGGCATCCAGCAACCAGATGCGCGGGCCTTCCGCCGCGCCGCATTCCGGCGCCTCGGGCAAGGCCGCGCAACCGGCCAGCGCCAGCCCACCCAGCAGCAGGAGCCGCCGCCTCATGTGACGCGGTCCAGCTCCGCATCGCTCATGTTGCCCGGCACCACCGTCATCGGCACGGTCATGCGCGCGGCCAGGCGCCCGGTCAGCGCCGTGACGAGCGGCCCTGGGCCCTTGGCGTTCGCGGCCGTCGCCAGCACCAGGATGGAGATGCGCGGGTCTTCCTCCAGCAGGGCCAGAAGCTCCTCCGCCACCTTGCCCTCGCGCGTGATCAGGATGGGCAGGCCGCCGGTGATCTCCCGCACCTGGGCGGCGAGGCCGGCCAGCATCGCCTCGGCTTCCTCGCGCCGCTCCTCGGCCATCATGGCGCCGATGCCGGCCCATTCGCTTTGCTCCACCGGCTCGATCACCCGCAGCAGCGCCACCCGCCCGCCGGATTTGGCGGCGCGCAGCGCGGCATAGCGCAGCGCGACGGCGCGTTCGGCGCTGTCATCCACCACGACGAGGAAGACGCGGTCACGCCGGGCGCGTTCGGCGGCAAGTTCGGGCATCAGCTCCTCCGGAAGATCACCGAGCCCAGCCAACCCGCCAGGCCCGCCAGCACAATGCAGAGCAGAGCGTAGAGCACCGGCTGCCCGCGGGCGAGCTTCTCGATTTCGGCAGCGCTGCCCACGCGCTCCACGATGAAGCCGAGCTGCTCGGTGGCGACGACGCGGCGCGCCCGCACCAGCATCACCTCGACGCGGTAGCTGCCGGGCTGCACGGTGGAGGGCAGCGGCAGGCGCAGGTTGAAGAGGCGCGAGCCCGCGATCTCGATGGGCTGCGCATCCTCCTGCCAGAGTCCGGCGGATTGCTTGAGCGAGACCAGCGCCGAGCGGAAGCCGGGCGCCCGCGCGCCGGTGGAGACCAGGGGCAGGGTGGCAAGCCCGATGCCGCGCGCGCGGCGCACCTCCTCGGGCAGCAGCAGATGCGCCGGGCGCGTGCCGGCCACGGCATAGAAGACCGGCACATTCTCGAAGCGCGCCGCCGGGCCGTTGAACCAGAGGCCCAGCACCTCGACCTTGCGGCGCACCACGAAGGGGCCGGCCGGGCCGCGCGCCAGGACGATGACCTCATCGCCGCCCGGCCCCAACGGCTCCTCCGTGCTGCCGAAGAGCAGGATGCTCTCGCCGGTGAAGGCGGTGGTGATGGAGACGCGGTCAGTCGAGAGCCGGGCCACCAGCTCGGAGGGTTGGGCCCAGGCACCTCCAGCAAGGGCCAAACCCAACAGAAACAAGAGCCCAGCCCCGAAGATCCGGCCGCAAGGCGGCCGGCGGCCACGCCGTGAGCTTCGATCCGGCGCAACACGCCGGAGGGCCGCCAGCCAAGCCGCCGGAGGCGGCGCCCGGCGCTTGAGGGCAACAAGAAAGCTCTGGCGGGTGCCCATCACCAGGCCGGCCCGACGGAAAACAGGTTCTCCGGCACCCGCCAGAGGTCCCAGAGCAGCGAAGCCGCAACGCCCAGCACCAGCAGGCCCAGCAGCGCGCGGGTCTCTTCGCCACGCAGCTTGCCGCCCATCGCCGCGCCGAACTGCGCCCCCGCCACACCGCCCAGCAGCAGCAGCAGCGTGAGCACGATATCCACGCCCCCCACCTGGATGGCCTGCAGGAAGGTGACCGAGGCGGTGACGCAGACCACCTGGAAGAGCGAGGTGCCGATCACCACCGCCGTCGGCATGCCAAGGATGTAGATCATGGCCGGCACGAGCATGAAGCCGCCGCCCACACCCATGATCGCCGAGAGGATGCCGATGACGAAGCCCACCACCAGCGGCGGGATGATGGAGATATAGAGACGGCTCTTGCGGAAGCGGAACTTCAGCGGCAGCCCATGCGCCCAGGAATGATTGCTGCGCCGCATCGGCTGCGCGCGGGAGCGGCGGAGGATGGCGCGCAGGCTCTCCATCACCATCAGCGTGCCGACGGCGCCCAGCACGACGACGTAGAAGATGGCCACCGCCGCATCCACCTGGCCCGCCCGGCGCAGCAGCGCGAAGATCTGCACGCCCACCACGCTGCCCACCAGGCCGCCCGCCACGAGCACGCCGCCCATCTGCCAATCCACATTCTGCCGCCGCGCCTGGGCGATCAGCCCCGAGACGGAGGCGCCCAGCGTCTGGTTCGCGCCCGAGGCGACGGCGACGGTGGAGGGAATGCCGATCAGCATCAGCACCGGCGTCAGCAGGAAGCCGCCGCCCACGCCGAACAGGCCGGAGAGCCAGCCCACGACGAAGCCGATGCCCACCAGCATGAGGGCATCCACGCTCATTTCGGCGATGGGCAGATAGATCTGCAAGCGACGCGACCAACCGAGGGAAGTGTTACCCTTCACCGGCAAACATGGCATGGCAAGGGCAGAACATGGCCGCAGCGGGATCAGCTTGCACAAGACGGATTTTCCGCCACAGATGAGGGGCCAGACCGGGAACCGCCATGCTCCGCCGCCGTGCCCTGCCCGCCATCCTCACCCCCTTGGTCGCCGCGCCCGCGCTGCGCCCCGCCGCGGCGCAGGCCAGCACGCGCATGGCCCTGCTGCACCTGAATGATTTCCACAGCCGGCATGAGCCGATCGCCGCCACCTCCGCCGCCTGCCGGGCTGGCGAGACCTGTTTCGGCGGCTCGGCCCGCATGGCCACCGCCATCGCCGAAGCGCGCGAGGCCGCCCGCGCCGAAGGCCGCGCCGCCCTGCTGCTGGAAGCGGGCGACGCCTTCCTCGGCACGCTCTTCTTCGCCCATCACGAGGGCCAGGCCGAGGCGCAGGTCCAGCGCGCCTGGGGCGTGCAGGGCTTCGCCCTGGGCAATCACGAATTCGACCTGGGGCCGGAGGTGCTGGCCCGCTACATCGCCGCCGTCCCCTTCCCCGTACTCTCCGCCAATCTGGACGCGACGGCGGAGCCCGCGCTCGCGGGAAAAATCCGCCCCACCATCACCTTCCGGCGCGAATCCATGCGCGTCGTCGTGGTGGGGCTGACCACGCCGGACACGCCCGGCATCTCCTCGCCCGGCCCCAATCTCCGCTTCACCGACCCGCTGGAGGCCGCCAACCGCGCCGTCTGGGAAGCCCGGCGCGAGGGGCCGGCGCTGGTGGTCATGCTCTCCCATCTGGGTCTCGGCGCGGATCGGCGCCTGGCGGCGGAGGTGGCCGGGGTGGATGTGATCCTGGGCGGGCATTCCCACACGCTGGTGGCGCCGCCCGTGGTGGTGGAAGGGCCGGACCGGCCGGTGCTGATCGCCCAGGCCGGCGCGCATGGCCGCTTCCTTGGGCGGCTCGATCTGGACCTCACGGCAGAAGGCCGCGTGGCGCATTCGGCGCAGATCATGCGCGAACTGACCGCCGACCTCGCCGAGGATCGTGCCGTGGCCGTGCTGGTCGCGCAGCTGGCCGCCCCCCTGGAGGCGATTCGCCGGCGGGTGGTGACACGGCTGCCGGCCGCCCTGAGCAACCAGGGCTGCGGCGCCGGCCCCTGCGAGATCGGCTCTCTGGTGGCCGAGGCGATGCGCCGCGCGGTGGATGCGGAGATCGGCTGGCAGAATGGCGGCGGCATCCGCGCTGGCCTGCCGGATGGCGAGGTGACGCTGGGCGATGTGCTCTCCGCCCTGCCCTTCGGCAACACCACGGCGCGCCTCATGCTGCGCGGGAATGCCCTGATCGCGGCGCTGGAAAACGGGCTAGGCCGCCTACCCGCCCCTTCCGGGCGATTCCCACAGCTCGCCGGGTTGCGCTTCACCGCCGATGCCACCCGCCCGCCCGGCAGCCGGGTGGTGAGCGTGGAGGTGCAGGCCGCGGATGGCAGCTGGGCGCCGCTGGATCCGGCGCGGGCCTATAGCCTCGCCACCAACAATTTCCTGTGGCGCGGGGGCGATGGCTACAGCGTCTTCGCCGAGGCCGCGCTGGAAGCGCGGGATGATGGGCCGCTGCTGGATGACGCGCTGGTGCGGCTGATCGGCGGCTGAGGCCCCGCGCGGGCCGGCTCATGGAGTGAAAGAGGCCTCCGGCGGCTGGGGCCGAAAGGCCCCAGACCCCAAATCCTTGTTCGATCTCCAGCAAGCCATTGTTTTTGTTCTTTATATGGAACGGGCTCTGGGGCCCCGGCCCCAGCCGCCGGAGGCCCTTTTTTCCCCTTCGCGTGATGACGATGTGAGCGGCCGAAGTCAGGAAACTCTGATATGGCCCACGCGCCGGCCGGCTCAGGCCGCGACTCGGCGCCCGAGAAAACCATGCACCGCCTCGGCCAGCGCCCCGGCGATGCGGGCGCGATGCTCGGGCCGGCGCAGCAGCGCCTCCTCGGCCGGGTTGGAGAGGAAGCCGCATTCCACCAGGGCCGAGGGCACGTCGGGCGCCTTCAGCACCACGAATTGCGCCCGGCGCAGCGGCTGGCTCAGCAGCGGGACATCGCCATCCAGCGCGTTGACGGTGAGGCGCGCGAGGCGCTCCGACCCCGCGCGGGTCTCCTGCCGCATCAGGCTGAGCAGGATACGCTGCACCTCGGGCGAGACGGAGGGCAGGCGCAGCCCGCCCGCGCGGTCGGCCAGATTCTCCCGCCGCGCCAGGGCGGCGGCGAGAGGGTCGGTGGCGGTCTCGGCGAGGGTATAGACCGAGGCGCCGCGCAGATGGCCCCGCTGGCCGGCCGGCATGGCATCGGCGTGGATCGAGAGCAGCAGCGCCGCCTCACGCTCGCGCGCCAGTTCCACGCGGCGGGCGAGGGGGACGAAGACATCGCGGGAGCGGGTCATCAGCACGCGGCAGCGGCCGCCCGACTCCAGCAGGCGCTTCAGTTCCAGCGCCAGCGGCAAGGTGATGCGCTTCTCCTGGGTGCCGGCCGGGCCGATGGCCCCGGGATCGGCGCCACCATGGCCAGGATCGAGAACAACCAGCGGCAAGGCTGCGCGCGGACGCACAACCTGGGCGTGTGAAGCCGGGGCCGAGACCAACCCGGCCAGCCCCGCCAAGAAAATGCGCCGATGGAACCCCTGCATCTGGCCGCGACCCCCACCACGGCCTGAGCAGTTTAGCGGAATCCGCCTGAAAATCCAGCATCTCTGCCACGCGCTTGGGCATGGGGCTGTCGGGCATTGGGAGAAGTTTGGGCCACCAGCCCCGAGGGTGCCTTGTGAGCGCCCCCCCACGCGCGTAAGGTGAGATGCCCCAGTGATAGGTGCTGCGGGCGAAACAAAGGTTCGTCGCGCGATCTTCCTGCGCCACGCCCTGGCTGGACCCCGCTGGATGGACGCCCCCCTGGGTGGCACTCCGCGATTGGTCCGCCTGTTTCGCCAGCGCGCCCGCGGTGCAGCCCGGCGCTGATCCTGCGTCTCAGGATCCCGCATATACGGACTGCCGCAATATCGCCCGCCCGCGAAGGGCGCACATTCGTGGGGGTGGAGCCATTGGGCAAGACGCCCCGCCCCTGCCGCCCCGTCGGGCGCAGTTTCCGGCGGGCGCCGCGCCCCCGAGTGAGGACGAAAGCGCATGTCACGGACATCGCCGCCCATCGGCCCCCGCCCGGAATCCGTCTCTCTTTTCCGCCGCAGGCCGGAACCGGGCACCGCCCGTCCCCGCCGCGGTGCGGAGTTTTCCTCGCATGACCAAGCGCATGTTGATCGACGCGGCCCATCCGGAAGAAACCCGGGTGGTCGTGATGGATGGGCACCGGGTTGACGAATTCGACCTGGAGGCCGCCAACCGCCTCCCCCTGAAGGGCAATATCTACCTGGCCCGCGTGGTCCGGGTGGAGCCCAGCCTTCAGGCCGCCTTCGTGGAATATGGCGGCAACCGCCACGGCTTCCTCGCCTTCGGAGAAATCCACCCCGATTACTACCAGATCCCCGTCGCCGACCGGCAGCGGCTGATCGAGGCGCAGCAGCAGGAAGCGCGCGAAGAAGCCGAAGCCGAAGCGCGCGAGGATGAGCGCCGCGCCCAGGCCCAGGCCGCGCGCGCCGCCGCCGCCGCCAAGGCCGGCAAGCCCGAGCCCGCCGAAGAGGCCGATCCGCGCGACGTGCCGGATGACGCCGTGCTGGAAGCGCCCGAGGAAATCGCCGGCGAGGCCGCCCCCACCGCCGAGGAAATCGCGGCCGACCTGGCGGCCGAACTGGAGGCCGAGCAGGCCGCCGCCATCGAGGCCGCCCGCGAGGAAGCCGGCGAGGACAGCATCCCCCCTGCCCCGCCGCCCGAGACCATCGGCGTCACGGAGGGCGACCCCGAGGGCGAGAGCGAGGCCGACACCGAGGAGCGCATGCGCGAGCGCCGGCCCACGCCGCGCTTCCTGCGCAACTACAAGATCCAGGAGGTGATCCGCCGCCGGCAGATCATCCTCATCCAGGTCGTCAAGGAAGAGCGCGGCACCAAGGGTGCGGCGCTGACCACCTATATCTCGCTGGCCGGCCGCTTCTCCGTGCTGATGCCGAACTCGCCGCGCGGCGGCGGCGTCTCCCGCAAGATCACCTCCTCCTCCGACCGCCGCCGTCTCCGTGAAGTGATTGACGAGCTGGACATGCCGCCCGGCATGTCGCTCATCGTCCGCACCGCGGGCGCGCAGCGGCCCAAGCCGGAAATCCGGCGCGATTGCGAATACCTGCTGGGCCTGTGGAACCATATCCGCGAGCGCACGCTGGCCAGCACCGCGCCGGCGCTGATCTATGAGGAAGCCGACCTCATCAAGCGCTGCATCCGCGATGGCTATGCGCGCGACATGGATGAGATCCTGGTGGAAGGCGACGAGGCCTATTCCCAGGCGCGCGAATTCATGCGGATGCTCATGCCCGAGCATGTCCGCAAGATCCAGGCCTATCGCGACGGCACGGTGCCGCTCTTCTCGCGCTTCAATGCCGA
>JAIYDS010000046.1 GCA_027487385.1 Acetobacteraceae bacterium | reverse complement strand
GTCTTCTTCGACAACATGGAAGTCCCGGCCGAGAACCTGGTCGGCGTCGAGGGCCGCGGCTTCCGCTACATCCTGGACGGCATGAATGCCGAGCGCCTGCTGATCGCCAGCGAGAGCATTGGTGACGCCAAGTGGTTCACCAACCGCTCGGTGGCCTATGCGAAGGAGCGGGTGCTGTTCGGCCGTCCCATCGGCCAGAACCAGGGCGTGCAATTCCCCATCGCCAAGGCCTATGCGCAGATGCGCGCGGCCGAGGCTCTGCTGCACAAAGGGCTGGAGAAGTTCGAGGCCGGGCTGCCCTGTGGCGAGGAGGCGAACACCTCCAAGATGCTCGCGGCCGATGCCGCCTGGGCGGCGGCCGAGGCCTGCGTGCAGACCCATGGCGGCTTCGGCTTCGCCGAGGAATATGACGTGGAGCGCAAGTTCCGTGAGGCGCGGCTCTATCAGGTGGCGCCGATCAGCACGAACCTGATCCTGAGCTATCTGGGCGAGCATGTGCTGGGGATGCCGCGCAGCTACTGAACGCGGAAATAAAAAAGCCTCCAGCGGCTGGGGCCGAAAGGCCCCAGACCCCAACAACTTTGCCCAGAAATTCCATGGGGCTTCGGACCTCGCTTCAGGATCGGGGTCTGGGGCCTTTCGGCCCCTGCCGCCGGAGGCCCTTTTTCTTCAAAACTCATCACCCTCAGAAGCGGCCAAAGCGCTACCCCTCAATGGAAATCCCGGCTGGGCTGGCGCAGCGCTTCCTTTCGCTTCACCCGCGGGTCGGGTGAGAGGTTGGGGCGCAGCACCTCATCCGCATGGGCGATATTCCTGGCCCAGGTGTCGCCATCCAGTTCATGCAGCCCGTGCAGCAGCGCCGAGTGGTCCTCCAGCTTGCGGACCAGCAGGTGCAGGATGGGCACATGCGCCTCGGTGCGCTCCAGGCGCCCCTCGGCGATGACTAGGCGGGCCGCCACCACCTCGCGCCGGAAGCGCTGCGAGATATCGGGGAAGAGGACAAGATTGGCCGTGCCGTGCTCATCCTCGATGGTGAAGAACATCACGCCCTTGGCACTCCCTGGCCGCTGCCGCACCAGGACGAGGCCCGCCACGCGCAGCCATTTCCCCTGCCGGGCGCGGACATAATCCCGCGTGCTGACCGCGCCGTGCCGGGCGAGTTCGGCCCGCAGCAGTGCCAGCGGATGCGGTCCGAGGGTGAGGCCGGTGCCGGCGTAATCCAGCACCACGCGCTCGCCTGCCGTCGCCAGCGGCAATTGCGGCGCGGCCTCCAGCACGGGGGGCGCGAGTTCCATGGCGTGTTCGACGGCCGCCGCCTCCCACAGCGCCGCGCGGCGATCGAGACCGAGGCCGCGCAGCGCATCGGCCTCGGCCAGGCGCTCCACCGCCCCGCGATCCAGCGCGGCGCGGCGCACCATGTCGCGGAAATCGGCGAAGGGGCGGGCGGCGGTGATGCGCTCCGCCACGGTCTTGGCGAGGCCCGTCACTTGGCGCAGGCCGAGGCGTAGATTTCCTTCTTCCAAACCGCAGTCCCAGTCGCTCACCGTCACATCAATCGGCAGCACCCGCACCCCATGCTCGCGCGCATCGCGGATGATCTGCGCAGGCGCGTAGAAGCCCATGGGCTGGCTGTTCAGCAGCGCCGCCGCGAAGGCCGCGGGATGATGGCATTTCAGCCAGGCCGAGATGTAGACCAGCTGTGCGAAGCTCGCCGCATGGCTCTCCGGGAAGCCATAGGTGCCGAAGCCTTCCAGCTGCTTGAAGCAGCGCTCCGCGAAGCCGGGATCATAGCCGCGGCAAGCCATGCCTTCGAGGAATTCGGCGCGGAATTGCGGCAGCTGGCCGTTGCGCTTGAAGGTCGCCATCGCACGGCGCAGCTGGTCCGCGCGCGTGGCAGAGAAGCCGGCGCCGACGATCGCGATCTTCATCGCCTGTTCCTGAAACAGCGGCACGCCGAGCGTCTTGCCCAGCACCGCCTCCAGCCCGCGCGGCACCTCGGCTGCTTCCTCGCCATTCCGCCGGCGCAGATAGGGATGGACCATGTCGCCCTGGATCGGGCCCGGGCGCACGATCGCGACCTCGATCACCAGATCGTAGAATTGGCGGGGGCGCAGGCGCGGCAGCATGTTCATCTGCGCGCGGCTCTCCACCTGGAAGACGCCCAGGCTGTCCGCCCGGCTCAGCATCTCATAGGTGGCGGGGTCATCCTGCGGGATGTCGGTCAGCGCGGATTTGCCGATGAGCTTGAGGCCACGGCGGATGCAGCTCAGCATGCCCAGGCCCAGCACATCCACCTTCAGCATGCGCAGCGCCTCGATATCGTCCTTGTCCCATTCGATGGTGTGGCGGTTCTCCATCGCCGCGCGTGTGACGACGCAAAGCTCGGTGAGCGGCCCGCGGGTGATGACGAAGCCGCCGACATGGGTGGCCAGGTGGCGCGGGAAATCCTGGATCTCATCGGCCAATTCGCAGGCGAGCTTGAGGCGGGGGTCCTCGGCATCCAGGCCATGCTCGGCGGCGATCTCCTCCCAGGTCGCATCCCCCGCGCCCCAGACGGCCTTGGCGAGCGGCGCCGTCACCGTCTCATCCAGGCCCAGCGCCTTGCCCACCTCGCGGATGGCGCTGCGTTCGCGGAAGCGGATCACGGTGGCGGCGATGGCGGCGCGGTGCCGGCCATACCGTTCATAGATGTGCTGGATCACCTCCTCGCGCCGTTCGTGTTCGAAATCCACGTCAATGTCGGGCGGCTCGTCGCGGGCTTCGCTGATGAAGCGCTCGAAGAGCAGATCATGCTTGTCGGGCGGGACGGCGGTGATGCCGAGCACATAGCAGACCGCCGAATTGGCCGCCGAGCCCCGCCCCTGACAGAGGATTTCGACGCTGCGGGCATAACGCACGATCTCGTGCACGGTCAGGAAATAGGGCGCGTAGTTCAGCTTGGCGATCAGCGCGATTTCATGGGCGAGCTGTGTTGCGACCTTGGGCGGCACGCCCCCGGGCCATTTCTCGCGCTGCGCTTCGGCCACGCGCGCTTCCAGCGTTTGCTGCGGCGTGCGGCCTGGGTCGAGGATCTCGTCCGGATATTCATAGGCGAGTTCGCGCAAGGAAAACCGCGCCACCTCCGCCAGCTCCGCCACGCGATCCACCGCCGCCGCATGCCCCTGGAAGAGGCGGCGCAGCTCGGCCTCGGGCTTGAGGCAGGCCTCGCCATTGGGTTCGGCGTCCAGGCCGAGTTCCGCCACGGGGCGGCCCAGGCGGATGGCGCTCAGCACATCGGCCAGGCGCCGGCGCTGCGGGGCGTGGTAGCGCACGCCGCCGGCCGCGATCAGCCGGGCGCCCATGGCGGCCAGGGCATCGAGCCGCGCGCGGTCATCGCCGGTGGCGCGGTGCGCGGCCGCGACCATCAGCGGCATGGCCAGCGCCCGGCCGAACTCGGCCGCATCGCGCCTGAGGCGGGCGGCGAAACCGGCATCCGGATGGCGGGGGGCGATCAGCGCCAGCGCCTGGCCGGGGGCGGCGGCCAGCAATGCCTCGCGCGTCAGGGGACATTCGCCCTTGGGGGCCTCCATGCGTGCGGCGGAGAGCATGGAGGTGAGGCGCCCATAGGCGGCACGGTCGCTCGGCCAGGCCAGGTATTCCGTGCCGTCCAGGAGGGTGAGGCGCACGCCCAGCAGGTAGCGCAGCCCGGCTTGCTCGGCCGCCACCATGGCCTGCACGCTGCCGGCGAAGCCCTGCCGGTCGGCCACGCCGATCAGCCCATGGCCGAGGCGTTGGGCCGTCTCCACCAGCTCCCGCGCATGGGAGGCGCCTTCCAGGAAGGAGAAGTTGGAAAGGGCGGCCGGTTCGCCGAAGATCACACCATATACCCATGCAGATACCAGCGGTTGTCCGGCGCCCCCGGCGCGCCGCTGCGGCAGACCCACCAGCGCGCGCCGCTTTCGGTCTGCACGGCGTAGTAGTCGCGCGGGCGGGCGCTGTGGCCGTCCCACCATTCCGGTTCCAGCCGCTCGGGGCCCATGGCGCGGGTGATGCGATGCGCCTGGCGGCCCAATCTCAGCAGGGAAGGGGGCGCATCGGGCAGCAGGGCCACGGCCTCCAGTGGCAGCGGCCGGCGCAACAGCCGCACCGGGCGCGGCGCGGCGGTGAAGGCGGCCGTTGTGGCGAAGGGGCTGACGCGGCGGATGGCGCGCTCCGGCCAATGCGAGGCGTGCGGGGCCAGGCGCCAGAGCTTCACCCTTTGCCCCAGCCGGTCCAGCAGCGTGGCCAGCTCCTCGGGCGCCGTGTCCTCGCCCGGCAGGCCGGGCTGGCGGGGGGTGAAGGGCTCGGTCACCTCGGCGGCGAGGACCAGGCGCTCGAAGCCCAGCTCGGGGCGCAGCTCCTCCACGCGGCGGGCCATCAGGCGGTGAATATGGGTGGGGTCGCGGCTCGCCTGGCCGAGGCCCTGGCGCAGCTCCTGCCAGGAGCCATCGGCGCGGAAGGCGGTCAGACGCAGCACCCGTGCCCCCTCACCGACCGCCAGCAACCCCTCGCAGAGGGTGGTGATGAGTGCCCCGATCATGCGCTCCAGCCCCGGCGCCGTGACCAGGGGCGAAAGGAAATCCCGCGCCGCGATGTGCTTTGGCGGCGGGCGGATGGGGGTGAAGGGGGCGATGGCGCCGCGCAGCGCGGCCAGCTCCTGCGCGATGGCGGGGCCGAAGCGGCGGGCCAGCGGGCCGCGCGGCTGCGCCTCCAGCGCCGCCACCTCGCGCAGGCCCAGGCGGTGCAGGGCCGCGATCAGCGCTTCGGGCAGCGCGAGGGCGCTGACCGGCAGGCGCCCCAGATCCGGCTCGGGGTCCAGCACCTGGGAGGGGAGGCCCGCGCGCAGCAGCGCGGCCAGCGCGGCGGGGGCCGCGCCCAGCAGGCCGCGCGCCGGATGCCCGGCCTTCTCGAAGGCGGCCAGCACGCGGGCGAGCAGGGCGGGCTCCGGCTCGGGCAGGCCGGTGGTTTCGATCAGCAGCCCTTCCTCGCGCCAAAGGCCGACCAAAGGCGAGAAGCGCAGCGCCCAGATGGCGGCCTGCGGGCAGGCCAGGCCTGGGCCGTGCAGCATGAGGAAGCGGCGCGTGCCGCGGGGCGCCTCGGGCGCCGCGGGGGGCAGGGGTGGGGCCACGGGCGGGCCGGCCTCGAAGAGCGGCAGGCGCGGCGTGCGGGCGGCGCGGCGGCCGGTCATGGGAGGGGCGCTTTATAAAAAGGCCTCCGGCGGCTGGGGCCGAGAGGCCCCAGACCCCCATACTTAAGGAAATGGGTCTGGGGCCCCCGGCCCCAGCCGCCGGAGGCCCCTTTCTCTTTTTCCTTCATGCCCCCCGCGCCCGCCGTTCCGGCGCGGCCGGGGCCAGCACCCGCAATTCGCCCCGCAGCGCATCCCATTCGCCCGCCCAGGCCCCCGGCCTTCCGCCGCGCGCGCGCAGCAGCGCGATCTCCCAGGAGGGCTCGCCCAGATGGTGGGGCGAGCCGCCCTCGGCCGGGCGGGCCGAAAGCCGCCAGCGGGTCAGCGCCGCGGTGGGGCCGGGGCTTTCATCATCGCCGCGCAGCAAGAGGCCGATGCCGCCCCCCGTCTCGGCCGCCAATTGCAGGCGGCGGGCGGCGGTGAGGTCGGGCGCCGCATTCAGCAGCAGCACGGCGGCGATGGCCGGGCAGCGCAGCCCTTCCTCGGCCGCCCAGAGCGCATCGGCCGGGCGCGGCGCGCGGATCAGGATCAGGCTGGCGGCGGAAAGGCCCAGCTGCGCCAGGCCGGGCGGATAGGCATCGGGCTCGCTCGCGATCCAGAGCACGGAACGGCCGGGCAGCGCGGCCTGGGCGCGGGCCAGCAGCAGGCCAGCGAAGCCCATCCCGGCCCCGGGCTCGGCCGCCAGCACCTCATGCAGCCCGGCCAGCGGCAGGCCGTTCCAGGGCAGGTGCGCGTCCAGCTCGGGCGCCAGCGGCAGGGTGGCGCGGGCGGTCTCCAGCCCCGGATCGAGCCGCGCGATCCGCGCCCGCAGTCCGGCCAGCAGCGCCGCGCGATCCATCGGCGCCGGGGCTTGCGGGGCGGTTTCAGGCGGGGAGGGGCGGGGGGAAAGGAGCATGGTGTTCTTGAAATGTTCTATACACTGGGCGTCGCAAGGTCAAGCTTTGCGGGGGCGGCACTTATCCCCTGAACGCTCCACAGAAAGCTGCGGCATTCGGAAAACCTTAACTTTCCGGGGCCAGGTTGGCGCGATACGAGACCGGACGCAGAACATTCCTATGCCGGACCAAATGAATCGCTTGGCTGTCTTCGCCCTGGGGCTCGCGCTCCTCGCGGGCTGCGCTGCCCTGCCCGCTGAGCAGGCGGCGGGCACCCCCGCCGCGCGCGTGGCGCGGGACAGCCTGGCCAGCCTGCAGGCCAGCGGCGTCTCGGTGGGGGCGGCGATCGCCGTGGATGACCGGCATGTGCTGACCAATGCCCATGTGCTGCGCCAGGCCAGCGGCCCGGTCACGCTGCGCCGCGCCGATGGCGGGGCGGAGGCAGCGGCAGAACTGGTCGGCACCAGCTCGCGCATGGATCTGGCCGTGCTGCGCATGCCGGAGGGCTTCCTCCGCCCGGCCGTCCTCGCGCCCGCATTGCCGGTGGCGGGGGAGGCGGTCTGGGCCGTCGGGCCGGAGGGGCTGGGACGTGCCCTGGCCGAGGGGCGGGTGGCGCGTCCCTATGTGCAGATGCGCGGCTTCGGGCCCGGATTCACCGCGGGACTCGGCGCGTTGATGGGATTTTCCGGCGGGCCGGTGGTGGATCGCACGGGCCGCGTCATGGGGCTGACCACCGCCCTGCCCAATCCGGGCGGCGCGCCGCTGCTGGCCGCCATGACCGGCATGGACCTGGCTGGCCTGGCCGAGGGCGCAAGCCGGCAGGTCTTTATCCTCGATATTCGCGAGGCGGTGGCCGAGGCGGAGCGGATGGGCATTCCCCTCGCCAGGGCCCCGGAGGCCCCGGTGCGGGAGGCGCGCGCCCGGCCTGGGCGGGAGGCGGCGAACTGGGCCGCCCTCGCGCGCTGATCAGCCGCCCAACGGCCTTTTGGCCGGGTCAGCCGCCCTGGAGGTCCCAGGGCTTGCGGGCGGCTTCCAGCTCGGCGTCGAGCCGCGTCATGCCGATGTCGCGCAGCAGATGCGCGTCCAGCTCGCTGAGCTGCCGGCGGGTCTGATAGGCGCGCCAGACGCGGGCGATCCAGCTCAGATCCAGCTTCGGCGCCGCGAACCGGGCCGGGAGCCGCAGGGCGGAGGGAAGGGGGCTGAACTGGGCGGACATGATGCGTTCCTTTTCTGAGTCGCCACCCCTTATCCCAGCGCCGCAATCATCATTCAAACGACTAATCTTGACGGTCAACATCAATTATCGTGATGTTGAGCCATGAACCTGCCCGCCGGCCTCGACCCCGAATTGCTCCGCAGCTTCGTCCTCATCGCCGAGGGCGAGAGCGTGACGCGCACCGCCGAGAAGATCGGCCGCACCCAATCCGCTGTCTCCATGCAGATGCGGCGGCTGGAGGAGGTGCTGGGCGAGGAATTGCTCCGCCGCGGCCATCGCGGGCTGGAGCCCACGCCCAAGGGCGCCTGGCTGCTGGAGCGCGCCCGCACCCTGCTCGCGCTGAACGAGGAGATCATCACCACCTTCCGCGCCCCCGCCCTGACTGGCCAGGTGCGCCTCGGCAGCCCGGATGACTACGCGCTGCAATGGCTGCCCGGCATCCTCGCCCGCTTCGCCCGAACCCATCCGGGCATCGAGGTGGATGTGCTCTGCATGAGCTCCGAGGAACTGGCCCAGCGCCTGGAGCACGGGCATATCGACCTCGCCCTGCTGACGGAGGGCCATGGGCGGGATGGCGAGGAGGTCTGGCGCGGCCCGCTGCGCTGGGTCGGGCCGCAGGGCAGTACATTGCACAAGCGCGACCCGCTGCCGCTGGCCGCCGCCCATCCCGGCTGCACCTGGCGGCGCGCTGCGCTGGAGGCGTTGGGCCGCGAGGGGCGGCGGGTGCGCGTCAGCTACAACAGCACCACGCAATCGGGCTGCTTCGCCGTGGCGCTGGCCGGGCTTGCGCTCACCATCTCGACGCCGACGCGCCTGCCCCCGGGCCTGGTCTGGATGGGCGAGGCCGAGGGCCTGCCGGAGCTGGCGCAGATGGGCATCCTGCTGGCCGTGGGGGATGCGCCGCTGGGCCCGGGCGGGGCGGCCCTGGTCGAGGCGATCCGGCAGGGTTTCGCACAAGCGCCTTGAGACGGCGCCGCCGCCTGTGGTCTGCTGCCGGACGTCAATCGGGAGAAGCCTCTGATGCGCCGCCGCACCGCCCTCGGATCCCTGCTCGCCACGCCCGCCCTGGCCACGGGCGCCTGGGCCCAGTCCTGGCCCGAACGCCCGGTGCGCGTGGTCATTCCCTTCCCGCCGGGTGGCTCGAACGACACGGTGGCGCGCATCCTCCAGCCGCGGCTGCAGGAGATCCTGGGCCGGCCGGTGGTGGTGGACAACCGCGCCGGCGCCTCGGGTTCGGTGGCTTCCAGCGAGGTGGCGCGCGCCCAGCCGGATGGCCACACCTGGATGCTCGCCAATGACACGCTGGCCGGCAATGACACGCTGATGAGCCTGCCCTATCGCGTGATGGAGGCCTTCACCTTCTGCTCGCTGCTGGGCACCTGCCCCTATGCGCTGACGGCCCACCCCTCCACGCCGTTCCGCCAGCTCAGCCAGATGATCGAGGCGGCGAAGGCTCGGCCCGATACGCTGAGCTACGCCACGACGGGTGTGGGCTCGCTCGCCCATGTGGCCACGGTGCTGTTGCAGCAGCGCGGCGGCTTCCGCATCAGCCATGTGCCCTATCGCGGCGGCGGGCCGGCCCTGCAGGATGCGCTGGCCGGGCATGTGCCGCTGTTCATGTCGAACATCGTGATCATCCTGAGCCACATGCGGGAAGGGCGGCTGCTGCCGCTCGGCGTTTCCTCGGCGCAGACCAGCCGCTTCCTGCCGCAGGTGCCGACCTTCGCCGCGCAGGGCTTCCCGGGTTTCGAGGCGCTGACCTACTGGGTGATGGTCGGCCCCGCCGGCATTCCGGCGCCCATCACGGCCCGGATGCAGGCCGCGCTGCGCCAGGTGCTGGGCGAGGCACCGGTGCAGGCCCGCATGGCGGAGCAGGGGGCCGAGATCGTGGCGAGCACGCCGGCGGAAACCGAGGCCTTCATCCGCAATGAGATCACCAAATGGGGCGAAGTCATTCGCGCCAACAATATCCGCGCCGAGAGCTGAGCAGGCTTGCCAAGCCGTTCCCATTTCCGGCAAGAGCCGAGCCTTCGAACCGGATAATGAAACGGGAGGTTTCTGATGAATCGGCGCCATTTGCTGGGCCTCGCGGGTGCGGGGCTTGCGGCTCCCACACTGCTGCATGCACAGGGCCTGGGGGCGGGCTTTCCTGACCGGCCCCTCCGCCTGATCGTGCCCTGGCCGCCTGGCGGCTCGACGGACACGATCGCGCGCATCTTCCAGGCCCGCCTGGGCGAGGTGCTGGGCCGGCAGATCGTGATCGACAATCGCGGCGGTGCCTCGGGTGCCACGGGCGCCATCGAAGCGGCGCGTGCCCCGTCGGATGGCAGCACCTGGATCTTCGTCTACGACACGCAGGCCACCAACGAGACGGTGATGCGCCTGCCCTTCAAGACGATGGAGGCCTTTGTTCCCGTCTGCCATGCGGCCTCGGGCCCGCTGGCGATGGTGGCGCATCAATCCACGCCCTTCCGCAGCTTCCGTGACGTGGTGGAGGCCGCGCGGCGCGCGCCGGACACGCTGAACTACGCGACCTCTGGCGTGGGCGGCCTCGCGCATGTGTCCACGACGCTGTTGCAGCAGCAGGGCAATTTCCGGATCGTCCATGTGCCGTATCGCGGCGGCGGCCCTGCCGTGCAGGATGCCGTGGCCGGGCATGTGCCGCTGTTCATGACCAATGTGGTGATCGTGAGCCAGCATATCCGCTCGGGCGTGCTGCGGCCGCTCGGCGTCACCACCGCGGGGCAAAGCCGCCATGTGCCGGGGACGCCGAGCTTTTCGCAGCAGGGCTTCGCGGATTTCGAGGCCCCGACCTGGTGGGCCATGCTGGGCCGCGCCGGCACGCCCGCGCCCCTGGTGCGGCAGATGAACGAGGCCCTGGTGCAGGTGCTGAACGAGCTGGCGGTGAAGAACCGCATCGAGGAGCAGGGCTGCGACATCGTGGCCAGCACGCCCGAGCAATGCGCGCGCTTCCTGGAGGCCGAGATCGCCAAGTGGGGCCGCGTGATCACGGAGAACAACATCCGGGCCGACAGCTGAGCCGCAGACGGCTTCGCGCGAGTCGCGCAAGTCGCGCGGCGCGCATGGGGCCTATGCGCGAAAGGGGCGAGGTGGCGCTTTACAGTTCCGCGTCGCTCCCCTAGATACCCCTCACCGCCGAGGGAGACCTTGGTGGTGAGGGTTTCGCCCACGAAGAGCTTGACGAGACGGCACGATGTGCTAATCTCCCTGTCCTTCGCGGTCGAATCCGCATCCATCTTCAACGGTGGGTAGGTCGCTTCAACCAGTCTCTGGTTGAAACGGCCAAGTTGTTTCACAATTAAATCTGTTGTGCAGATGGTAGATTGAAGCTGTCTGGATTGGGATGCGTGGTTGGCGCTGCGTGCTTTATGGTGCGTTGTTGTTGGCTATGTGTTTTG
>JAIYDS010000025.1 GCA_027487385.1 Acetobacteraceae bacterium | reverse complement strand
GCCGCCAGATACATGGCGAGCGGCGAGCCCAGCCCCCCCGCCCCCACCACCAGCACCCGCGCCTGGCGCAGCCGCGCCTGGCCGATCGCCCCCACCTCCTTCAGCAGGATATGGCGCGAATAGCGGTGCAGTTCGGCTTCGGTGAAATCAAGGTCCATGGGGGAGATATGGGCGCTCACCCCGCCCCGGTCGAGGCTGGGCGGGGCCAGAGCCGTTCGGCGCCGGGCAGCGCCAGGAAACGCGTCAGATGCACGCCGCGCGAATTGCCGCGCGTCATCTGCTGTTGGTACACCGCCTCATAGGGCGCCTGCCAGATCGCCTCCAGGCGCAGGCTCTCCTCATCCAGCAGCACGAGGACGAGGTGCGTCGCCGTCTCGCTCTCGGGCAGCGCCCCGATGCGGCGGCCCTCCAGCGCGGCCATGGAGAGGGCGCGGGTGCGGATCAGCACATGGTCCAATTGGCCGCCATCGGCGCTGCGCGTGGCATCCACGCCGGGCAGCCGCTCCTCCAGCAGGGTCAGGCCGAGATGCCGGACCGCCAGGTATTCGCCGAGTTCGCCCGAGACGCCGAGCGGCCGTCCGGTGCGCTGGCGGTAGGCGGCACCCACCGCGCGGACGGCTTCCATCATGCGCTCCATGCCGTCCTCGGGGGAGATCGGCGGGGCGGGCGGGGCGGCTGGGGCGTCGGTGGAGCCGAAGCCGCCGCTGCCGCGCGCGCTCTCGGGCAGCACCACCACGCTCTCCCATTCGGCACGCAGGACGGGGGCGAAGATCGCCTGGGCAATGCGGTCTCCGCGGGCGATGGCGAAGGCCTCACTCCCGGTATTCACCAGGACCACGCCAACCTCGCCGCGGTAATCGCTATCCACCGTGCCGGGGGCGTTCAGCACCGTCACGCCATGCTTGAGGGCAAGGCCGGAACGCGGGCGAATCTGCATCTCGAAGCCATCCGGCAGGGCGATGCACAGCCCCGTCGGCACCAGGGCACGCGCGCCGGGCGCCAGGCTGAGGCTGCGCGCCGCCACCAGATCCATCCCGGCCGCGCCGATCGAGGCATAGGCGGGCAGGGCCAACCCCTCGGCATGCGGCAGGCGTTGCACCAGAATCTTCATGCGAAAAACTCCACGATCCGGGCGCTGAGCCGCGCCGCAACCTCTTCCTTGGGCATTCTCGGCCAATCCTCCGCGCCTTCGGCGGTGACGAGATGGACGGCATTCTCCGCCCCGCCCATCACATCGCCCGAGACATCATTCGCAACGATCCAGTCGCAAGCCTTACGGGCCAGCTTTTGCCGCGCATGTTCCAGCACATGCTCAGTCTCCGCGGCGAAGCCCACGACCAGCTTCGGACGCTGGGCATGCGTGGAGATGGTGGCGAGGATGTCCGGGTTCAGCGCCATGTTCAGCATGGGAGCCTCGGTGCCCGGCTGCTTCTTCAGCTTCTGCCCGGCCTCCCGCGCCACGCGCCAATCGGCGACGGCGGCGGCGAAGATGGCGATCTCGGCGGGCAGGGCGGCCTCGCAGGCGGCCAGCATCTCGCGCGCGGTCTCGACGCGCAGCACCCGCACCCCGGGCGGGTCGGCCAGGGCGACCGGGCCGCTCACCAGCGTGACCCGCGCGCCCAGCGCCGCCAACGCCGCCGCGATGGCATGGCCCTGCTTGCCGCTGCTGCGATTGGCGATGTAGCGCACCGGATCAATCGGCTCATGCGTCGGCCCGCTGGTCACCAGCGCGTGCTTGCCGGAGAGCGGGCCGGAGGCCAGCAGGGTGCGAATGGCGAAGAGCATCGCCGCGGGCTCGGAAAGTCGGCCAGGGCCCGATTCCGGCTCGGCCATGGGGCCATCCTCGGGGCCGATGAAATGCAGCCCATGCGCAGCGAGGGTGGCGATATTGGCCCGCGTGGCCGGATGCGCCCACATGGCGGGATTCATCGCCGGCGCCACCAGGACGGGCGCGCGCGTCGCCAGCAGGATGCAGCCGGCGAGGTCCTCGGCCAGGCCCTGGGCCATCTGCGCCAGCCGGTTGGCGGAGGCGGGGGCCACCACCACCACATCGGCCCAGCGCGCCAGGCGGATATGGCCGATCTCGGCCTCGGCGGCCCAGAGATCATCCTGCACCGCCTCGCCCGTGATGGCGGCCAGGGATTCCTTGGTGACGAAGCGCGCACCACCCGCGGTCAGCACCGCGCGGACCGTGGCGCCTTCGGCGCGGAGCAGGCGGACCAGCATGAGCGCCTTGAAGGCGGCCACGCTGCCGGAGACGATCAGGAGGATCTTGCGGCCATGAAGCATGCGGCATTCTGCACCGCAAACCCCTTGCCAGCGAAGCCCCCGCGCGGCCCCTCAGGCGCGCGCGCGGGCGCGGAACATCAGCAGCAAGCCGGCGAGGGTGATCGCCCCGCCCAGCAGATCCCCCCAGGCCAGGCGCTCCCCCATGAAGGACCAGCCGATGACGGCCGCGACCGGCGGCGCCATGAGCTGCAGCGCGGCCGCGTTCGAGGCGCCGAAGCGGCCGATCACCACGAAGAACAGGCCATAGCCGGCAATGCCCACCGCCAGGCAGGAATAGATCATGGCCGCGATCAGCGTCGGGCTCGCGCTGTCCGGCGGCGGACCGCCCAGCGCGGCGGCGAGGGCGATCAGCACGAGGCTCGCCACCACCGTCTGGCCCAGATTGGCCGCCCAGGGGTCCATCCGGCCGCGCGCGGGCGCATAGGCCAGCACGCCGATCGCCTGGAGGAAGGCGCCCAGCAGCGCCATGCCCAGCCCCCAGGCCTCGGCCGCCGCCAGGCCATCGGCCGAGCGCAGCAGCCCCAGCGTCGCCACGCCGAGCCAGCCCAGCGCCAGGCCCAGCCAGCCGGTCGGGCTCAGCCGCTGGCCCCGCCAGGCCTCGCCCAGCGCCACGAAAAGCGGCGCACAGGCCGCCAGCAGCGCCACCAGCCCCGAGGGGACATGGGCCAGCGCAATCCAGGCGCAGGCCAGGTAGCCGCCCATGCCGAAGGCGCCCATCAGGGCCAGCCGCCAGCGATCCTCGCCCTGCGGGAAGCCCACGCGGCGCCAGCGCCAGATCAGCCACAGGACCGGCACCACCGCGACAAAGCGGATGGCCAGGGCCCAGAGCGGCGACCACTCCAGGGAGACGAGGCGCGCCGCGTTGAAGGCGGAGCCCCACATCAGGACATACAGCGTGGCGAGGAGGAGGTTGATGGCGGCGGCCGGTTCTGCGGATCAGCCGACCAGCGTGCGGGCCAGCGGCTCGGACAGGCCGATGCTGGGGGCGATGGCGCCGAGCAGCCGCGCCGCGGTCGCCGTCTCCGCCGCCTCGATGGCGCAGCGCAGCCCATCCAGCACGGGCACGGTGATCTGCGGCGCCACCATCGCATCCAGCCCGACGAGGCCCGCCCCGCCCAGCAGGATCACGCCGGCGCCGCGCGCGACCTCGCCCCGCGCGGTCTCGGCCAGCAACCCGGCGGCGCGGGCGGGTTCGCGGGCGATCATGTCGCCGGTGGGCGGGATGGCCGCCACCCGGACCTTGTCCGGCCCCAGGCCGCGCAGCAGGAAGAACTCCTCCAGCATCGGCACCCAGGCGGCACCCCCGGTCAGCACGGCGACGCGCGGCGCAATCCGCAGCGCGGCAAAGATCGCCGCATCCGCCATGCCGATGATGGGGATAGGGAAGCACTCGCGCGCCGCCTCCAGCCCCGGATCGCCGAAGCAGCCGATGATGGCGGCGTCGAAGCCCTGCGGGTTGTCCCGGCCGATCTCATGCGCCAGCGCGTCCAGCACCGCATGCGCAGCTACGGCCGCCGCCGCGCGGGAGGCGATGTAGCGCGCGCCGAACCGCGCGGTGACGGGCATGATCTCATGCCCACACATGCCACGGGCGCCCTGCGCCATGCGCTCGGTGATGGCGGGATCGGTGTTGCCGTTGAGGAGGAGAAGCTTCATCGGCGGGCAGTTGTGCCCGGCCCTTGGGCAAAGGCAAGGGGGGGCAGGAGGCGCAGGCGCGGATCAGCCGGGCGACGCCGCTTGCCCCGACAGGGCGCTTCGGCGCTAAGTAAGGGGTGAGGAAACCCCAGTCAGGGACAAAGAACATGCGTTTGCGTCATTTCATCATGGCGGCGATCCTGCCGCTCAGCCTGGCCGTGACAGCCCCCGCGCTTGCGCAGGGCACGCTGCGCATCGGCATGACCGCGGCCGATATTCCGCTGACCCATGGCCAGCCCGACCAGGGCTTCGAGGGCAACCGCTTCACCGGCATCCCGCTCTATGACGGTCTCACCGCCTGGGATCTCACCCGCGCCGACCGCCCCTCCACCGTGATCCCGAGCCTCGCGACCGAATGGTCGAGCGACCCGAATGACCGCACGCGCTGGATCTTCCGCCTGCGCCCCGGCGTCACCTTCCACGACGGCAGCCCCTTCAACGCCGATGCGGTGGTCTGGAATGTCCGCAAGGTGCTGGACCGCGATGCCCCGCATTTCGACCCGCGCCAGGTCGGCGTGACCGCGACCCGCATGCCCACGCTGCGCCGCGCCGAGAAGATCGACGACATGACCGTCGCGCTCTTCACCAGCGAGCCGGACAGCCTGCTGCCGATCAACCTCACCAACCTTTTCATGGCGAGCCCGACGCATTGGGAGGCGCTGCGCACCCGCAACCCCACGGCCGAGGCCACCTGGAACGCCTTCGCCGCCAATCCCTCCGGCACCGGCCCCTTCCGCCTGACGCGCCTCGTTCCGCGTGAGCGCGCCGAAATGGCCCGCAACGACAATTACTGGGGCACCCGGGCCAAGCTGGACCGCATCGTCCTGCTGCCCATCCCCGAGGCCAGCGCCCGCACCGCCGCCCTGCTCTCGGGCCAGGTGGACTGGATCGAGGCGCCCTCCCCCGATGCGGTGCCGCAGCTGCGCTCGCGCCAGATGCAAATCGCGACCAACCCGCAGCCGCATGTCTGGCCCTGGCAGCCCTGCTTCCTGCCCTCCTCGCCGCTCAGTGATGTGCGGGTCCGCCGCGCGCTGAACCTCGCCATTGACCGTGAGGGGCTGCGCACGCTGCTGGGCGGCATGATGCAACCGGCCGTCAGCACCTATCCGGCCGGCCACCCCTGGGCGGGCAACCCGACCTTCCAGATCCGCACCGACAAGGCCGAGGCGCGCCGCCTGCTGGCCGAGGCCGGCTACGGCCCGCAGCGCCCGCTCACCATCCGCGTGCAGATCAGCGCGAGCGGTTCGGGCCAGATGCAGCCGCTCTCGATGAATGAGTTCCTGCAGCAGGATCTCCGGACGGTCGGCGTGAATGTCGAGTTCGACGTGATCGAGTGGAACGCGCTGTTCACCAACTGGCGCAATGGCTGCGGCCACCCCTCGGCGCGCGGCGCGCATGCGACCAATGTGAGCTTCTCGGCGATGGATCCCTTCTTCTCGCTGGTCCGCTTCTACGACAGCAAGATGGCGCCGCCGGTCTCCAACAACTGGGGCATGTTCAACGATCCGCGCTTCGACCAGATGGTCGCCGCCGCCCGGACGTCCTTCGATCCGGCCGAGCGTGACGCGGCCCTGGCCCGCCTGCATGCCGCCGGCGTGGACGAGGCGCTGTTCATCTGGATCGCCCATGATGTGGGCCCGCGCGCGATGAGCCCGCGGGTGCGTGGCCATGTCCAGCCGCAGAGCTGGTTCGTGGATCTGCGCCTGCCGCATATTCAGTAAGCAAAGGACAGATCATGAGCCTCATGCGCGCCTTCAGAGAATCCGCGGCGAATAGCCGCGGCGGCCGCCTGCGCGGCCGAAGCCAAGCGCGCGGATGCGCGCGCCCGGCGTTTGAGGGCGTCGCATAATGTTCTTCTATCTGATCCGCAGGCTCATCTACGCGATCCCCATCGCGCTTGCCGTCGGCTTCGTCTGCTTCATGCTGGTGCAGATCGCGCCGGGTGATCCGATCAACGCCATCGTCCCGCCTGACGCCCCGCAGGAGGTGGTGGAGCAGGTCCGCCGCGACTACGGGCTGGACAAGCCGCTGCCGGTGCAATTCGGCCTTTGGCTGATGAAGGTGGTGCAGGGCGATCTCGGCCGCTCGCTCGCCACGGGCCGCCCCGTCTGGAGCGACCTGCATTCGGCCATCGGCAATACGCTGACGCTGGCGCTCGCCGCCTCGCTCATCGGCTTCGTCCTGGGCTGCGTGCTGGGCGGCCTCGCGGGCACCTTCCGCGGCTCGCTGCTCGACCGCGTGGCCGTGACCACGGCGGTGGCCGGCGTTTCCGTGCCGCATTACTGGCTGGGCATGGTGCTGGTCGTCATCTTTTCGGTGCAGCTGAACTGGCTGCCGGCGATGGGGGCCGGCCCGGGCGGCAGCGCCGACTGGGCCTGGGATTGGGAGCATATGCAGCACCTGATCCTGCCGGCCGTGACGCTCTCCGTGATTCCCATGGGCATCGTGACGCGCACCGTGCGCGGCATCGTGGCCGAGATCATGAACCAGGAATTCGTGGTCGCCCTGCGCGGCAAGGGCCTCACCTCATGGAATGTCTTCGTCCATGTCGTGAAGAATGCGGCGCCGAACGCGCTGGCCGTGATCGGCCTCCAGCTCGGCTATCTCATGGGCGGCTCGATCCTGGTGGAGACGGTCTTCTCCTGGCCCGGAACCGGCCTCCTGCTGAACTCCGCCATCTTCCAGCGTGACCTGCCCGTGCTCCAGGGAACCATCCTGGTGCTGGCCATGTTCTTCGTCGCGCTGAACCTGTGTGTTGACCTGATACAAACGGCCCTGGACCCGAGGATCAAAAGGGCATGATCCTCGTTCACCCCTTTGCGCGCCTCGCGGCGCGACAACCCTCAGCGCGCCTCGCGGCGCGACGGATCAAGCGCGCATGAGCACCTCCGCCGCCACCGCCGAACTCGCCATCCAGGCGAAGACCGCCGTTGCCCGCTCCGAGGGCTATTGGGCGGGCGTCTGGAAGCGCCTGAAGCGCGACCCCGTGACGATCTTCTGTGCCAGCGTCCTCTTCGTCATGTTCGTGGTCATCGTCTTCGCGCCCTTCTTCGCGCCGCATGACCCTTTCCAGGGGAGCATGATCCGCCGACTGCGGCCCATCGGCACCGAGAATTACCCGCTCGGCACCGATGAGTTGGGGCGCGACATGCTGACGCGCCTGATCTATGGCGGCCGCCTCTCCTGGTTCATGGGCATCGTGCCCGTCGCGCTGGCCTTCGTGATCGGCACGCTGCTGGGCGTGCTGGCGGGCTTTGCCGGCGGCAAGCTGAACATGCTGATCATGCGCGTGACCGACGTGTTCTACGCCTTCCCCTCGGTGCTGCTTGCGGTCGCCATCTCGGGCGCCCTGGGGGCGGGCATCCTGAACGCCATCCTGGCGCTGACGCTGGTCTTCGTGCCGCCCATCATCCGCGTGGCGGAATCCGTGACCACCGGCGTGCGCAACCTCGACTTCGTGGATGCGGCGCGCGCCTCGGGCGCCTCGGCCTTCACCATCGTCCGCGTGCATGTGTTGGGCAATGTGCTGGGGCCGATCTTCGTCTATTCGACCTCGCTCATCTCGGTCTGCATGATCCTGGCCTCGGGCCTCTCCTTCCTCGGCCTGGGCACGCGTCCGCCGGAAGCCGAGTGGGGGCTGATGCTGAACACGCTGCGCACGGCGATCTATGTGCAGCCCTGGGTGGCGGTGCTGCCGGGCGTGTGCATCTTCGTGACGTCCATCTGTTTCAACCTGGTCAGTGACGGGCTGCGGCAGGCGATGGATGTGAAGGGGTGAAGGAAAAAGCGGGCCTCCGGCGGCTGGGGCCGAAAGGCCCCAGACCCCTTTAGTTCAGGCCGCGCAGCCGTTCCTCGACGATGTTGCGCCATGGGGCGTCCGTCGGCGCTTCGGCCAGAAGCTGGGTCCAGATGGCGCGGGCGGCCTCGTTGCGTCCGGCACGCGCTTGCGCGAGCCCGCCCAGGAAGCGCAGCCGCGGGTCCTGCGGCTGGGCGGCCAGGCCGCGGGCGATCCAGCGCAGCGCATTCTCCGGCTCGTTCCGCTCGATCTCGATTTCCGCCACGTCGCCCGCCAGGCCGACATCGAAGCCACCCGCCAGCGCCCGCTCCCAGGCGAAGACGGCCTCGGCCAGGCGGCCGCGGTTGCGCTCGGCATTGCCCAGCAGGATGAAGCCCTGCCGCCCCAGCTGCGTGTTCGGGTCCGCATTGGCCAGGCGCTCGCGCAGCTGGGTTACCAGCGCCTCATCCTGCGCATCGGCCTCCAGGCGCACGGCAAGGGTGGCGGAGGGCATGTCGGGGAAGCCGCGTTCCATATAGACTGTCACACCGACCACCGGCACCAGCACAAGTGCGGCCAGCAGCAGGATAGAAGGCCGGTCGGCCCGGGCCAGGGCCTCGGGCGCCGGCGCGGCAAGCAGGCGGCGCTGCACCTCCACCGTCGCGGATTTGAAGGCGGCCTCGTCCAGCCGCCCTTCGGCGCGCTGGGCCTCAAGCTCGGCCAGCTGGGCGTGGAACAGCGCGACATCGGCTTCGCCCCGGCCACGCGGGCGGGGTGGGCGCAGCACCGCATAGGCGAGCGGAGAGAGAATGAGCGTGGCGACCAGCGCCAAAGCCAACCACATCACGCCTTTGGATCACCTTGCAATGCGAGGAGGCGCTGCCGCTCAGCCTCGGTCAATTCCAACGGGCCGATGCCCGTGGGGTTCGCCTGGCGGCGGGCGCGCCAGATGGCGAAAAGCCCGCCCAGCAGGGCCAGGGCGGGCGTGGCCCAGAGCAGCAGCGTGCTCCAGTTGAAGGGCGGGCGCAGCAGCACGAAATCGCCGTAGCGCTCGTGCACGAAGCGCATCACCTGCTCATTGCTGGCGCCCTGCTCCACCTGCTCGCGCACGATGCGGCGCAAATCCCGCGCCAGCGAGGCATCGCTGTCCTCGATGGATTGGTTCTGACAGACGAGGCAGCGCAGCTCCTTGCCGATCTCTCGCGCGCGCTGCTCCTGCACCGGGTCGCGCAGGCGGTAGGTGGTGTCGCCGATCTGGGCGAAGGCGGGCGCCGCCAGCAGAAGAAGGACCATGAGAGGGCTTTGCCCTCTCAAACTCTCCCACCAGGAGGCTTGCCTCCTGGACCTCATCCATGTGCGCAGCATTCTTCTAACCCCTCAGCCGGGCGAGCAGGGGCTGGACGTCCTGGGCCATCAGCTCGGGCGTCAACGGGCCCGCGAAGCGCCAGCGGATGATGCCGCCGCGATCGAGGATATAGGTCTCGGGCACGCCATAGACGCCCCAGTCAATCGAAACCCGGCCCGGCTCATCCACGCCCAGCCGCGCGAAGGGGTTGCCGTGGCGGGTCAGGAAACCCTGCGCCTCACGCGGGCGGTCCTTGTAGTTCACGCCCCAGACCGGCACGCCCTGGCGGTGCAGTGCCATGAGATGCGGGTGCTCGATGATGCAGGGCGCGCACCAACTGGCCCAGAAATTCACCACGACCGGGCCGGGCAGGCCGCGAAAATCGGCCGAAGCAAGCGCCGGCAGGCCGGAGCTGTCCAGCGCCGGCAGGGTGAATTCCGGCGGCGGCTTGCCCAACAGCGCCGAGGGCACGCCGCGCGGGTTGAAGCTGCCATCCTGCAGGCCGCGCAGCATGGCCCAGAAGCCCAGGCCCGCCGCCGCCGCGACGCCGAGCGGCGCATAGACGAGGAGCTTGCGGCGCGAACTCCTTGGCGCCGGCGTCACTGCGTCACTCATGCCGGCGCCTCCGCCTCCTTGGAGCCAGGCGTGGGGCGCCGGCGGGCCGGGGCCGCGATGCGAATGCGGCGGTCGCTCAGCGAGAGGGCCGCGCCCAGCGCCATGATGCCGGCGCCGATCCAGATCCAGGGCGCAAGCGGGTTGTTGTGCAGGCGCAGCACGGCCTCGGTCACGCCGGCGTCATTGGCGCGCTCCTCGCCCAGCACGGCGTAGAGATCGCCGCCCGGGCTGGTGCGGATGGCGGCCTCGGTCGTCGTCATGCGGCCGGTGGGGAAGTAGCGCTTGCTCGGCTCCATCACATGCACCACGCGGCCCTCGCGCAGCACGGTGATGGTGGCCTTGCGGGCGGTGAAGTTGGGCCCGACGAAGTCACGCACGCCCTCCAGCCGCCATTCATAGCCCGCGAACTGGGTGGAACCGCCCGGCGGCACCGCGACCAGCTTTTCCGTGGCCAGGCCCATGCCGGAGATGCCCAGGATGGTGACGCCCACGCCGGCATGGGCGATCGCAGCGCCCCAGGCCGCGCGCGGCAGATGGCGCGCCCGGTTCCAGGCATTGCCGAGGCTGGTGCGGCCCACCCCCGCGCGGTCCGCGATATCGGCGACCGCACCCGCCAGCAGCCAGAAGGCACAGGCGAAGCCGAGCGCGCTGAGCACATGCCAGCCCGCCAGCGTGAGCGTGAGGATGAAGGCCAGCAGCGCCGTGCAGGCCGCCCACCAGAGGCGCTGCAACACCGGCCAGAGGCTGGCCCGCTTCCAGGCCAGCATGGGCCCCACCGCCATGGCCATCACCAACGGCAGCGCCAGAGGCGCCGTCGCCGCATTGAAGAAGGGCGGCCCGACCGAGATCATCTGCCCCGTCAGCAGGTCGAGGAAGAGCGGATAAAGCGTGCCGACGAAAACCACCGCCGTGATGGAGCACAGCAGCAGGTTGTTCAGCACGATCCCGCCCTCGCGCGAGATGGGCGCGAAGACGCCAGCCGGCGCCATGGCGGGCGCGCGCCAGGCAAAGAGCGCGAAGGCCCCCGCGACATAGATGCCGAGCAGGCACAGGATGAAGAGCCCGCGCGCCGGATCGGAGGCAAAGGAATGCACCGAATTCAGCACGCCCGAACGCACCAGGAAGGTACCGAGCAGCGAGAGGGCAAAGGCCAGCAGCGCCAGCAGCACCGTCCAGATCTTCAGCGCCTCGCGCTTCTCAACCACGATGGCGGAATGCAGCAGCGCGGTGCCGGCCAGCCAGGGCAGCAGCGAGGCGTTCTCCACCGGATCCCAGAACCAGTAGCCGCCCCAGCCCAGCTCATAATAGGCCCACCAGGAACCGATGGAGATGCCCATTGTCAGGAAGGACCAGGCGGCCAAGCTCCAGGGCCGCACCCAGCGCCCCCAGGCCGCATCCACCCGCCCCTCGATCAGGGCGGCCACGGCGAAGGCGAAGGTCACGGCGTAACCGACATAGCCGACATAAAGCAGCGGCGGATGGATCGCGAGGCCGATATCCTGCAGCAGGGGGTTCAGCCCCTGGCCATCGGGCGGCGGCGGCCAGATGCGCTCGAAGGGGTTGGAGGTGAAGATGATGAAGGCCAGGAAGCCGAGCAGGATCATGCCCATCACGGCCTGAACACGGGCCTGCAGGGCCGAGGGCAGGGCCCCGCCAAAGGCCGCGACCGCCGCGCTGCACCCGGCCAGCACCATCACCCAGAGGATCAGCGAGCCCTCGTGATTGCCCCAGACGCCGGTGATCTTGAAGAGCATCGGCTTGGCCGAATGGCTGTTGGCGACGACGTTCACCACCGTCATGTCATTGGTCGCATAGGCCCAGATCAGCGCCGCGAAGCTGATGCTGATGGCGACCAGCCCCGCCACGGCCAGCGGCGCGGCAGAGCCCATCAGCCGGGCATCGCCGCGCTGCGCGCCCCAAAGCGGCAGGATGGATTGGGCGATGGCCAGCATCGCCGCCAGGATCAGCGCGAAATGGCCAAGCTCGGGGATCATGAGCCGCTCCTCGAAGTTTGCGGGCGGTTCGGTTCGGCCGCACCCCCGGGGCGCGAAGGGTCGAGCGTGTTCCAGGTGGCGGGCGCCGGCGCTGCCCCCTGGGCCGGATTCCAGTGGCCCGCACGCTTCAGCGCATCGGCCACCTCGGGCGGCATGTAGGTTTCGTCGTGGCGGGCCAGGACCTCCCGCGCGCGGAAGGTGCCGTCATCGCCCATCACCCCTTGCGTCACCACGCCCTGCCCCTCGCGAAACAAATCCGGCAGCACGCCGGTGAAGACGACGGGAATCGCATGGGCGCCATCGGTCACGCGGAAATGGATGGCGGGGCGGCCCTGATACTCGCCCTGGCGCTGCACACTGCCTTCCTCGACCAACCCGCCCAGGCGAAAGGCCCGGCCCGGCGGCGGCGTCTCGCGCACGATGTCGGAGGGCGAGCGGAAGAAGACGAGATTGTCCTGGAAGGCCGTCAGCGTCAGCGCCGTGGCGCTGCCCAGCCCGATGGCGCAAAGCAGGAGGATGTAGAGCCGGCGCTTCTTGCGCGTCATTTTTGCCGTTCCAGTTGGGCGAGTTGCCGCTTCGCCGCGCGGTGGCGGCTGAGGGCGGATATGGCGAGGACCGCGAAAACCGAAAGCACCGCGGCCCAGCTCAGCAGCACATGCAGCCAATGGGTGGTCATGTTCCTGCCCTCAAACGGCGGGCGGCGGCTCCGCCGCCTTGCCTTCGCGCCGCCGGCATGTCACGCCGATGGGAGAGGCAGTCGCGGCGCGCCGGCCGCTGTGCGGTCGGATTCGTGTGGGGTAGGGCGCAGCTTGTCACGCTTCCGCACTCCGCATCTGACCGGCCGGCGCATCCGCGCGGCGGGCGGCGGCCATCTGCAGGGCGCGGACGCGGCGCTCCATCACCGCGGCGCGGGTCGCGGCCAGGGTCACCGCCATGAAGGCCAGGGTGAAGCCCAGCGTGCACCAGAGCAGCGGGTAGAGGATGTCCACATGCATCCCCGGCGCATCGAGCCGCGTCACGCTGGCCGGCTGGTGCAGCGTGTTCCACCAATCCACGCTGAACTTCACGATGGGCACATTCACCACGCCGACCAGCGCGAGGATCGCGCCCATGCGCGCCCCGCGCTCGGGGTCGTCGAAGGCGCGCACCAGGGCCGCATGGCCAAGCCAGAGGAAGAACAGCACCAGCACCGAGGTCAGCCGTGCATCCCAGACCCACCAGGTGCCCCACATGGGCTTGCCCCAAAGGCTGCCCGTCAGCAGGCAAAGCGCCGTCACCGCCGCGCCGATGGGCGAGAGCTCCCGCGCCGTCAGATCGGCCAGGGGATGGCGCCAGATCAGCGACATGAGCGAGAGGATGGCCAGGCCCATGTAGCCACCCATGGCCAGCCAGGCCATCGGCACATGGACGAACATGATCCGCACCGTCTCACCCTGCTGCCAATCGCGCGGCGCGAACCAGAGGCCCCAGACCACGCCGATACCGAGCACCAGCAGCGCCGCCCCGGACAACCAGGGCAGCCAGCTCTCGGTCAGCCGCAGGAAGCGGCCGGGGTTGGCGAAGCGATGCAGCGAGCTTGAAGGCCGCGCGGTTTGAACTGCGTTTTCCACACCACCACCATAGGCAGATGCGCCCCAGGATTGAAGCGTCCTGCGTGACGCATCCGCTGCCAGAAAGTTATCCTCGCGCAATGATTTGCGCCCCATTGGCGAGGCCCCGCCGAATATGCGAAGCCTTCACGCCATTGCCACATGCCGCCGCGAAGAATCCCATGGCCCAACCCAAGACCAAGAAGCCCAAGACCCGCCCGCCCTCCTTCCTGGTGAAGTCCGAGCCCGATGTCTTCGGCTGGGAGCAGCAGGTGGCGAACGACGTCGAGCCCTGGACCGGCGTGCGCAACGCCCAGGCCGCCAATTTCCTGCGCGCCATGCAGGTGGGCGACCGCGTCTTCTTCTACCACTCCAACATCGGCAAGGAGGTGGTGGGCATCGTCGAAGTCGTCCGCACCGCCTATCCCGACCCCACCGATGACACCGGCCGCTGGGTCTGCGTGGATGTGAAGACCGTCTCCAGGCTGCCGCAGCCCGTGACGCTCGCCACCATCAAGGCCGAGCCGCGGCTGGAGGGCATCGGGCTGATCCGGCAATCGCGCCTCTCCGTCATGCCGATCAGCCCCGAACATGCGGCGGTGATCCTGGAACTGGCCGGGGCATGACCGAGCTGGCCGATTGGCGCGTCCTCTGCCGGCTGGAGGAGATTCCGGATGGCGAGGCGCGGGGCTTCCCGGCGCCGCCGGGCGGCTTCACCGGCCTCTTCGCCATTCGCCGCGGCCCGCGCGTGCTGGTCTATGTGAATTCCTGCCCGCATATCGGCCTGCCGCTGGAGCCCGTGCCGGACCGCTTCCTGGACCGCAAGCGCGAGATGATCGTCTGCGCCGCCCATGGCGCGCGCTTCCGCATCGAGGATGGCGAATGCGTCTCTGGCCCCTGCATCGGGGATGTGCTGGAGGCGGTGGAGGTGCGCATCGTGGAGGGCGAGATCCGCGTTCCGCCCCAGGCGGGGATTTAAAACGGGGCCAGGGGTTTGACCGGACCAATTGCCCGGTTACAATCGGACCCCGAGGAATACCCAGTCCCCAAGAGAGGGAATCCCCTGCATGACCGTTTTCACCCGCCGCGCGCTGCTCGGCACCGGCGCCGCCGTGGCCTTGGCCAGCCCTGCCCTGGCCTTTCCGGAACGCACAATCCGCATCATCTCGGGCTTTCCGCCTGGTGGGCTGAATGACGTGGTCAGCCGTGCCATGGCGCAATCCCTCACGCCCATCCTCGGTGTCAGCGTGGTGGTTGAGAACCGCGTGGGGGCCGGCGGCAGCGTCGGCGGCACGGCGGCCGCGCGCTCCGCGCCGGATGGCCACACGCTCTGGATGGGCATCGTGGACACCCAGGCCATCCTGCCCACCGCCATGCGCGCGCTGCAATATGATCCGGATCGCGATTTCGCGCCGATCAGCTTCGTCGCCAACGTGCCCTTCGCCTTCATCAGCGGTCCGTCC
Organism: Acetobacteraceae bacterium; assembly: GCA_027487385.1. Classification (GTDB taxonomy): domain Bacteria; phylum Pseudomonadota; class Alphaproteobacteria; order Acetobacterales; family Acetobacteraceae; genus Roseococcus. The sequence continues at coordinate 12,541 of JAIYDS010000025.1, read as the reverse complement.
CAGCCCAATATCCGCGACTTCCGCGCGCTGATGGCGGCCGGCAAGGCCCGGCCGGGCGCCATCAGCTTCGCGAGCTGGGGGGTGGCTTCCACCTCGCATCTGGCGATGGAGCGCGTGCTGCGGCAGCAGCAGGTCGAGATGCTGCATGTGCCCTTCACCGGCCAGGCGCCGGCCATGCAGGCCATCATTGCGAGCCAGGTGGATTGCATGGCCCTGCCGGCCGGCGGCGCCGAGGGCGCCTGGCGCGCTGGGCAGCTGCGCGTCCTGGCTGTGGCCGCCAAGCAGCGCGTGCCGCTCTACCCCGATGCGCCGACCATCCTGGAACTCGGCGGCACGCTGGATGCCGGGTTGTGGAAGGCGATCTACGCGCCGGCCCGCACGCCCGCGCCCGTCATCACCCGGCTGAACCAGGCGGTGCATGAGGCGATGCGCCAGCCGCAATTCATCGAAGTGCTGCGCCTGCAGGGTGCCGTGCCCGAGCCCTCGACGCCGGAGGCGCTGGCCGAGTTGCAGCGCCGGGAGCGGGCGGCCTGGGGCGAGGTGGTGCAGGCCACGGGGGCCTATCTGAACTGAGAACGAGGGGGCCTTGCCCCCTCGCGCTCCCCCAGCAGGGGACTTGTCCCCTGCACCCCAGAAACTCGTGGAGCCCTGCATGTACAGGCTGATCAGCGCGACACCCTCGCCCTATGCCCGCAAGGTGCGCATCGCGCTGATCGAGAAGGGCATTCCCTTCACGCTCCAGACCGAGGTGCCCTGGCACGGCACCACCGCCACGCCGGGCTACAATCCGCTGGAGAAGCTCCCGGTGCTGATCCTGCCGGACGGCACCGGCATCTATGAGAGCCGCTTCATCCTCGAATGGCTGGAGGTGAAGCACCCCACCCCCCGCCTGCTGCCCGACACGCCCGAGGACATCCTGGCCGCGCGGCAGATCGAGGTGATCGCCGATGGCGTCTGTGACGCCGTGGTGCTGCTGTTCTTCGAGCGCCTGCGCCCCGAACCCAGCCAGGAATGGATGGCCCGCCAACGCCGCAAGGTGGAGGGCGGCGTGCGCGCCTTGGCCGAGCGGGCGGGCGAGGGCTTCCTGGTCGGCAACCGCTTCGGCCTGGCCGATATCGCGGCCGGCACCGCGCTGCGCTACCTGGCCGTGCGCTACGCGGAGTTCGACTGGCCGGGGCTGTATCCAGGCCTGGCGGCGATGAGCGCCAGGCTGGAAGCCCGCCCCTCCTTCGCCGCAACAATCCCCGTGCCGCAGACCATCACGGAAAAGGTGGTCTGATTTCCGGGGTCCGGGGCCTCTCGGCCCCGGCAGGTGCAGGGCAGAGCCCTGCCCTTTTCCCTTACCGCGCCCGCCGCGCAGCCTGTGCAGGCCGCGCCCCGGCGGGCATCCCCGCATCAAACCCCAGGAACCCGATCGAGGGCTGCGGCGCCCCGCCATTGGCCTGCCAGAGCACCGGCAGGCGTGGCGTCGCGTTCACCGGCTGCACCGGTGCTTCGCGCGGCGGCGGCGCGGGGGGCGGCGTGCGGACGCGCGGCCCGCGCTGCGGAATGGAGTCGGGCGGCGGCGGCGCATTGCCGGCCATGCCGCGCACCGAGAGCACATAGAACATGATTTCCGGCCGGCCCTGATCCACCGCCGAATCCACCGCGGTCAGGCCCAGCGCATTGCGCGCATTCACATCCGCACCGCGCGCCACGGCGTCGCGCACCGTGGTGATATCGCCGCGGTTGATGCCGTCGAACAGCGCGTCATTGGGGTTCATGGCGCTGGGCGGGGTTTCCGCCGGGATCGGCGCCTGGCCACGCCGCGCGGCCACACCCGGCAGGGCGGGCGGCTGCTCTCGCGGTGCGGCTTCCTGGGGGCGGCTGGTGGTGCGGGCCGAGCCGAGCATGCCTTGGGCGGCGACCGGCAGGGCGGGCAGCAACAGCGTGGCCGCCACTCCGGCGAGAAGGAGGTTGCGCATGGCCGGCATCTCATCGCCCTCCGAAGGTGAAGCTGTCCGGCGCGCTCTCGGTCGGCGGGGCAGCCTCTTTGATCTTGGCCTCGATCTGCTGCATCAGCCGGCCCATGCCCTGGGTCAGCGCGGCCAATTGCACCAGCGGCACGACCAGCAGGCCGGCCGGAACCGGCTTGTTGTCAGCGCCCAGGCGTCCAAGGGTCAGCCGCACCACGCCATGCTGGACGGAGGCGTCGAGCAGGCCGTCGGCGAAAATGGTGGCCCCGGGGGGCATTTGCGTGTCCATCCCCAATTCATAGCGCGGGGCCGCGTGGGAGGCGAGGGGAAGCGCCCCTCACCAGGTCAGCGGCACGCTCAGCCGCGCGCCCGGCGCGGGGGCGGTCAGCAGCCGCTGATCCGGATGGGTGGGCACCGTGTCGGCGGCCGCCCCGCGACCCGGCACACGCGGATGAATCATGGTGGGCGCGAGGCTCGGCGCCTGGGAGGGGGTGACCGGCCGCGCCTCGATGTCGAGATTGGGGCGCGGGGCAAGCTGCGCCTGGGGCGCAGGGGCCGGAGAGCCACCCAGGATGCCGCCAGAAAAGCCGGGGGTAATCACCATCCCGCCATCCATGAAGGCGCGGTCTCGCGGGTCGCGCGGACGGGGCCGGTTGGACGCGTCGGCCGAAACCGGCGGGGTCTGGGCGCGAGGCGTCTCCGTGGTCTGAGCCAGCGCGGGCAGCGGCGCCAAACCGGCCAGGAAGGCCCAGACGAGGATCACAGCCCCGCCACGCCGCGCGCATCCGTGGGCGGGTTTCCCGCAATCCCGGGCCCGCCTGCCTTCCAGGCGGCCAGCGCCCAGCGAACCGATGGAAAGGCGATATCGTCCCACGGGATCTCCTCCCAGGCGAAGAAACGCACATCAAGGCTTTCCGGCCCTGCGGCGATCCCTGGCTCGGCCAAATGCGCCTTGTAGATGATCTGCACCTGCCCGATTCGCGCAATTGAATAGATGGCGAGGAGGCCATCCAGCGCAAGTCGCGCGCGTGCTTCTTCCCAGGCCTCGCGGCAGGCGCCTTCCTCGGTGGTTTCACCAAGCTCCATGTAGCCGGCCGGCAGCGTCCAATAGCCGCGCCGCGGCTCGATGGCGCGGCGGCAGAGCAGGATGCGCCCTGCCTCCGCCACCACGCTGCCGACCACGATCTTCGGATTTTCGTAGGCGATGTAACCGCAATCGCCGCAGATCAGGCGTTCGCGGTCCTCGCCGTCGGGGGTGCGGCGGACGAAATTGGTCATGCTCGCCCGCCGCTTCCGGCTCAGCCGGCCGAGGCGGCGAAGGCGAAGTTGTCGAAGCTGTTCTCGGCCACGCGGAACCACTGGAACTGCTCCGCCCGGTAGGGGCGATAGCTCTCCCAGATGGTGCGGAAGCGGGCATTCTGCCCGGCGAGGTCCGCCATGAGCGCCTCATTCGAACGCCAGGCGAGCTGGAGAATTTCGCGCGAGTAGAAGCGCAGCTGCGTGCCCTGGGCGACCAGGCGGCGCAGGGCGATGGGGTTCAGGTGGTCATAGCGGCTGACCATCTCGCTGTCGGCCTCGGCGCAGGCGATGGCCAGCGCGTCCTTGTATTGCTGCGGCAGAGCGTCGAACTGGCGCTTGTTGCTCATGAAGGTCAGGCGGGCCGAGGGCTCGAAGAAGCCGGGCGCGTAGTAGAAGCGCGCCACACGGAAGAAGCCCAGGCGCTCGTCATCATGCGGGCCCACGAACTCGGTCGCGTCGATCGTGCCGCGCTCCAGCGCGGGGTAGATGTCGGCCGGCGCCACCAGCGTGGGGTTGGCGCCCATGCGCTGGAAGACCTGGCCGGCGAGGCCGGAGATGCGGAACTTCAGCCCCTGCACATCCTGCTGGGTGCGGATTTCCTGGCGGAACCAGCCGCCCATCTGCGCGCCCGTGTCGCCGGCCGGCATGCCCACGATGTTGTATTCGGCGAAAAGCTGCTCAGCGAATTGCTGCCCGCCGCCGTGGCGCATCCAGGCGGTCATCTGCCGGGTGTTCAGGCCGAAGGGGATGGCGGTGAAGAAGGCGAAGCCCGGCTCCTTGCCGATGTACCAGTAGGAGGCGGTGTGGCCGCAATCGATGGTGCCGGCCTGCACGGCATCGAGCACCTGGAGGCCCGGAACGATCTCGCCCGCCGGGAAGATCTGGATGCGGAAGCGGTTCTCGGTCAGCGCGGCGACGCGGTTGGCGATGCGCTCGGGCGTGCCGTAGAGCACATCCAGGTTGCGCGGGAAGCTGGACTGGCAGCGCCAGCGGATTTCGGGATTGGCCTGGGCCAGCGCGGGGGTCGCCAATGGGATGGAAATTGCGGCCGGGGCGGCCATCGCGGCCGTGCCGAGAACGAGACGACGATTCATGACGTTTGCCTCCGAAGGTGAAATCCTGGTCAGACGCGCATAACGCAGAGCAAGCCCTGGGGGAAGCGGCTTGCCGCCTATTCGCGCATGGCCCGCTCCGGCCTTGACCAGCGAACCATGCTTGGCGATGGTCACGATCATTCTTAAATCCTTGCCATCCAGCATATGCGATTTCTGGAAGCTCAGTATGTGCATTGGAGATGGTTACAGCCCGAGCGCGGCTCGAATAGGCTTCCACTCCAATGGGATGGAATTGGCACGCGGCGCGCTGCTTCCGCCAGGCGGCGCCCACTGGCCTCAAGAATTGCTGGCGTTTCACGGTCCTTAACGATACGAATCCGGAAAGGGTGCCGTGCAGAAAGCCGTCCTGAGTTGGAGGGAATGACAGAAGATGCAGCAGACCGGTTTGGCCTTTCGCTGCCACCCGAGCCGATTGGCCGCCTTCCTCCTCCTCCTGCTGGGGCTCTGCGGCCCGGCTTTGGCGCAGACCGGCAATCCGACGCATGACGCCCTGCAGGGGCGCTCCGACCTGGAGCGCCGGCAAGCCCTGCAACAGGCCGTCCGCAGCCATGGCGACCAGTGCAATTCGGTCATCCTTGCCTTCCATGCCGGGATGGATGGGCAGCGCAACGCCTTCTGGGATTTCCGCTGCGCCGATGGCGCCGCCTATCGGGCGCGCCTGCCTTCCGAGCGCTTCGCCGCGGTCGCTTTCCTGCGCTGCGGCGCGGCGGCCCCCATCCCCCATCACGGCGGCCCTTGCTTCCAGGCGGTGACCGGCGCGGCCGCCCAGGTGGCGGCACGGGGCGGCGGCAACGAGGCCTCCTGCCGCGCGGCCTGCACGGGGCAGCCTGCGGCCGCGCAGAATCAATGCGTCCAGCGCTGCCTTTCCGGCCAGGGGATTGAAGTGGGCCAGCAGACCTCCGCCGCCCTGCCGCCGAATTCCCGCTTCGGCGCCATGTACACCACCGACCAGCCCGTCGCAGCCTATGGCTTTGCCAATGGCAATACGGACCGGCTGGCGGTGAACATGGCCGCAGTGCGCATCTGCCAGACCCTGGCCGGCCAGACACCCTGCAAATTCCAGGGCGAACTGGTGAACCAATGCGGTGCCATCGCCATGGCCATCAGCCGCCATCCGCGCGCCATGGTCATGACATCCGACCTCTCGACCCAAGTGCTCAACCTCGCGACGACGGGGCGCGGCGCCACGCGCGAAGCCGCCGAGGCGGCGGCCATGCAGGCCTGCCGCCGGGCCGAGGGGCCGGGCATCCAGTGCCGCGTCGTGGCCGCGGGCTGCTGAGATGACCAAGCCGAATTCAACGACAAAGAGGAACTCCTGCATGCGCCGCCTGATCGCGGGCCTCGGCCTCGCTGCCCTGCTTCTCTCGCCAGCCTTCGCGCAGAACGCGCCGCAGCCGACCCAGGGTGGAGGCCAGGGGGGCCAGAACCGCCAGCAGGCGCGCCCCGCCGCGCCCGCCAAGACGCTGGACGCGGTGCGCGCGCGCGGCCACCTGCTCTGCGGCGTGAATGGCAGCCTGGCCGGCTTCTCCGCACCGGACCCGGCGGGCCGCATGCGCGGGCTGGACGCGGATTTCTGCCGCGCCGTCGCCGCCGCCGTCTTCGGCGATGCCGAGAAGGTGCGCTTCCTGCCGCAAGCGACGGTGGAGGCCGGGCTCGATGCCCTGGCCGCGCGCCAGATCGACATCCTGGCCCGCAACGCGACCGTCACCCTTTCGCGCGATGCTGGCCGTCCGGTCACGCCCTCCGCGGTGATCTTCTATGACGGCATGGCTTTCCTCGTGCCGCGCAACCTGAACGTCACCTCCCCCCGCCAGTTGCGGGACAAGACCGTGTGCTGGGCCGGCGCGGCCGGGGCTGGCACCGGCGGCGACAATATCGCCGCGTTCAACGGGCGGCATGGGCTGAACCTCACCATCCGCCGCTTCGACATGCCGGCCGAGGTGGTGACCGCGATGGAGGCCGGCACCTGCCAGGCCTTCGCCGCCGATGGCGGCGCGCTGGCCTCCCGCCGCATCACCGATTTCCGCAACCCGGATCAATGGCTGGTGCTGGCCGAAGTGATCTCGCGCGAGCCGCTCGCGCCCTTCGTGCATGCGGGCGATGATGACTGGCGCGGCCTGGTCTTCTGGGTGACGCATGTGCTGATCGGCGCCGAGTATTTCGGCGTCACCTCGGCCAATCTGATCGAAAACCTGGGCAATCCGGACCAGCGGGTGCGGCAGATGCTGGGGCTGGCGCCAGGCTTCGGCCGGCCGCTGCGCCTGCCGGATGACTGGGCGGCGCGGGTGATCAGCAGCGTCGGCAATTACGGCGAGATTTTCGAGCGCAACCTCGGCCGCGCCTCCGTCTTCGGAATGGATCGCGGCCTGAACGACCAGTGGACGCGCGGCGGGCTGATCTACGGCTTCCCGACGCGCTAGACCATGCTGCGTTCACTTCGCATGGTCTAGGCTTTGTTGAGAGGATGATTCAGCGTGTCGGCGATGCCGCCTCAACGCATCATGCTCCAGGCAGCGCTCAAGGCAGCTTGGTGGTCTGCGCGATCGCCAGCAGCGCCTTGGGCCGTGGGCGCGAGGCTTTTTCGGCAATGCCGGAAATGCCCTCGCGCCGGCGCAGCTCCGCCCAGACCTCATCGGGCGTGATGCCGGCATCCACCAGCAGCAGCATCAGGTGGTAGAGCACATCGGCGGATTCGCTGATGATGGCCGGGCGGTTGCGGGCCACCGCCTCGATCACCAGCTCCACCGCCTCCTCGCCCAGCTTCTGCGCCACCTTGGGCGTGCCGCGCGCGATCAGCCGCGCGGAGTGCGAGGCCTCGGTGTCGCCGGCCTGGCGCCGGGCCTCGATGGTGGCCCAGAGCCGGTCCAGCACCGCGGCATCGCCATCCTCGGGCAGTTCGAGGGGCTTGAGATGCGCGGCCTCGGCCCGCCGCACCGCCTTGGGGATGCGGGCCTTCTTCACCGGGATATTCGCCGGCACCGGCAATTCGCCCGCCTTGCCCGCCGCCTTCTTCTTCACCGTCTTCGCCATCATGCCATCTCCCGGACGCGACGCACGGGCAGGCCCGCCGCCGCCAAGGCATCCTTGGCCTGTTCGATGCGGAACACGCCGTCATGAAACACGCTGGCCGCCAGCAGGCCCGTCGCGCCCACCTGCGCACCTTCCACGAAATGGCTTAACGAACCGACGCCGCCAGAGGCCACCACGGGCACCCGCACCGCGCCCACCACGCGGCGCAGCAGATCGAGGTCAAAGCCCTGCTTCGTGCCGTCGCGGTCCATCGAGGTCAGCAGGATTTCGCCCGCGCCGAGGCTCGCCATGCGGCGCGCCCAATCCACCGCGTCCAGTCCGGTTTCGCGGCGGCCACCATGGGTGAAGATCTCCCACCGGCCTTCGGCCACCTTCTTCGCATCCACGGCGACGACGATGCATTGGCTGCCGAAGGCCTCCGCCGCGCGGCGCACGAGATCGGGATCGCTGACGGCGGCGCTGTTGATGCTGGCCTTGTCGGCGCCGGCCAGCAGCAGCTTGCGGATATCCTCCACGCTGCGCACGCCACCGCCGACGGTGAGCGGGATGAAGACCTCGGCCGCCGTGCGGGAGACGACGTCATACATCGTGTCCCGGTTCTCATGCGTCGCGCCGATGTCGAGGAAGGTGAGTTCGTCGGCGCCCTGGGCGTCATAGGCGCGGGCCTGCTCCACCGGGTCGCCCGCGTCGCGCAGGGAGACGAAGTTCACGCCTTTGACGACGCGGCCTTCCTTCACATCCAGGCAAGGGATGATGCGCAACGCAAGCACGGATGAATTCCCGGTTTGTCCAGGTATCCGGATGATCCTGGGGCGAGGCGATTGCGGCGTTTTTCGCGAGGCGTCAAGCGATGGTTTCGTAGCGATGGCATGACGCCGGTGCGTCAACCGCGCCGCACTTCGAAATGCGTCTTCGTCGCCCGGGTGAAGCCCGCGCCCTCGTAGAAGCTCCAGGTGGAGCCCTGCCGCGAGCCGGTCGCCAGCATCACCTTGTAGCAACCGGCCTGCCAGGCGGCCTCCACGGCGGCGGCCAGAACCGCGCGGCCCAGGCCCCGTCCGCGCCACGCCAAATGAGTGACGACATTTTCGATCACGCCGAAGCTGCGCGCCCCGCGCGTGAGGTTCGGCACGATCACCAGCATGCAGCTGGAGACCAGCAACCCGCCCTCCTCCGCCACGATGAGCCGGATCAGATCGGAGCCCAGCATGGACTGCCAGGCGCTGGCGGCATCGGCCTCCGGCACGCGGGGATCGTTCGGGTTGAGGTGCTGGTAGAGGTCCAGCAGCCCCGTCAGGTCGGACGAGGCGGCGCGGCGGATCACGCCGCCGCCAGCGCCAGCGCCTCAGCGGGCGCGATGCGCCCGTCATAGAGCGCGCGGCCCAGGATGCAGCCGGCAATCCCATCCGCCGCCACCGCCTTCAGCGCCACCAGATCGGCGATGGAAGCGACGCCGCCCGAGGCGATGACGGGGGTTTCCAGCGCCAGGGCCAGCTCGCGCGTCTGCGCGACATTCACGCCGCTCAGCATGCCGTCGCGGTCGATGTCGGTGTAGATGATCGCCGCCGCGCCGGCGTCTTCGAGGCGCAGCGCGAGGTCGCGCGCGGGGAGGGTGCTGGTCTCGGCCCAGCCCTCGGTCGCCACCATGCCGGCACGGGCGTCGATCCCGACGACGACGCGGCCGGGGAAGTGCCGGCAAGCGTCGCGCACGAATTGGGGGTCCTTGACGGCAGCGGAGCCCAGGATGACGCGGGTCACGCCGCCCTCCAGCCAGGCTTCCACTGTCGGCATGTTGCGGATGCCGCCGCCGAGCTGCACCGGCATGGGGGCCGCCGCCAGGATGCGCGCGACCGCCTCGGCATTGGCGGGCTTGCCAGCGAAGGCGCCGTCGAGGTCCACGACATGCAGCCACTTGAAGCCATCGGCCGCGAAGGCGCAGGCCTGCTCGGCCGGGTCCTCGGCATAGATCGTGGCCTGGGCCATGTCGCCGCGCTGCAGGCGAACGACGCGGCCCTGCTTAAGGTCGATGGCCGGGTAGAGGGTGAAGCCGCTCATGCCTTGATCCGCCCCAGCGCATCGGCCGTGCTGCGGCCATGCTGGGGTTCCAGCAGGCGATAATAGAAATACCCGGCGATGGTCTCGCCATTCACCCGCGCATAGGCCGGATGCGTGCCCCAGCGCACATAGCCCAGCCGCTCGAACAGGGTGATCGCGGTCTCTTGCGTGGCGCGCACATCGAGGTTCAGCACGCGGATGCCCATGCTCGCCGCGCGCTCTTCCACGCGCCGCACCAGGAGCCGCGCCAGGCCGAAGCCGCGCGCATAGGGGGCGATGAAGGCGTGGGTGAGCTGCGCGGTGAAGCCCTGGGCTTCGTTGTTGCGCGGCGGGCGGACCATCTGGGCGCTGCCCACCACCTCCCCATCCAGGCGGGCGATGAAGAATTCACGCTCCGGCACCAGCATCACGCCGCGGAAATGGCGCTCGAGGGCGGAGCGGCTTTGCGCTTCCACCCAGCCGAAGCCGCCACCTTCCACGATCGCGGCATTGGTGGCCTCGCAGAGATCGGCCAGGTCATGCGGGTCGAGCATGTCCACCCGCTCGACCTCCAGGCGGTGCACGACAGCGGGCTCGGAGCTCATGGCGTCCACCGCAGGAAATTGTGGAGGATGCGCAGGCCGACGCCGGCGCTCTTTTCCACATGGAATTGCGTGCCGATGATGTTGCCGCGCCCGAGGATGGCCGGCACCGGCCCGCCGTAATCCGTGGTGGCCCGCACATCGCCGGGCTCGCCGCCGCGCCAGGCGTAGGAATGCACGAAATAGGCATGGTCACCGGGTTGCAGCCCCGCCAGCACGGGGTGGGAGCCGGGCGTGAAATCCAGCGTGTTCCAACCCATCTGCGGCAAGGGCAGGGCGGCGCCATCCGGGCCGCGCGGGTCCATCTCCGCCACCTCGCCCGGCAGCCAGGCGAGGCCGGGGGTGCTGCCATGTTCCAGCCCGCGCTCGGCCAGCAATTGCAGACCGACGCAGATGCCAAGAAACGGCTTCTTGCGGACCTGCACCTGCTCATACAGCGCGGCCACCATGCCCTCCAGCGCGTCCAACCCGGCGCGGCAGGCGGCGAAGGCGCCCTGGCCGGGCAGCACGATGCGGTCGGCGTGGATCAGCGTCTCCGGCTCGCGCGTGATCTCGACCGTGAGCGGGCCATCGGCCACGCGCTCCAGCGCGCGGCGCACCGAGGCGAGGTTGCCCGAGCCCGGGTCAATCACGGCAACCCTCATCGCCGCGCCTCCGCGGCGTAGAGCGGCAGCAGGCGCGGTTCGGCCTGGAGCAGCCGGGCCAGCGCGCCCTCGGCGCTTTGCGCCTGCACCACATGGGCGAGGCTCCAGCCCCGGCGCGCGAGCGTCCAGCGGCGCAGATCCTGCCCCTGGAAGCCCAGCAGCAGATGCGCGGCGAGGGCGAGCGCGATGCCATAGGGATCAGGCACGAAGTTCACCGCCACCAGACCCACCAGAACCACGAACCCGGCCAGCCAGGCGCGATGCACGAAGAGCCAGAAGGGCCCGAAGACGAAGGCCCAGAGCGAGAAGCCCTCCGGGATCAGCACCGGCGGCTTGCCCAGCCCCGTGGCGGGGACGGAGCCGCGGCCGGCGCCGGGGGGAAGGTGGACGGTCCAGCTCCGCATCACCCCTCCAGCACGCCCTTGGTGGAGGGGATGGCGCCGCGCTGGCGCGCATCGGGCTCCACCGCCATGCGCAGGGCGCGGGCGAAGGATTTGAAGCAGGCCTCGGCGATGTGGTGCGCGTTGGTGCCGGCCTTCTGGGTGATGTGGCAGGTCAGGCCGGCATTCATCACCAGGGCGCGGAAGAACTCCTCGAAGAGTTCCGTGTCCATCTCGCCCACCTTGTCGCGCGGGAAGGTCACGCTCCAGGCGAGGAAGGGGCGGCCGGAAATGTCGATGGCGCATTCGGCCAGCGCCTCATCCATCGGCATGAGCGAATGGCCAAAACGGGTGATGCCCCGCTTCTCGCCCAGCGCGGCCTTGATGGCCTGGCCGAGAACGATGCCGCAATCCTCCGTCGTGTGGTGGAAATCAATATGCAGGTCGCCCTTCGCGGTGAGCGCGAGGTCCAGCAACCCATGCCGCGTGAGCGCGTGCAGCATGTGGTCCAGGAAGCCGATCCCGGTGGCGATCTCGGCCTGCCCGGTGCCATCCAGGTTGAGCCGGGCCTGGATGTCGGTCTCGGCGGTGGTGCGGGCGATCTCGGCGCGGCGGGTCACGGGGGTGGGCTGCATGGGCGCACCTCTAATCCTCCCACGGGCAGAAGGCCAGCGCCGGGGATTCCCGCGCCGGGCTTTCCCGGCGATGATGGAGGCTCCCATTCCCGCAGGAAGCTTGACCGTGGAATTTCTGGCCCCCGCCTATCTCTGGGTGAAATCCTTCCATCTCATGGCGGTCATGGCCTGGATGGCGGGGCTCTTCTACCTGCCCCGCCTCTATGTCTATCACTGTGAGATCCCGCAGGGCGGGGGCGTGGAGCATGAGCGCTTCAAGAAGATGGAGCGCCTGCTGCTGCGCGCCATCATGAACCCCAGCATGATCGTCACCTGGCTGCTGGGCCTGGTCCTGGTGGCGACGCCGGGCGTCGTCTCCTGGACCTCGGGCTGGTGGCACGTGAAGCTGCTGAGCGTTCTGGCGATGACCTGGTTCCACATGTATCTGGCCAAGCACCGCAAGGCTTTCGAGCGCGACGAGCGGCTGTTCCCCCAGCGTCATTGGCGGATCATGAACGAGGTGCCGACGCTGCTGATGATCGTCATCGTCATCATGGTGATCGTGAAGCCTTTCTGATTCCCGCTTGACAAGGCCCGTTGACGCGCGGGGCGGGCCTCCCTACCTTGACGGCGTCGGCCTTCCCGGGCCGATCCCTCCTCCCGACCGCCGAGCCCGCCGCCGCTTCCCCGCGCGGCGCGCATTTCGGGGCCCGCGACACCGCCCCCGGCGTTTTCCCCGCGACTAACCTTTTCGGATGCTGCATGCACCTCTCAGAACTCAAGGCGAAGACGCCGCCCGAACTCCTCGCCTTCGCGGAGGAGTTGGGGGTCGAGAACGCCTCCATCCTGCGCAAGCAGGACATCATGTTCG
>JAIYDS010000206.1 GCA_027487385.1 Acetobacteraceae bacterium | reverse complement strand
TGATCAGCCTCTTCATGGCGATCTACCTGGCCATCAGCCTCGTCACCTCGCTGCTCATGAACATGTACAACCGCGCTGTCGCGCTGAAGGAGCGCTGAGATGGCCGCCCCCGCACTCCCCAATTTCGGCGAGCGAACCGTCACCTTCGCGCGCGCCTGCTTCAACGGGCCGCTCAACATCGCGATCAGCGCCGCCTGCATCGCGCTGCTGGTCTGGCTGGTGCCGCCGCTCTTCAACTGGGCCGTGGTGAACGCCACCTGGAATGGTACGGCCGCCACCTGCCGCGAGAATGGCGGCGCCTGCTGGGCCTTCATCCGCGAGAAATTCTGGTTCAGCGTCTTCGGCCTCTACCCCTATGAGGAGCGCTGGCGGCCAGGGCTGATGCTGGTGATCCTCGTCACCCTCGTCATCTCCTCCACCTTCCGGGCCTTCTGGAACAAGTGGCTCATCATCGCCTGGGTGGTGGCGGCCCCCACCATGCTCATCCTGATGGGCGGCGGCGTCTTCGGGCTGACGCCGGTGGCGACGCGCCTCTGGGGCGGCATCACCATCACCGGCATCATCGCGGTCTATGGCCTGGCGCTGGGCTATCCGCTGGCCATCCTGCTGGCGCTGGGGCGGCGCTCCAACCTGACGCTGGTGCGCTGGTTCTCCACCATCGTCATCGAATGCGTGCGCGGCGTGCCGCTGATCAGCCTGCTCTTCATGGCGGCGATCATGCTGCCGCTCTTCCTGCCGGAGGGCATCACGCTCGACCGCCTCGCGCGCGTGCTGGTCGCCTACACCATCTTCACGGCCGCCTATATGGCCGAGGTGGTGCGCGGCGGGTTGCAGGCCATGCCGCGCGGCCAATACGAAGCCGCGGATGCGGTGGGGCTGAGCTATTGGCAAAAGATGCGCCTGGTGATCCTGCCGCAGGCGCTCTCCATCACCATCCCGTCCCAGGTGAACACCTTCATCGGACTCTTCAAGGACACGACGCTGGTGATCGTGATCGGCGTCTTCGACTTCTTCACCACGCTGCGCTCGGCGCTGGGCGACCCGAACTGGCTGGGCTTCCCGACCGAGGCCTATGTCTTCGCGGCGGGGGTGTATTTCATCCTGTGCTTTGCGATGTCCAAGTACAGCCAGAAGCTGGAGCGGGATTTCCAGCCGGCGCAGCGGTAGAACCGAGGGGGCTTTGCCCCCTCGACCCCCGGCAGGAAACTGAGTTTCCTGCACCTTCCTTCCCCACCATCGGGGCAGCCTATGAGGGGCATCGGGGCCGTGGGGTCGCCTCGCGCGCCGGGGACGGGCATGCTCCCACCCAACGAAGCCCTCTCAGCGAGAACCCCATGCGCAAGCTCCTCCTGGCCACCCCACTCCTCCTGGCCACCCTGCCGGCCGCGGCGCAGCAGACGAACTGGACCGGCCCCAACCTCATCGTGAACGGCGCCACGGCCAATGGCTGCAACATCGAGATTTCCGAAGCGAGCCACTTCGGCCCGGCCAGCAACAGCATCCGGATCGGCTTCATCAACCATGGCCCGACAGCCGTCCGGGCCTATGCGCATGTGGTCCTGACCGGCCCGGCGGGAACCAAGGTGAACCCCGAATTCTCCATCGGCATGGCCTCGGGGATCGGCGGGATCTCGAGTCGGGTCGGCGGGCCGTTCGAGGGCTCGCTCGCCGGCACGCGGCTGACGGTCAACATCACCCGCTGCGTGATTCGGTGACCGCGTGGCGCAAGGCGGCCCGCGCGGCCGCCACCGCCGTGCTGAAACAGGCCTGCAGCAGGTAGCCGCCCGTCGGCGCCTCCCAATCCAGCATCTCGCCGCAGGCAAAGACGCCGGGCCGGCCGGCGACGGCGAAGCCCGCCTCGAAGCGCAGCCCCCCCGCCGAGGAAATCGCGCGCTCCAGCCCCTGCGTACCGGTGAGGCGGACGGGCAGCGCCTTCACCAGTTCTGCCGCCGGCCGCGCGGCCCCGGCATGCAGCGCCTCCTGCACCAGCCCCACCGCGACGGGCGAGAGCCCCGCCTGCTTGCGCAGTTGGTTGGAGAGCGACAGGGCGCCGCCCGAGAGGCTCACACGCGGAAGATCGGGCCGCAAATCCAGGCTGATCTCGGCAAAGCCATCCCGCGCCAGGGCATCGCGCAGCGCGGCGCTGAAGGCATAGATCAGCCCGCCCTCGATGCCGTCCCGCGTGATCATCGCCTCGCCGCGCAGCGTCCGGCCGGCGAAGCTCAGCGCCACGCGCTTCAGCGGCATGCCCTGGAAGCGTTCGGCGAAATGCGGGCTCCAACCCACCCGGAAGCCCATATTGGCCGGGCGGAAGGGCGCCACATCGGCGAGCCACCCCGCCCAGGCGCCATCCGAGCCGAGCCGCGGCCAGGAGGCGCCGCCGAGTGCCAGGATCGTCGCGGCGGGCGCGAAGCTCACCTCTCCCTCCGGGGTCGCGAAGCGCAGCGCGCCGCCCTCATCCCAGCCCATCCAGCGATGCCGGCGGCGCAGGGTCACGCCCAAACCCTCCAGCCGCGCCAACCAGGCCCGCAGCAAGGGCGAGGCCTTCATGGCGCGCGGGAAGACCCGGCCCGAGGTGCCGGTGAAGACCTCCTGCCCCAGCCCCTCGGCCCAGGCGATCAGGGCGGCGGGCGGGAAGGCCTCGATGGCCGGGCGCAGCGCCGCGGCGGCGGGGCCGTAGCGGGTCAGGAAGGTCTCCAGCGGCTCGGAATGGGTCAGGTTCAGCCCGCCCCGCCCGGCCAGCAGGAATTTCCGCGCGGGGCTCGCCATCTGGTCGAAGACGATGACCTGGCGCCCGGCCGCCGCCAGGGTTTCCGCCGCCATCAGCCCGGCCGGGCCGGCGCCGATGACCGCGACAGCGGTCACCGGTTGGCGAGCGCCAGGATCGGGATGGTCAGCTCCTGATCCGCCGTGCCGATGGCAAACACCGTCGAGAAGTGATTATGCCCCGCCATATGCAGATAGGGCGGGCAGCGCCCGGCCAGGCACAGCGCCGCATTCAGCCGCGCCACCTGATCCTGGAAGGGGCGCGGCTCCAGATCGGCCGAGGCGAGGAAGAGCGGGATGGTCAGCCGCGTCAGCCCCGGGATGGCCGAGCGCTGCGCCAGCTGCACCGGATCCGTCCCGTAATAGGCACCGGTGGTGGGCGAGGCCGGATAGCTCGCCACATCATGCACGCCCGAGACCAGCACGGCCGAAGCGACGCCGGGGGCCGCGGCATGCGCCGCCAGGTAGTCGCCCACATGCGCGGCACCGGCGGATTGCCCCATCAGCACGATCCGTGCCGGGTCCCCGCCATGGGCCGCGATATTCGCGCGCACCCAGGCCAGCGCCGCCGCGATGTCATGCACCACCGCGGGATAGGCGTGTTGCGGCGCCAGCCGATAGGTGATGTTCACCCCCACCAGGCCCGAGCGCGCCGCCCATTGGCCGATATTGTCGTAGAAAAAGGCGCCGGGCCGCGTCTTGTCGCCGCCCACGAAGCCGCCGCCATGCACGAAGACCAGCACCGGCCGCGCGCCGGGGCCGGGCGAGAAGACATCCAGCCGGTGCCGGGGATCAGGGCCATAGGATTGGTCGCGCAGCGGCTCCACCTTGGGCGGCGCTTGCAGCGCGGCCAGGGCGGCCGCGGTGCGCGCCACGCCCTCGGCGCCCATGGTCGGGCCGATGGCGCGGATGGCGGCCTGCGTCTCGGGCGGCAGCGCGTTGATTTGTGCAAAGGCAGGCCCGGCCAGCAGCAGCCCGGCCAGGATGAAACGCAGCATGTTCTGGCGTCCTCAGGTGGTGGCGAAACCCCGTCCCGGCACGGAGGCGAGGAGGGCCTTGGTATAGGCGTGTTCGGGCGCTTCGAACACTCGGCCGATGGGGCCATGCTCCACCACCTCGCCATCCTTCATCACGGCGACCAGGTCACAGACCTGCACGGCCACGCGCAGATCATGCGTGATCAGGATGATGGAAAGGCCAAGCCGCGCGCGCAGCTCCGCCAGCAGCCGCAGCACCTGGGCCTGCACGGAGACATCCAGTGCGGAGACCGGTTCATCCGCCACCAGCACCTCCGGCTCCAGAGCAAGCGCGCGGGCGATGCCGATGCGCTGGCGCTGGCCGCCCGAGAATTCATGCGGATAGCGCTCGACGCCGGCGGGATCGAGGCCGACCAGCGCGAAGAGTTCCCGCGCGCGGGCCATGGCCTGCTCACGCGGCATGCCATGGATCATCGGGCCCTGGGCCACCAATTCGCCGGCGCGGCGGCGTGGGTTGAGCGAGCCATAGGGGTCCTGGAAGACCATCTGCATGCGCTTGGCACTGGCCCGCAGCTGCGCCTTGGAGAGCGTGGCGAAATCCGTCTCGCCCAGGCGGATGGCGCCGGCCTCGGGCTTCACCAGCCGCATGATGCAGCGGGCCAGCGTGGATTTGCCCGATCCCGATTCCCCCACGATGCCCAGCGTGCCGCCCTTGGGCAGGATCAGCGAGACATCGCGCACCGCCCGCGTCACCCGCCGCCCGCGGCCGAAAAAGCCGCCATTGCGATAGGTCTTGCTGACATGCTCGATGCGCAGGATCGCCGCATCGGAGATCGCGCGCGGCGGCGGCGCGGTGAGCGGCGGGACGGCCGCGATCAGCGCCTTGGTGTAGTCGTGCTGGGGGTTGAGCAGCACCTCGCGCGCCGCACCCTGCTCCACCACCAGCCCATGCTGCATGACCGCCACGCGGTCGGCGATTTCCGCCACCACGCCGAAATCATGGGTGATGAAGAGCACGGCGGTGCCAAGCCGCTGCTGCAAGTCGCGGATCAGCGAGAGGATCTGCGCCTGCGTCGTCACATCCAGCGCCGTGGTCGGCTCATCGCAGATCAGCACGCGGGGCTTGAGCGCCAGCGCCATGGCGATCATCGCGCGTTGGCGCTGCCCGCCCGACAGCTCATGCGGATAGGCCCGATAGGCCTGGCGCGGCTCGGGGATGCGGACCTCTTCCAGCAGGGCCAGCACGCGCGCCTCGATCTCGGCCTTGGAGAGCTGCGTGTGGATGCGGAACATCTCGCCGATCTGGTCGCCGATCGGGCGCAGCGGGTTCAGCGCCGTCATCGGCTCCTGGAAGACCATGGCGATGCCGGCGCCGCGGATCTGGCGCATCTCCGCCTCATCGGCGCTGGCCAGGTCCCGCCCGTCAAACAGGATGCGCCCGGAATCGATGGCGACCCCCGGCGGCAGCAGCCGCATGATGGCGCTCGCCGTCATGGATTTGCCGGAGCCAGATTCGCCCACGACGCAGAGGATTTCCCCCGCGCGGAGTTCCAGCGAGACCTCATGGAGCGCATGCGGCCGGTCGGCGCCCTTGGGGAGGGCCACGCTGAGCGACTGCAAGGTGAGAATGGCGCTCATCGCCCTTTCAGCCTGGGGTTCAGCGCGTCATTCAACCCCTGCCCCACCAGCGAGACCGCCAGCACCGTCACCAGGATGGCCACGCCCGGAATCGCCGAGACATACCATTGCACCCTGAGCACATCGCGCCCGAGGCCGATGAGATTGCCCCAGGAGGCCACATTCGGGTCGGAGAGCCGCAGGAATGCCAGCGCACTCTCCAGCAGGATGGCGACGGCCATGACCACGCTGGCATAGACGATCACCGGCGGCAGGGCATTGGGCAGGATTTCCCGGAAGATGATCTGCCGGTCCCGCATGCCCAGCGTGTGGCAGGCCTCGACGAATTCGCGCGAGCGCAGCGAGAGGAATTCCGCCCGCGTCAGCCGCGCCGGGGCGGGCCAGGAGACGGCGCCGATGGCGATCACCACCGTCATCAATTCCGAGCCGAAGATGGAGACGAAGACCAGCAGCAGAAGAAAGTTGGGCAGGGTCTGGAAGGCTTCCGTCACGCGCATCAGCACGTCATCCACCCAGCCGCCATAATAGCCGGCGATGGCCCCGATCACGATGCCGATGGTGACCGCGATGGAGGTGGCGACCAGGCCGATCAGCAGGGAAATCCGCGCGCCATGGAAGATTTGCGCCGCGATGTCGCGCCCCGAATTGTCGGTGCCGAACCAGAAGCGCGGATTCTGCCCGGGCCATTGCAGCGGGCGGCCGGCCAGGCTCAGCGGGTCACGCGGGAAGAACCAATCCGCACTCGCCGCCATGAAGATGATGACCAGCAGCAGCACCAGGCCGATCACGGCGGCAGGGCTGCGCAGGTAATTGACCAGGAAGCGCTTCATCGCCCGGCGATCCGTGGATCGAGCCGCGCATAGACGAGGTCCACCAGGAAATTCACGCAGATCACCAGCAGCGCCGAGATAAAGACGATGCCGAGCAGCGTGTTCAAATCGCGCTGCACCACCGCCTCATAGGCGAGCCGCCCCAGGCCTGGCAGCGAAAACACGCTCTCCACCACGACCGAGCCGCCCAGCATGGTGCCGGCCTGGAGGCCGATCAGCGTCACCATGGGCAGCATGGCGTTGCGCAGCACATGCCGGATCACCACCCGCGTCTCATCCAGCCCCTTGGCGCGGGCGGTGCGGACGAAATCCAGCGTCAGCACCTCCAGCATCGAGGCGCGCATGATGCGCAGGTAGATCGCCAGGAAGATCAGCCCCAGCGTCAGCGTGGGCAGGACGAAATGGGTGGCGATGTCCCAGGCGCGGGCCAGGCCCGTCAGCCCCTCGCCGATGCTCTCATAGCCGCCCGCCGGCAGCCATTGCAGATGCACGGCAAAGAGCACGATGGCCATCAGCCCGAACCAGAAGGAGGGGGTCGCGTAGAAGAGCAGCCCGATGGTGGAGATGATGGTGTCCGGCCAGCGATTGACGCGCCGCGCCGCGATCACGCCAAAGAGCAGCCCGAAGAAAAAGGCAAAGGAGAGCGAGGCCGTCATCAGCAGCAGCGTCGCCGGCAGCCGCTCGAAGATCACGGTGGCGACCGGCTTGCCATAGATGGTGGAAAAGCCGAGGTCGAAGCGCACCAGGCGCCAGAGATATTGCGCGAGCTGCGCGGCCACGGATTGGTCGAGGCCCAAGGCCGCGCGCATCGCCGCCGCATCGCCGCCGCCGCCCATCTGCGCGATCAGCGCATCCACCGCATCGCCGGGCGCCAGTTGCAGCAGCAGGAAGACGCCGATGAGGATGATCACCAGCGAGGGGAGCGAGGCGGCCAGCCGCCGCCCCGCAAGGGAGAGGACCCGCACCCTGGACTAGGACGCCAGCCAGAGATCATGCCAGGAGGAAGAGCCCCAGCGCGGCGTATTGGCATGGTTGCGCAGCCGGCGGCTGAAGGCCGAGAGGAAGATCTGCTCGATCGGCATCCAGAGCATCAGCTCGGTGTTCGCGCGGCGCACGAAATCCGCATAGCGCGCCTTGCGGCGCACCGGGTCCAGCTCGGTCGCCGCGGCGTCGATGATGGCGTCCAGCTCCGCATCCACCACGCCGAACTGGTTGGTCCAGGGGGCCCCACGCGGCGAGCCGGAGCGGTACCACACCGTGGTCGAGACGGCGGGGTCATTGCGGTACTGGTGCCAGCCGGTCGCCAGGTCGAAATTATGCTCGTTATAGACGGTGCGCAGGAAGCCCGCCGCATCCATCCGCACGATCTCGATGCGGATGCCGACCTCCTGCAGGGATTGCTGGATGAAGGTGGTGAAGAGCGCGATATCCTCGCCCCAGGGGGCGGGGTTCAGCCGCAGCGTGAAGCGCACGCCGCCCGCGCCGCGGCGGTGCCCGGCCTCGTCCAGCATGCGGTTGGCCCGGGCGCGGTCGAAGGCATATTGCGGCATGCCTGTCGGGTAGAAATCCGTCGAGGTCGAGGGGATCGGCCCGGTGCCGAGCTTCGCGTAGTCACCCAGGAAATTCTCGATGAAGAAGGGAATGTTCAGCGCATGGGCGATGGCCCGGCGCACCCGCAGATCGGCCAGGATCGGGTTGCGCTGGTTGAATTCCAGCGTGTTGGTGCGCGCATTGCCCTCATTGCCGCGCGTCGTCACCTCGAAGCGCGGATCGCGGCCGAGGCGCGCGAGATCGGCCAGGGCGAGCGAGGAGAAGGGGCTGTAGAGGATCTGCCCCGCCTCCATCTGCGCGGCCGCGGCCGAGCGGTCGGTGATGACGCGCCAGACCACGCGGTCCAGATAGGGCAGGTT
>JAIYDS010000225.1 GCA_027487385.1 Acetobacteraceae bacterium | reverse complement strand
TGCGCCTGCCCGGCGGCTTCCTGCCGAATGAGGACCAGGGCATCGCCTTCGTCCAGGTCACCTCCCCCCCCGGCGCCACGGCCGACCGCACGCAGCGCGCGCTGGATGATGTCGGCCGCTACCTGCGCGAGGAGGAGGCCGGCGTGGTGGACAGCCTCTTCGCCATCAACGGCTTCAGCTTCGGCGGGCGTGGGCAGGCCTCTGGCCTCGGCTTCATCACCCTGAAGGACTGGGATCTGCGGCCGGGCCGCGAGAATTCGGTGGGGGCGCTGACGGAGCGCATCAACCGGCGCTTCGGCACCTATCAGGATGCGCTGATCAACGCCTCCTCGCCGCCCGCCATCCGCGAACTGGGCAATGCCACCGGCTTCTCCTTCCAGCTGCTGGATCGTGGCGCGCAGGGCCATCGCGAGCTGATGGCGGCGCGGGACCAGCTGCTGCGCCTGGCCCAGGCCAGCCCCATCCTCGCCCGCGTGCGCGCCAACGGGTTGAATGACGAGGCGCAGTTCCGCCTCATCATTGACTGGGAGAGGGCGAGCGCGCTGGGCCTCACCATCTCCGAGATCAACCAGACGCTCTCCACCGCCTGGGGCGCCACCTACGTCAATGACTTCATGGATCGCGGGCGCATCAAGCGCGTCTTCATGCAGGGCCAGCCCGAGGCGCGGATGGTGCCTTCCGACCTCGACAAATGGTATGTCCGCAACGCGCAGGGGCAGATGGTGCCCTTCTCCGCCTTCGGCCGGGCGGAATGGCAATTCGGCTCGCCGCGGCTCGAGCGCTTCAACGGCATCCCCTCGCGGGAGATCCAGGGCGGGCCTGCGCCGGGCTTCACCACGGGCCAGGCCATGGCGGAGATGGAGCGGCTGATGCAGCAGCTCCCGCCCGGCTTCGCGCATGAATGGAGCGGCATCTCCTTCCAGGAGCGGCAATCCTCAGGCCAGGCGCCGGCGCTCTACGCGCTCTCGCTGATCGTGGTCTTCCTCTGCCTCGCGGCGCTCTACGAAAGCTGGTCCATCCCGACCGCCGTGATGCTGGTCGTGCCGCTGGGCGTGCTGGGGGCCGTGGTCGCCTCGCTGATGAAGGGCATGTCGAACGACGTGTACTTCCAGGTGGGCCTGCTGGCGACCATCGGCCTGACCGCCAAGAACGCCATCCTGATCGTGGAATTCGCGCGAGAGGGGTTTGATCGCGGCCTTTCCCTCGTCGAAGCCGCGCAGGAGGCGGCGCGGCAGCGGTTGCGGCCGATCATCATGACCTCACTCGCCTTCACGCTCGGCGTCGTGCCCTTGGCCATCGCCACCGGCGCGGGCTCGGGCGCGCAGAATGCCATCGGCGTCGGCGTGATCGGCGGCGTGGTCGCGGGCACGGTGCTCGCGGTGATCTTCGTGCCGCTCTTCTTCGTGCTGGTGCTGCGCCTCTTCCGCGCGCGGCGCGTGGGCGAGGCGGCGCCCGCCCCGGCGGAGGCGCGTTCCACGGCGCCCGCCGAATAGGTGGGCGCAGCGATGCCGGATTCCCTTCCCCCCGCGCCCTTGCGGCGCGGCGCCATGCCCGATGGCGAAAGGCGGCAGCGGCTGTGCGAGGCCGCTTCCGGCATCTTCCTGCGCGACGGCTACGCCCAGGCCAGCATGGATGACGTGGCCCGCGCGGCCAGCATGTCCAAGCGCACGCTCTATCAGATCTTCCCCTCCAAGGCCGCGCTCTTCGAGGCGACGATCGCAGCCACCCTTGCCCCCGTGGCGCTGGACACGGATCTGGAGCGCGAGCCCGATCTGCGCCGCGCGCTCACCGGGCTGCTCATCGCCGCCGCCAGCCATATCCTGGCCGAGCGGCAGATCGCCATCTACCGCCTGGTGATTGGCGAGCGGCACGGCTCGCCGGTCCTGGCCGAGGCCACCCATCGCGTGCTGACCAGCCGCGGCTCCAGCGCCCTGGAGCGGCGCCTGCGGGCCGAGGCCATGGCCGGGCGTCTGCAACTGCCCCGGCCGGAAGTGGCCGCCCGCATGCTCTACGGCATGGTCCTAGGCTCGGCGCAGATCCGGCTGCTGCTGGGCGTGCGCCGCACGCCCTCGGCCGAGGAGATCGCCGCGCTCGCCGCGGAGGCGGTCAATCTCTTTCTGGACGGTGCCGTGGCGGCCCGGGCCTGAGCCTCAGAGCTTCCGCTCCATCTGCGCCAGGTAGCTGCGGTTGCGCGTCGGCGTGATCAGCACCTCATTGATGCAGACATGCGGCGGCTGGCTGGCCAGGAACTTCACCAGCGCGCCGCAATCCTCGGGCTGAACCATTTCCGCCAGCTCCTTCTCGGAGAGCTTGTTCGGGCGCTTGTCGAGGATGGGCGTGCGCACCTCGCCCGGGCACATCACCGTGCTGCGGATGCCGTTGCCGCATTCCTCCATGTTCAGCGAATGGCTCATCGCCACCACGCCATGCTTGCTGGCGGTGTAGCCCGCGCCGCTCAGCGGGCTGACGAAGCGCCCGGCCATGGAGGCGGTGTGGATGAAGAGCCCATCCTTCTGCGCGCGCATGATGGGCAGGGCCGCCAGCACGCCATGGAAGGCGGAGGTCAGGTTGCCCTCCACCAGTTCCTTCACGCCTTCGGGCTTGAGGTTGCTCCAGCGGCGTTCGGTGATGTTCAACCCCGCATTGTTCACCATGACGTCGAGCCGGCCGAGCTTGGCCTGAATGAAATCGGCCACTTTCTGCACGGCGGCCGCCTTGCCCATATCGGCCGGCTTCACATGCGCGGTGCCGCCCATGGCCTTGATGCGCGCCGCGACGGTGTCCAGCTTCGCCTTGGTGCGGCCGGTGAGGACGACCACCATCCCCATCTCGGCCAGGGCCACGGCCGCCGCCTCGCCAATGCCGCTGCCCGCGCCCGTTACCCATGCCACTTTCGCCATTGGACCATCTCCCTCTCTGGTTGGGCCCAGTCTGCCGGAAGAGGGCAGGCTGGCAAGCCCGCCGCCTTGCCGCGCGGCAAGGCCCATGCTTGGCTTGCGATCGCAATCAGGGAGGCAAACGCCAATGGCGAAGTTCCGCATCGTGACGCCCGCGGGCGCCAGTTTCACCGTGGCCGGCGGCGGCTATGAGCTGGAAATGGAGGCGCTCAATGGCCTCGACGCCGAGATCGTGGAGGCGCCCACCGACACCGCCGGCTTCCTCGCCGCCGCCGCCACGGCCGACGCGCTCTATGCCAAGGGCATCCCCATTACCGCCGAGATCATCGCGGGCCTCAAGAACTGCAAGGTGATCAGCCTCGGTTCCGTCGGCGTGGACAGCGTGGATGTGAAGGCGGCGACGGCGGCCGGCATTCCCGTGACGAATGTGCCCGATACCTTCATCGAGGAGGTGGCGGATCACTGCATGATGCTGCTGCTCTCCACCTTCCGCCGCACCATCGAACAGGACCGGATGGTGCGCGAGCATCGCTGGAAGGAAGGCCGCCCCGCCCTCCTGCAGATCCCGCGCCTGATGGGCCAGACGCTGGGCTTCATCAGCTTCGGCCGCGTGGCGCGCGCGGTGGCCAAGCGCGCCGCCCCCTTCGGCCTGCGCATGATCGCCTATGACCCCTTCCTCGACGAGACATTGATGAGCGAGCATGGCGTGCTGCCCGCCACCATGAATGAGGTGATGAGCCAGTCCGACTTCGTCTCCATGCATGCCCCGGCCCGGCCGGAATGCACGAAGATGCTCCAGGAGAAGCATTTCCGCCTGATGAAGAAGAGCGCGATCTTCCTCAATGTCGGCCGCGGCCCCACGGTGGACGAGGCCGCGCTGATCAAGGCGCTGAGCGAGGGCTGGATCGCCTATGCCGGCCTGGATGTGCTCGAGGTGGAGCCGCCCAGCCACAACAACCCGCTGCTGAGCATGGACAATGTGATCCTCTCCGCGCACACCGCCTCGGCCTCGGCGCGCTTCGATGAGGCGCGCAAGCGCCGCGTGGGCAGCGAGCTGGCGCTGGTGCTGCAGGGCAAGTGGCCGATGAGCTGCGTGAACCCGGCGGTGCTGCAGAACACCAAGCTGCAGCGCTGGCAGCCGATCGGGCTGGGGCGCGGGCCGAACAGCTGAAAAAACAGGCCTCCGGCGGCTGGGGCCGAAAGGCCCCAGACCCCGATCCTTGGTGCCGAGCTTCCAAGACCTTCCGTGACCCAAGTGCTGGGGCCTTTCGGCCCCAGCCGCCGGAGGCCCTTTTCCCTACCCCGCCTCGTTCAGCGGAATTTCCACATCCAGCAGCGGCGCATGCTGCTGCGCCCCATAGACATCCGTATCCCCAAACCCGCCCGCCGGCACCAGCCGCGGCAGGCTCGCCTTGAAGGCGGCGGCGGCGTCATAGGGGGTGAAGAGCACATCCTCCTCCGCCACGCCGTAGAGCTTCGCGAAGAGCGCCGCATTCAGCACGCCCGTCGCCTTCACGCGGCGATAGAGGGCGTGGTCCTCGAAGAGCACGTCAATGGTGACGATGAAGGGCCCGGCATTCTTGCTCTTGCAGACCTGCGCGATGTCTCGGATGCGGGCCATGCTCAGACGCTTTCATATTCGATGGGGAAGATCGCGCAGGGGTCCTCCAGCGCCAGCGTGTGGAAGACGCTGAAGCGGTAGAGCGGGCCGAGCGCGATGTCGGAAGGCGAGAAGGGAAAGGCCATGTTGCCCTCCTTGCAGAGCCGCCCCGGGAAATCGGCGTGCAGCAGCGAGGTGCGGGCCATGGCCAGCACGGCATCCGCCACATCCTGCGTCTCGCCCACCACCTCGATGATGAAGCCGAGCTCGTGGCCTGTGACGGCGGGCGTGGGCTCCCAAGCCGCCATCACGCCATCCTTGCCGTAGACGCGCACGGCCATGCGATAGGAAGAGGGCGGCACGCCGAAGGCCGCCGCCTTGGCCGAAACCTTGGCGCGGTGGACCGCCAGGTAGTCGTCAATCTGGCCGATCAGCACCGGGTCGCGCGTGCCGCAGATGGTGATGGCGCGGTAGCCATCGCGCTCCACCCCCTCCAGTTTCACCGTGTATTGCGCGGCCGGCACCCAGCGCATGCCGCTGACCTTCACGGCCCGGTCGCTCACCGGGTCGAAGGAGACCTCGGAGGTGTCGAGCATGCCGCCCGGCTCGGTGTGGTGGATCGGGCTCGCATTCTCGTGCAGCGCGAAATTGGCGACGGAGAGCGGCGTGCAGCGGCGGATCGGATTGGGCGGCTCGCAGACCAGGTGGTCGTCGCGCAGCGTCACCAGCAGGCAATCGGGCTCCTTCGGCACGGCGGGCTCGGCGCCGCATTCCAGCATTTTTCCCGCATACCAGGCGACCGCAGGGGGGATGCCGTGGCGCAGGGCCACGGCGGCCCATTGCGCGGGGTCGCTGCTGCGGCCGCAGAGGATGACCTGCGCGCCGCCATCCAGCGCGCGGGCGATGGGCTCAGGGCCCATCATGGCGACGATGCGCTCGGCGCGATCAATGGTCGCGGCATCGAGCGGCGGCAGCTTCGCCAGCGCCTTCACGCGGCCCGCCGTCACGGCCTCACGCAGCATGGCGCGGTCGGGCTCCGCATGGATCAGCGCCATGCGGAAGGAGAGCTTTTCCTCGCGCGCGATCTCGCGCACCAGGGCCGCCGTGTCCTGCAAATGCGGCTCACCGCCGGCGCCGCCGGCGGTGCCGATGATGCAGGGGATTTTCGCGGCCATGGCGGCCAGCAGCATCAGCTTCAGATCCCGCTTCACCGAAAGCCGCGAGGTGAAGGAGGTGCCCGCACCCAGGTAATGCGGGCCGGGGTCGGTGCTGCCGCCATCGGCGCCGATGGCGTGCGGCTCCCGCGCCATGCCGATCTTCAGCGATTCCTCGGCATAGCCATAGCCGAGGATGCCGCTGGTCGAGAGCATGCGGATTTCGGTCATGGGGCGCGCCGGATCAGGCCATCGCGCGTCGCCTGTTCCCATTTCGCGTCATCGGCGCGCATCAGGGCCGCGAGTTGCTCCAGATCCATCGGCGCCGCCTCATTACCGAGCGTGGCATAGCGCGCGCGCATGGCGGGCGTCGCGATGATCTCGTTGATCGCGGTGTTCAGCTGCGTGGCGATGGCCGTGGGCAGGCGCGCGGGCGCGAGCAGCGCGAACCATCCCACGAACTCGGTGCCCGGCACGCCGGCCTCGGCCAGGGTGGGGACGTCGGGCAGATAGGGCGAGCGCTGCGGCGAGGTCACGCCGATGACCCGCACCTGGCCGGAGGCGACAAGGGCCGCCGCCGTCGCCGGGCTGCCCCAGGCGACCGGGAGGTGCCCGGCCGTGAGATCGGCCAGATAGGCCCCGCTGCCGCGATAGGGCACTTCGTTCAGCTCGATGCCCGCGCGCAGCGCGAATTGCCGCGCCGAGAAGGAGGATTGCGCATCGGAGGTGCCCTGCGCGACGCCGCCCGGCTGGGCGCGCGCCGCCCGGATCAGCCCGGCAATGTCCTGGAAGGGGGCCCGCATGCTGGCCATCATCACCATCGGATAGCGCGCGGTGATGGAGAGCAGGGTGAAATCCGTCACCGGATCATAGGGCAGGGGACCGAGCTGCCGCGCCATGATGTGCGTGCTGGTCTGGGCCCCCAGCGTGTAGCCATCGGGCGCGCTGCGGGCCACGGCCTCGGTGCCGACAATGCCATTGGCGCCGGGCCGGTTCTCCACCACGAAGCTGCGGCCGAAGCGGGCGGTCAGCTGCTCGGCGATGGCGCGCGTCGTCACATCCGTCCCGCCGCCGGCGGCGTAGGGGACGATGATGCGCACCGTGCGCGAGGGCCAGACATCCTGCGCGCGCGCCAGCGAGGGCAGGGCGAGGGAAGCGCCGAGGGCGGCGCGGCGGGTGATCCTGCTCATGTCGTCTCTCCGTTGTTCACTTGCGCCAGTCGCGCGCGTTGGGGCGTGCCAGGCCCAGGTTTTCCCGCAGCGTCGGGCCGGCGTAATCCTTGTGATACAGCCCGCGCCGCTGCAGTTCGGGCACCACGAAGCGGGTGAAATCCTCGAAGGCGCCGGGCGTATGGGTGGCGGCGAGCACGAAGCCGTCGCAGGCGCGGGTGGTGAACCATTCTTCCATCTGGTCCGCCACATCCTTGGGCGTGCCGACGAAGTTGGGAAACTCCTTGATGGTGCCGCGGCCGGAGAAATGCACGAAGTCCCGCACGGTCGGGTTGGGCTTGCCGCTCAGCATCACCACGCGGTCCTTGAAGCCGGTCCAGGACATTTTCCGGAGCTCTTCATCGGTGAACTCGCTGTCCAGATCCTTGCTGGCGAAGTCGAAATTCGTGACCTCGGAGAGCAGCACCAGGCCATCCACCGGCTTGGAGAGCTCCAGGATCGCCTCGCGCTTGGCCTCCGCGATGGCGCGCGTCTCGCCGACGCAGACATAGCAGGCGGGGGCGACGAAGACCTTCTCCGGGTCGCGCCCGGCTTCGGCCACGGCGGTCTTGAGGTCGGCATATTGCTTCCGGCCGGCTTCGATATTGGGATAGACCACGAAGATCAGCTCCCCCCAGCGCCCGGCGAAGCGCCGGCCGCGGCCGGATTGCCCGGCCTGGATCAGCACCGGATGCCCCTGCGGCGAGCGCGGCACGGAGAGCGGGCCCTTGGAGCGGAAATACTTCCCCTCGTAGTTCAGCGCATGGACGCGCGCGCCATCGGCGAAGCGGCCGCTCGCCTTGTCGGCGATGATGGCGCCTTCTTCCCAACTGTCCCAATGGCCCATGACGCATTCGACGAATTCATCGGCGCGGTCATAGCGCTTGTCATGTTCGAGATGCTCGGAGCGGCCGAAATTCGCGGCCTCGGAATCATTGAGCGAGGTGACGATGTTCCAGGCGGAACGCCCGCGCGTCATCAGGTCCAGCGTGGCAAAGAGGCGCGCCACGTGGAAGGGCTCGTAATAGGTGGTGGAATAGGTGGCGCCCAGGCCGAGATTTTTTGTGGCGCAGCCAATGGCGGTGAGGATGGAGATGGGGTCCATCTTCACCACGCGAATGCCGTTCTCCACCGCTTCGCGATGGTCATGGCCGTAGATGTCGGGCATCGCCAGGCGGTCATCGAAGAAGGCGAGGTGGAACTTGCCATCCTCCAGCACGCGGCCGATGCGCTGGAAATAGTCGGGGGTCAGGAAGTCGAGCGCATTGGCCGGATGGCGCCAGGAGCCGGGGGCGATGGAGCAATTCTGCGCCTGCATGAAGCCAACCATGGCCATCTGGCGCGGGGACTCGGTCATTCGGATGGGTTTCCTCGAAGGTCTTGTTGGGCGGGAAATTATGGGAGGTTGCGAGTCTTGTCCAGACAATTTGCGCATACGGTTGCACAAAGAGCCTCCGGCGGCTGGGGCCACGGGCCCCAGACCCCATTTGTTGTGGAACTCCCCTTGGCCATTGGAGCTGCGCCACATTTGATGGGGTCTGGGGCCCGTGGCCCCAGCCGCCGGAGGCTCTTCTTGAAGCCGCCCAAGCACCGGAGACGCAACCGGATTTGTGATGACGTTTGCGCAGCCCCGCCCCCGCGTGCTACCCGCGCTGCATGGACCTCCCGACCCGCCGCTCGCGCGCGACGATCGTCACGCTCTCCCGCAGCGCGGGCGTCTCCGCCTCCACCGTGTCGCGCGCGCTGAAGGGGGATGAGCGCATTTCCAAGGCAGTGCGCTCGCGCATCGCGGAACTGGCGCGGGAGGCGGGCTACATGCCGAATGCGCTGGCCCGCACCCTCTCCTCCGGGCGCAGCGGGCTGCTGGGCCTGGTGCTCGGCCCCCGCAGCAATCCCTTCTACGCCATGCTGCTGGAGGAGGTGGTGGCGCAAAGCGCCGAGCGCGGCCTGCGCTTCCTCATCCTCCACGCCGGCCCCGGCCCCATCGAGGACCGCACCACCGAGGCGCTGCTGCAATACCAGATGGATGGATGCCTGATCACCTCGGCCGACATGTCCTCCCGCGCGGCGGAAATCTGCGCGGCCAATGCGGTGCCGGTGGTGATGATCAACCGCGTGCCGCGGCTGCATGCCAGCGCCGTCTCCTGCGACAATCTGGAAGGTGGCCAGCGCATGGCGGAGCATCTGCTGGCCACCGGGCATCGCCGCGCCGCCGTCATCCACACCGGCGGCGCCAGCTCCAACGGCATTGACCGTGAGCGCGGCTTCACCGAGGTGTTTTCCGAGGGCGGCGGCCTTGTCACCGCCCGCTTCGATGGGCGCCACATCTATGAGGGCGGGCATGCGGCCGGCCAGCAGATCGCGGCCCTGCCGCCCGCCCAGCGCCCGGACTGCGTCTTTGCCGTGAGCGACATCATCGCCATGGGTGCGCTCGATGCGCTGCGCGAGGCCGGGCTGCGCGTGCCGGAGGAGATCTCGGTCAGCGGCTTCGACAACATCCCCGAGGCCGCGCGAGGCGCCTACGGCATCACGAGTTTCGAGCAACCGCTCACCGCCATGGTGCGGCGGGGCCTGGACCTGCTGACGTCGCGCATCGCTGATCCCGGCCTGCCGGACGAGGCCATCACCCTGCGCGGCACGCTGATCGCGCGCGGTTCGACGCGCCGTCTCACTTCGGCAGGATCAGACTCCCACTCGCCGCCAGCGCCTCGATCTCGGCGGGGCTGAAGCCCGCCTCTTCCAGCACGGCGCGGCCATGCTCCCCATGCGCGGGCGCCGGCCCTTCGACCTGGCCGGGCGTGCGGGAGAACCAGGCCGGCATGCCAGGAAAGCGCATGCGGCCATGCCGCGTGTCCTGGTCGATGAAGAAACCGGTGGCGGCGAGATGCGGGTCTTGCAGCACATCCTCCGTGCTGTTCACCGGGGCGGCGGGAATGCCCGCGCGCTCGAAGCCCTCCAGCCATTCCGCCGTGGTGCGGGTGGCCAGTGTTTCGGCCACATGGCCATAGCAGGCGTCGATGTTCTGCGAGCGGCTGTTGAAGCTGGCGAAGCGCGCATCTTTGGACCATTCGGGGTGGCCGATCAGGTCGAAGAAGGCGCGCCATTGCTTGTCGGTATAGACCAGCGCCGCGATCCAACCATCCCGCGTGCGATAGGGCCGCCGCTCGGGCGAGGCGGCGCGGGGATAGACGGGCGGCCCCATCGGCGGGTCGAAGAGCGCACCATTGATGTGATCGGTCAGCACGAAATTGGCCATGGTCTCGAACATGCCGACTTCGATCTCCTGCCCCTCGCCGGTGCGGCCGCGATGCAGCAGGGCCATCAGGATGGCATAGAGGACGGTGAGGCCCGAGACCTTGTCCGCCACCAGCGTGCCGGAATAGCTGGGCGTGCCCTGCATCCGTGCCTGGATGCCCGCCATGCCGCTGATCGCCTGGATGATGTCGTCATAGGCCGCATTCGGCGCATAGGGCCCGCGGCGCGAGAAGCCATAGACATTGGCGTAGATGATGCGTGGATTGGCCGCGGCCACCTCGGCATAGGTCAGGCCGAGGCGCGCGATGGCGTCGGCGCGCATGGAATGCACGAAGACATCGGCCTGGGCCACCAGGCGCAGCAGGGCGGCGCGGGCGGCGGGCTGCTTCAGGTCCAGCGCCAGGCCGCGCTTGCCGCGGTTGAGGTTGAGGAACATGGCCCCCTCGCGCGGGGCGCGCATCACCGGAACCTCGCGCGTGGTGTCGCCCTCGGGCCCTTCCACCTTGATCACCTCGGCGCCGTGATCGGCGAGGATCTGGGTGCAGAAGGGGCCCATCAGCACGGAAGTCAGGTCCAGCACCTTGAGGCCGGCCAGGGCACCGAAGCCGCGTCCGGGTTGATCGGTCATCGGAGGTTCTCCTTCAGGCTCTCACGCGCGGCGGGGGCGGCGATGGCGAGGATGCGGCGCGCGCGCTCCCGCTCGGAGGCACCGCGCAGATCGGCCACGCCATGTTCGGTGACGATGACATCCACATCCGCGCGCGGCGTGGTGACGGGGCCGGAGAGCCTGGCCACGATGCGGCTTGAGCCATCCGAGGCGGTGGCCGGCAGCGCGATCATGGAAGCGCCACCCGGGGAACGTGCGGCGGCGCGGGCGAAATCCGCCTGGCCGCCCACGCCGCCGATGATGTTGCGGCCGATGCGCTCGGCATTCACCTGGCCTGTGAGGTCCACTTCCGCCGCCGCATTGATGGCGAAGAGGGCCGGGAACCGCGCCAGCACCACTTCATTGTGCGTGTAGGAGGAGGGCTTGAGCGCCACCGCCGGATTGCGATGCGCGAAGCGATGCAGCGCCGCGCTGCCGACGAGGGTGGTGGTGACGCTGACGCCCGCATCCAACGGCTTGCGCGCGTTGGTGATCACGCCCGCCAACATCAGCGCCATGGCGCCATCGCCCAGGATGCCGGAATGCAGGCCGAGATCGCGATGGCTCGCCAGGGCCGCCAGCACCGCCTCGGGCAGGGCACCCAGGCCGGTCTGGAGCGTGGCGCCATCCGGAATCAGGGCTGCGATATGGGCGCCGATGGCGCGCTCCACCGCATTGGGCTCGGCGCGGGGCAGAAGGTGTGGTGGCCGCGTGCTGTGCAGCACGGCATCAAGGCGCGCGGCCGGGATGCGCGCATGCCCGCCCGTGTCGGGCACTTCGGGGCTGATCTCCGCGATGACGGTCCGCGCGCGCGCAATCGCCGCATCCATGTAGTCCAGGCAGGGGCCGAGGCTGTGGGTGCCCGCCGCATCGGCGGGCGGCAGCAGCAGCAGCGCCACATCGCAGCGGATGCGCCCTTCCGCGATCATCCGATGCACCTGGCCGCCATGGATGGGCAGAATTTCCAGCACGCCCGCACTCGCCAGCGCGCGGAAGGTGCCCAGCCCGCCCAGGCCGCGCATGGCGATGTGGTCCGCATGTTCTGACCGCAACACGCGCGCCAAGCCGGTGCCGAGGAAGACCGTCACGCCACCGAGCGCCGCGCGCTGCTCCACCAGCGCCTCCACCAGGCTCGGCGGTTCGCCCGTCACCTGGCCCCAGAGGATGTGGTCTCCAGGGCGGATATGGGCGGTGAGGTCGAGGCTCAATAGGATTTCGGCTGGCCGAGAACGCGCTCGGCGATGTGGGACAGAATCAGCTCGCGCGAGACGGGGGCGATGCGCGGGATCAGGCTTTCGCGCAGATAGCGCTCGACGTGGTATTCCTGCGCGTAGCCCATGCCGCCATGCGTCATCACCGCCGTCTCGCAGGCGCGGAAGCCGGCTTCGGCCGCGAGGTACTTGGCCGCATTGCTTTCGGCGCCGCATTCGCGGCCCGCGTCGTACAGGCTGGCCGCCTTCCAGACCATCAGCTCGGCGGCTTCCAGCTCGGCCCAGTTGCGCGCGAGCGGATGCTGGATCGCCTGGTTCTGGCCGATGGGGCGGCCGAAGACGCGGCGATCCTTCGCGTATTGCGAGGCCTTGCGCAGGGCTGCGCGGCCAATGCCCACGGCCTCGGCGGCAATCAGGATCCGCTCGGGGTTCATGCCGTGCAGGATGGCGTGGAAGCCCTGGCCTTCCTCGCCGATGCGGTCCTCCATCGGGATTTCGAAGCCGTCGAAGAAGACCATGTTCGAATCCACGGCGTGGCGGCCCATCTTCTCGATGAGGCGGATCTCCACCTTGCTGCGGTCGATCTCGGTGTAGAACAGCGTGAGCCCATCGGTCTTGCGGCGCACCTGGTCGAGCGGCGTGGTGCGGGCCAGCAGCAGCATCTTGTTCGCCACCTGGGCGGTCGAGATCCACATCTTCTGGCCATGCACCACATAGCCGTCATTGCGGCGCTCGGCGCGCGTCTTGAGCTGGGTGGTGTTGAGGCCGACATCGGGCTCGGTCACGGCGAAGCAAGGCTTGTCCTGGCCCGCGATGAGCGGCGGCAGGAAGCGCCGCTTCTGCGCCTCCGTACCGAAGACGATGACCGGGTTCAGCCCGAAGATGTTCATATGCAGCGCCGAAGCGCCGGACATGCAGGCGCCCGAGGCCGCGATGGCCTCCATCATCAAGGCCGCCTCGAAGATGCCGAGGCCGCCGCCGCCATATTCCACCGGCATGGCGATGCCGAGCCAGCCGCCCGCCGCCATGGCCGCGTGGAAATCATGCGGGAAGACGCCCTCGCGGTCCCGCGCGAGCCAGTAGTCATCCGGGAAATCGGCGCAGATGCGGTTGATCTGCTCGCGGATCGCGACCTGTTCATCGGTGAGGGCGAAGTCCATGGCGTTTCCTTCTTTGCGGCCAGGATGCTTCCGCGCGCGCCGGACGTCAACGCGGCGCTTGACGCTCGCGTTCGCAAACACCTAGGCTGTTTGCATATACGAACGCCTGACGACAGGCGCTGGAGGAAACATGCAGCCCTACCGCCGCGCATTGCTGGCCGCGCCCCTGCTTTCGCTCGCCGCCCCGGCCCTGGCGCAGTCCTGGCCGGACCGGCCCTTGCGCCTCGTCGTCGCCTTCCCCGCCGGCAGCCTGACGGATGTGCTGGCGCGGCTGCTGGCCGAGCCGCTGGGCCAGCGCCTGGGCCAGCCCGTGGTGGTGGACAATCGCGCGGGCGGGAATGGCACGGTGGGCACCATCGCCGTGCAGCAGGCAGCCCCCGACGGCAATACGGTGCTGATCATCAGCACCAGCGCGGCCTCGGTGAATCCGCACATCATCCGCCGCCTGCCCTTCGATCCCGTGCGGGATTTCACCCATATCGGCGCCATCGCCGAGGCGCCCTATCTGCTCGTCGTGCCGAACCAGGCGCCGGACATGAACCTGGCGCAGTTCCTCGATCGCGCCCGCGCCCGCCCGGGCGAGCTGACCTTCAGCCACGGCAATGCCAGCGCCCTGATCATGACCGAGGTGATGGCGCGCCGCGCCGGCGTGCGCCTGACGGCCGTGCCCTATCGCGGCGGCGCCGAGGCGTTGACCGAGGTGGGGGCCGGCCGCATCGACTGCACCTTCACCGATTTCGCCAATGGCCTGGCGCAAGCGCAGGGCGGCCGCGTGCGCGGCATCGCGCAATCCGCCGGCACCCGCACGCCGCTCGCGCCCGAGGTGCCGCCGGTGGCTGAGGTCATCCCCGGCTATGACATCAATGTCTGGTTCGGCCTCTCGGCGCCGGCCGGCACGCCTGAGCCCGTGGTGCAGCGCTGGAATGCCGCCTTGAACGGTGCCTTGCGGGACGAGGCGGTGGTGGCCCGGCTGCGCCAGCTCGGCTTCCTGCCCTTCACCCAGACGCCCGAGCAATTCGGCCAATACATCCGCACGCAACTGGCGAGTTGGGGCGAGCTGGTGCGCATCGCCGGCGTCGAGCCGCAATAGTGGATGGGGGTTTCCCCACAGCCGAGAAACGTCTCGGCCCGCGCTCCGTCGCGCGGGTGCTCGATCTCGTGGCGCGCCTCGCCGCGGCACCCGAGGGCCTGACGCTGGCCAGCCTGGCCGCCGCCACCGGGGCGCCCAAGACCAGCCTGCTGGGCCTGCTGCGCGGCCTGGCCGCCGAGGGCTATGCCCTCCAGCAGGAGACGCGCTGGCGCCTGGGGCCCGAGGCCGTGGGGCTGGCGCGCGCCATTCTGGCCACATCCGGCGATGCCGACCTCGCCTCCACCGCGCGCCCCGCTTTGGAGCGCCTGGCTTCTGCCATGGGCGAGACGGCGATGCTGGCCGTGCTGGCGCCCGATCGCCGCGCCATGGTCTATGTGGACAAGGTGGAAAGCCGCACGGCGCTGCGCTTTGCCGCGACCGTGGGCGATGCGCGGCCGATCCATTGCACCGCCTCCGGCCGCGTCATGCTGGCTTTCCTGCCGCCACCCTGGCCGGCCGAATTCCTCCGCACCGCGCGCCTCACCGCCCATAGCCCGACCAGCGTCACCGACCGCCGCGCCCTGCGGCGCATCGTGGCCGAGACGCGCGAGACAGGCTTCGCCGTGACGCTGGGCGAGGCGACCGAGGGCGTTGCCGGCATCGCGGCGCCCATCCGGGACGCGCGGGGCGCCGTGGTCGCGGCCCTCGTCCTCGCCGGCCCCATCGCGCGGGTCGAGCCCCGCCTGGCGCTTCTCTCGCGCCGCGTGCGCGAGGCGGCGGGTGATGTGTCCCGCCGTCTTGGTCATCGCTCCAGCTGAAGGAAACCCCATGCCCGGCCTGCATTTCGAGGAATTCACCGAGGGTCAGAGCTTCGAGCACGCGCTCTCCCGCACCGTGACGGAATCCGACAACATCACCTTCAGCCTGATGACGCTGAACCCGCAGCCGCTGCACATTGACCGGCACTTCGCGGAATCCACCGAATGGGGCCAGCCGCTGTTCAACAGCCTGATGACGCTGGCCATCATGATCGGCATGTCGGTCAGCGACACGACGCTTGGCACCACCATCGGCAATCTGGGCATGACGGAGGTGCGCTTCCCGAAGCCCGTGTTCCACGGCGACACGCTGCGCGCCCGCACGCGCGTCATCAGCAAGCGCGAAAGCCGCTCCCGCCCCGATGCCGGCCTCATCGAGTTCGAGCATGAATGCCTGAACCAGCGCGGCGAGATCGTCGCCACCTGCCGCCGTATGGCCTTCATGCGCAAGTTGCCGGTGGCCGCCTGATGCGCAGCTGGCTCTTCGTGCCCGGCGATAGCGAGCGGAAATTCGCGCGCGCCGCCGAGGGTGAGGCGGATGCGCTGATCCTCGACCTGGAGGACAGTGTGCTGCCGGCGAACAAGCCCGCCGCACGCGGCATTACGCGCGGCATGTTGGCAGCGCCGCGCGGACGGCAGCAGCGCTGGGTGCGGGTGAATGCGCTCGATACCGGGCTGTCGCTGGCAGACCTCGCGGCCGTGATGACCGCCGCGCCGGATGGCATCGTCCTGCCGAAATGCGCCGAGGCCGGGCAGGTGCGGCAACTCGGCTTCTGGCTGGATGCCTTCGAGGCGGCGCATGGCCTGCAGCATGGTTCCACGCGCATCCTCGCCATCGCGACTGAGACGGCGGCCTCGCTCTTTGGCCTCGGCAGCTATGCGCAGGCGGGGCCGCGCCTGGCCGCCCTCACCTGGGGGGCGGAGGATCTCTCCGCCGATATCGGCGGCCTCGCCAATCGGGCGGAGGGCGCCTGGCTCGGGCCTTACCGGATGGCGCGGGAGCTGTGCCTGGCCGGGGCGGCGGCGGCGGGCGTGCCGGCGATTGATACCGTGCATGTGGAGATCAACGACCTCGACGGCCTCGCCACCGATGCGCGGGCCGCACGGCGCGATGGCTTCGCCGGCAAGATGATCATCCATCCGAGCCATGTCGCCGCCACCAACGCCGCCTTCACCCCTGCACCGGAAGAGCTGGACTGGGCGCGCCGCGTGATCGCCGCCTTTGCGGATGGCGGCGCCGGGGCCACGCGGATGGATGGCAAGATGCTGGACCGGCCGCATCTGCGGCTGGCGGAACGGCTGTTGGCCCAGGGAGAAGCCACATGAAACGACGCAGCGTCCTCGCCCTGACGGCCCTCGCGGCCCCCGCCCTGGCGCAGGAGGAATGGCCGCAGCGGCCGGTGCGCATCATCGTGCCGGCGGCGGGCGGCGGCAGCAGTGATCCCATCGCGCGCCTGCTGGCCCAGGCCTTCGCGGCGCGGTTCGGACAGGGCTTCGTGGTCGAGAATCGCCCCGGCGCCGCGGGCAATGTGGGCATGACCACCGCGGCGCGGGCGGCACCCGATGGCCACACGCTGCTCTTCGCCTTTGCCGGGCCGCTCGCCACCAATCTGGCGCTGTATCGGGACCTGCCCTTCCACACGCAGCGCAATTTCGACGCGGTGATCCGCATGGGCAGCGTGCCCAATGCGCTGGTGGTGGGGCAGGGCTCGCCCTTACGGAACATGGCGGATTTCCTGGCCCGCGCGCGGGCGCAGCCGGGTGCGCTGGCCTATGGCTCGACCGGCAGCGGCAGTTCCATGCATCTGGCGGGGGCTGTGCTCTCGGCGGCGGCCGGCATCGAGTTGAACCACATTCCCTATAGTTCACCCGCCGCCGCGACGACGGATCTGATCGCGGGCCGGCTGGATTCCATGTTCCTCGGCACGCCGGGCACGGTGCCCTTGCTGCGCGGCGGGCAAATCCGCGCCCTGGCCGTGCTCTCGGAGCGGCGCGCGCGGGTGATGCCCGAAGTGCCCACCGCCATCGAGGAAGGCCTGCCCGGCGTGGTGATGGGCACCTGGTTCATGCTGCTGGCGCCCAAGGGCACGCCGCCGCGCATCATCGAGGCGCTGAACGCGGCGGCCAATGAGGCATTGGCCGGGCCGGGGCGCGAGACGCTGGCGCAGTTGGGGCTGGAGCTGGAAGATGGCGCGGCCGGCGGGAGCCCAGCGGAGGCGGAGCGCTTCCTGGCCGCCGAGATCGCCCGCCATGCGGAGATCGTGCGGCGGGCGAATATCCGGATCGAGTGAAGCCAGGCCTCGCCAAGGAGTAAGAAAAAGGGGCCTCTCGGCCCCAGCCGCCGGAGGCCCTTTTCTCTCTCAGATCGCGCGGCCCACGCCTTCCCAATAAGGGTCCCGCAGGCGGCGCTTGAGGAGCTTGCCCGAATCATCGCGCGGCAATTCCGCGTGGAAGGTGAAGCGGCGCGGCACCTTGTAATTCGCCAGCCTCGCCTGGAGGGCCGCGCGGATCGTGCTTTCCGCCGTGCCATCCTCCACGCGCAGCGCGGCGCAGAGGGCCTCGCCATATTCCGCATCGGGAATGCCGAAGACGGCGCAATCCAGCACGCCGGGCACGCCGATCAGCACCGCCTCGATCTCGGCCGGATAGATGTTCACGCCGCCCGAAATCACCATGTCCCGCTTGCGGTCGCAAAGGAACAGATCACCCTCCGCATCGAGAAACCCGACATCGCCGGCGGTGATCAGCCCGTCGCGCTCCACCGCGCGGCGCTCATCATCGCGCTTGTGATAGGTGAAGTCCGGCAGATAGGCGACGCGCGCGAAGATTTCGCCGGGCACGCCGATGGGGCATTCGCGCCCCGCATCATCCAGGATCTTCAGCACCGCGCCCTCGGTCAGGCGGCCGAGCGTGCCGGGCTTGGCCAGCCATTCCTCGCTGGTGCAGGTGGTCAGCGCGCCGATATCCGTGGCGCCGTAGAATTCATGGATGATGGGCCCCCACCACGCGATCATCGCGCGCTTCACATCGGGCGGGCAGGGCGCTGCGGCATGGGTGACGTGGCGCAGGCTGGAAAGGTCGTAGCGCGCGCGCACCGCCTCCGGCAGGCGCAGCAGCCGCACCATCATGGTGGGGACGAGGAACAGCGTGTCCACCCGGTCCCGCTCGATCAGCGCCAGAAGCGCCTCAGGCTCGAAGCGCGGCATCAGCACCAGGTGCTCGGCCAGCAGGGCCGCGCGCAGGCCGAAGGAATTGGGCGCGCTGTGATAGAGGGGGCCGGGCACCACGGCGCGGATGCCGGGCTTCAGGCCGTAGATCTGCGCGCGGTTGCGCGCCATGGCGGTGACCTGCTCCGGCGTGGGCGCCTCGCGCCGCACGCCCTTGGGGCGACCCGTGGTGCCGGAGGTGTAGATCATGCTCTCACGCGGGGCCTGGGCCGGCTGGTCCCTTGGGGTGTGGCGGGTGAGCCAGGATTCCCATTCCTCGCCGGGCCAGGGGCCGTCCTCCAGCGTCAGCCCATAGGCGCTGGCGCATTCGGGCGGGGTGCGCACCACCAGCACCGGCAGGCCGTCTGGCGCCTCATCCAGCAGGGGCAGGAGGTCGGCATGGACGACCACGGCGCGCGCGTCGCAATCGCGCAGCAGATAGGCGACTTCCTCGGGCTTCCAGTGCCAGTTGATCGGCACCGCATAGGCACCGACCAGGCTGGCCGCATGGCTCGCCTCCAGGAAGGCGAAGTCATTGCGCAGCAGCAGCGCCACGCCATCGCCCGCGCCGATGCCCATCCCCGCGAAGCCCGCGGCCGCGCGGCGAATGCGGTCCTGCAGGGCATCGCGGGTGAGGCTGCGGTCGCCGCTGACGATCACGCGCGGAACTCGACCCGCCCGTTGTTCAGCACCGTCACATCCCGCGCCGGCACGCGCACGCGGAAGGCGGCGGCGCCACTCTCCAGGCGCCAGGCCTCGGTGCGCAGCGTCTCGCCCGGATAGACCGGCGAGGTGAAGCGCAGATCCAGCCGCGTGATGCGCGAGGCATCGCCGCCGCAAAGCAGGTTCGCGAGCGACCAGCCCGCCACGCCGTAGGAGGCGAGGCCATGCAGGATGGGCTGCGCGAAACCCGCCTGGGTGGCGACCTTGGGATCGGCATGGACCGGGTTCCAATCGCCGTTCAGGCGGTAGAGCAGCGCGGCGTGCCGGCCGAGCGACCAATCGAAATGCAGGTCGGGCGCGGTCTCCGGCACGGCATGCGGCTGGCGGATCGGGCCGGTCGGGCCGCCAAAGCCGCCATCGCCGCGCAGGAAGGAGGTGCTGGTGATGCTGCACAGCAGATCGCCGCTCGCCGCATCCAGCACCTCGCGCGTCGTGTACATCAGCGCGCCGCGGCCCGGGCCCTTGTCGATGATCTCGTCAATGCGCAGGCGGCCGATCACCTTGCCCTCCACCGGCAGCGGGCGATGCAGTGTCAGCCCCTGCTCGCCATGCAGGACCTTGGGCCAATCCACGCCGGTATCGGGCTCGCGCAGCCAGAAGCCGGGGCCGGCGAGGACCACGGCCATGGTGGGCAGGGCGACGAGGCCTTCCTCATAGACATGGCGCAGTTGCGCCGTATCCAGCGGGTCCTGCCCCAGACCCAGGCCCAGCGCATAGAGGATGGTGTCCTTGACGCCGTAGCTCTGCACGACATCCGGGAAGGGGCGCGCCATCAGGCGGGCGTAATCAATGGCCATGTTCGTGTGTCCCGTTCAGCCGATGAGGCGCCATTGCACCAGGGTATAGGGTGGCTCGGCCTCGTCATGCGCTTCAAAGACGGCCTCCACCTCGGCGCCGATCACCACCTCGGCATCTGGCGCGCAAAGCAGGTTGCCGACCATGCGGATGCCGCCCGCTTCGGGCAATTCGACCAGCACGATGGTGTAGGGGCCATGGCCGGTGAGTGCCGGATGCACCGGGTGGTGCGGCCTTTCCCAGCTGTAGATGCGGCCGCGCGGCGCCACCTCGGCCCAGCCGAGATCGAAGGAATGGCAGTGATGGCAGATCCATTCCGGGCCCCATTGGTGCTTGCCGCAGCTGTTGCACTTCTGGACCATCAGCTTGCCGTGGCGCGTGCCTTCCCAATAGGTCTCGGTCAGCGGCTCGCGGCCTGGCGCGGGCATGCCGGCCGGAAGGGCGTGGGTGGTCTTCGTGCTCACAGGGTCGCCTCCGTGCCGATGATCAGGCTGCTGACGGGTGTCACCATCGGGCCGCCAATGACGATGGAAACATCGGCGTTGGCGACCTGATTGCAGGCGGTGCCGCGCAGCTGGCGCACCGCCTCGTTCACGAGTTCCAGCCCGTGCATGTAGCATTCGGCCAGATTGCCGCCGCTGGTGTTGAGCGGCATGCGGCCGGTGGGGGCAAAGAGGT
The DNA here is from genome assembly GCA_027487385.1 of Acetobacteraceae bacterium. Taxonomy (GTDB): domain Bacteria; phylum Pseudomonadota; class Alphaproteobacteria; order Acetobacterales; family Acetobacteraceae; genus Roseococcus. The sequence continues at coordinate 19,731 of JAIYDS010000225.1, read as the reverse complement.
TTTCCGGCACCAGCAGCTCATTGGCTTCCTCCGGCTTCACGAAGCCATGCTCGACCAGGCCGAGCAGCACGCCGCCGGTGAAGTTCTCATAGGCCTGGACCACATCCACATCGGCGGGGCCGAGCTTCGCCATGGACCAGAGATTCTGCGCGACGGTCGGAAAATGGGCCGAGGCATAGTGCGGCGCATTGTGGACCGGCGCCGCGCTGCGGTGATGCCCGCCCTGCGCCACGCCGAGCAGATAGGTCGGCTTGTGGCGCATATCCTTGGCGCGGTCGGCCGGGACCACCAGCACGGCGCCGGCGCCGTCATTTTCCATGCAGCAGTCGAACAACCGGTGGAAGGGCTCGATGATCCAGCGCGAGGCATCGTATTTCGCCTCATCCAGCGGCTTGCCCTGCATCACCGCGCGCGGATTGGTCTGGGCGTGGTGGTAGGAGGCGAGCGCGATGCTGCGCAGCGCCTCATGCCGGATGCCGTGATCGGTCATGAAGCGCGTGATCTTCATGGCGAAGCGCTGGGCCGGCGACATCAGGCCGTAGGGCTGCACAAAGGCATCCTCGCCATAGACGGTCGCAGCACCACCGGCCCGGCCATAGCGGGCGAATTGCCCCTGCGCGAGCGAGCGGAAGGCGATAACGCAATCGGCCATGCCGGAATGCACCGCCGCCGCCGCATTGCCGACGGCGGCCGCGACACCGCCGCCACCGCCACCCCAATGCATGTTGGAAAAGCGCAGCTGCTTGATGCCGAGTGCGGCAGCCAGACGCGTCGCCTCGCTGCGGTCATTGCCGTAGGAGGCGAAGCCATCCACGTCCCGCGGGTTGACGCCCGCATCCTCGCAGGCCGCGAGCACCGCCTGGAGTGCGAGTTTGAACTCGGCATCGGGCGATTTGCCGTGCCGGTAATAGGTGGTCTCGCCAATCCCGGCGATGGCCACCTTGCCGCGTAATGTGCGCTCGCTCATGCGCCCGCTTCCCCCTGTTTGAACACTCGTCGCATCACCGCTTGCCTTCCGAGAAGAGCTTGCGGCCGATGATTTCCTTCATCACCTCGGCGGCGCCGCCGGCGATGCGCGTCACGCGCGCATCCGCCCAGGCGCGGGCGATGGGATATTCCAGCATGTAGCCGGCCCCACCGAACATCTGCAGGCAGCGATCCACCGTCTCCCATTGGAGATCGGTGCAGAAGAGCTTGCCCATGCCGGCCTCCACCGCATCCAGCTCACCGGCCAGTTGCAGCCCGATCAGCCGGTCGGTCAGCGCGCGGGCGGCGGCGGCCTTGGCGGTGAGTTCGGCCAGCACGAAGCGCGTGTTCTGGAAGTCGGAGATGGTGCGGCCGAAGGCCTTGCGCTCGCGCGTGTGCTCCACCGTCCAGCCGATCACCGTCTCGGCCACCATGGTGCCGCGAATGGCCTGGATGAGGCGCTCGCGCGCGAGATTGGTCATGAGCATGGAAAAGCCCTGGCCTTCCTCGCCCAGGCGGTTCTCCAGCGGCACGCGCACCTCGTCGAAGAACAGCTCCGAGGTGTCCTGCGCCTTCATCCCCAGCTTCGCGAGGTTGCGGCCGCGCCGGAACCCGTTGCTGCCGGCGGCTTCCACGACGATCAGGCTGATGCCATGGGCACCCGCATTCACATCCGTCTTGCAGGCCAGCACGATGAGATCGGCATTTTGCCCGTTGGAGATATAGGTCTTCTGCCCGCTGATGACGTAGCTCTCGCCATCGCGCACCGCCTTGGTGCGCATGCCCTTCAGGTCACTGCCGGCATCGGGCTCGGTCATGGCGATGGCGCCGATCAGCGTGCCGGCAGCCATGCCCGGCAGCCAGCGCCGCTTCTGCGCCTCACTGCCGAATTTCGCGATGTAGGTCGCCACCATGTCCGAATGGATGACGAAGCCGGGGCCGGAGAGGTTGGCCCGCGCCAGCTCCTCGGCCACGATGGCGCAATGGCCGAAATCCCCCTCCGGCCCGCCATATTCGGCCGGCAGGTCGCAGCAGAGCAGCCCGGCGGTGCCGGCCGCGCGCCAAGCCTCGCGCGGGACCAGGCCCGCCTCCTCCCAGGCATCCGCATGGGGGGAGAGTTCATCGGCGATGAAGCGGCGCGCGGCATCGCGGAAAATCCCGTGATCCTCGGAGAAGACGGGGCGGGGGCGATCAAGCATGGGGGCGGGTCCTGTCAGTCAATGCGAAACCCCGTGGCTTCGGCGAAGCTGCGCCAGGCCTCGGTTTCGGCGGCGACGAAGCGCTCGAATTCCAGCCCGCCGAGCGGCACCGGATCGGCATGGGTGCGGGCGAGGAATTCGCGGAATTCCGGCCCCGCGACGATGGCGGCGAGTTCGGTGTCGAGCCTGCGGCGGATATCCTCGGGCAGGCCGCGCGGGGCGAAGACGGCGAACCAGGTCTCGGCCGTCACGCGCGGCACGCCAGCCTCCGCAAAGGTCGGGATCTCCGGCAGGGCAGCCATCCGGCGTGCCGAGGCCACGGCCAGCGCGCGCGTGCGACCGGCGCGGATCATCTCCAGCCCGGGGCTCGGATAGTCGAAGAGCAGGTCGATATTGCCGGCGATGAGGTCGGCCACGGCCGGTGCGCCGCCGCGATAGGGCACATGGGATAGGCGGATGCCCGCACTCAGCTGGAACATCTCGCCCAGAAGATGCTGCACCGTGCCGATGCCGGCCGAGCCGAAGCTCACCTGGCCGGGGCGGCGGCGCGCATCCTCCACCACATCGGCCAGGCTGCGATAGGGGCGCGCAGGATTGGTCACCAGCGTCGCCGTCAGCTTGGCGAGGCCATGGATGGGCGTGAAATCGCGCGTCGGGTCATAGCCCGGATTGCGCATGAGCGAGGCGTTGGAGGCGTTGATGCCCTGCGTGCCCAGCAGCAGCGTGTAGCCATCGGGCGCCGTGCGCGCGACATGCCGCGCGGCGATGGCACCGCCCGCGCCCGGGCGGTTCTCGGGCACCACATTCTGGCCCAGGCGCTGGCCCAGCGCCGCCGCGGCGAAGCGCCCGACATTGTCGGTGAAGGCGCCGGGTGCGAAGGGGATCACCAGGGTGATGGGGCGTTCGGGCCAGGCCTGGGCCAGGGCCGGTGTGGCGAGCAGCGACAGGCCCAAGCCACGACGGGTGATATGCATGCGCGATCTCCTGCGGTTTGGCTCAATCCATCTCCAGGACCAGGCCTTCGCGCCGCACGACATCGCGCCACTTCACGATCTCGGCCGCGACGAAGTCCTGGAACTCGGCGAGGGTGGTCACATGCGGGTCGGAGCCGCGGCGTTGCAGCGTGGCGCGTGCCTCGGGCTGGTTCAGCAGGCGCGTGGCCTCGGCATTGTGGGCGACCTTCGCCGCTTGCGGCGCACCGCCATGCACGAAAAGGCCGACCCAGGTGCTGACATCATAGGCGCTGAGCTGCGGCAGGGTCTCGCGCAGGGCGGGCACCTGCGGCAGCAGGGGGCTGCGCGTGGCGGGGGTGACGGCCAGGGCGCGCAGGCGGCCGGCCTGCACCTGCTCGCTGGCGGCGATCAGGTTTTCGAACATGAACTGCACATCGCCCGCCAGCAGCGCCGCCATGGCGGGGGCCGACCCGCGGAAGGGCACATGCGTCGCCTGGGTGCCGGTGAGCTGAAGGAACCAGACGGCCGAGAGATGCGGCGATTGCCCGATGCCGGAGGAGCCATAATTGCCCGCGCGCGGATTGGCCCGCAGCCAAGCCACGAACTCCTCGACATTGTTGGCGGGAACCGAAGGGTGCACCACCAGGATGTTCGGCCCGCGAATCAGGCCGGAGACGGGCGCCAGCGCCTCGGGCTGGTAGGGCAGGTTGCGGAACAGCGTGTAGGCCGTGGCCTGCGGGCCGATATTGCCCACCAGCAGCGTATGCCCATCGGGGGCCGCGCGCAGGAATTCGACGGTACCGGTGACGCCGCCGCCGCCGGCGCGGTTGTCCACCACGCAGGGCTGGCCCCAGGTGGCTTGCAGGTGATTGGCCAGCATCCGCCCGGCGATGTCGGTGATGCCGCCCGGCGGCGCCGGGACGATGATGCGCAAGGGCCGGCTGGGTCGCCACTCCTGCCCTTGGGCTTTTGCTGGCAGGGCGGCCAGCGCGGCCGCGCCCCCGATCCATCCGCGTCGCGTGGCCTGCATCATGTCCTCCCTGGATGCGCTTCCGGCTGGAACGCCAGGCGCAATTTGCTTTTCAGGATCTTGTTGGCCCCGCTGCGCGGCAGCGGCGCATCGGCGATGGTGACCGATTTCGGGCTCTTGTAGGCGGCGATCCGCGCGCGGCAATGTGCGATCACCTCGGCCTCCGTCAGCGACTGGCCGGCTTTCGGCAGCACGACGGCGTGCACCGCCTCGCCCCAGACCGCGTCGGGGATGCCGAAGACGGCGCATTCCTCCACGCCCGGATGGTCATGGATCGCGTTCTCGACCTCGGCGGAATAGACGTTCTCGCCGCCCGAGATGATCATGTCCTTCAGCCGGTCCACGACGGTCAGGAAGCCGTCCTCATCCAGCATCCCGGCATCGCCGGTCTTCATCCAGCCTTCCACGTTGGTGCGCGCGGTCAGCTCCGGCTGGTTCCAATAGCCCTGCATCACCGTGGGCCCACGCACCTGGATCTCGCCGACCGTCCCATTCGGCACCGGCTGGTTCGTGGCATCGGCGATGCGCAGGTCTATGCCGGCCAGGGCGCGGCCGGCCGTGTGGTTCTTGCCGCGGGCGGGGTCATGCCAGCGCGGTGGCAGCATGGTGACGACGGCCGAGGTCTCGGTCATGCCGTAGGATTGCAGCAGGCCGCAGCCAGGCAGCCGCGCCATCAGCGCATCGCGCAGCGCGCCCGGCATGGGGGCCGCGCCGTAGCTCATGATCTTGAGGCTCGAAAGGTCATGCGCCGCGAAATCCGGCACGCCGAGCAGCGAGACCGCCATGGTCGGCACGATCACCACATGCGTCACGCCCGTGCGCGCGATGGTCTCCAGCACGGCGCGCGCCTCGAAGCGCGGCATCACCACATGCGTGCCGCCGAAGAAGGTGGTGGCGAAGACGCGCGCCCCGGCGCCGAGGTGAAAGAGCGGGCCGCAATGCAGGTGCACCGTCTCCTCGCTCAGGCCCAGATGGCTGGAGATGTTCAGCGCGTTCAGCGCCAGGTTCGCATGGCTGAGCGCCACGCCCTTGGCCCGGCCCGTGGTGCCGCCCGTGTAGAAGAGGCAGGCGATGTCATCGCCGCCCGCCCCGGCATCCGGCATGGGGGGCAGATCCTCCAGCGGGTGGTCCATCGGCAGCAGGCGCGGCGGGGCGGGCAGGGAGGTCGCCAGGCCGTGCGCCTGGGCGGCGAAGGCGCCGTCATGCAGCAGCAGCCGCGGCGTGCAATCGCGCAGCATCTCCGCCATCTCGGCCAGGGCGAAGCGGCTGTTGACCGGCGCGATGATGCCGCCCGCCCAGAGCGTCGCGTAATAGGCTTCCAGATAATGCGGCGAGCTTTCCGCCAGGATGGCGACGCGGTCGCCTGGGCGCAGCCCTTCGCGGCAGAGCCGCGTGGCCAGCCGCGCCACGCGATCGGCGAAGACGCTCCAGCTCAGGGCTTCGCCCTCGGCGATGATGGCGGTGCGGTGCGGCGTCTGCTGGCAGGCGCGCGCAATCCCCTGTGTGAGCCGCAGTTTGCCCTGCTTGCCCCGGACGGTTTCTCCCATGGGGGAGAGGCTAGACAGGGCCGGGCCCGGGGCGCAAGGCCCGGACAAATTTTTGGGGCTAGGCCTCGGGGCTGGGCAGGGGCTGGACCAGGAGTGTTGCGCCCTCATGGCCCATCACCTCGATGGCCGTGCCTTCCGCGATGCTCGTGCCCTGGACCGAGCGCGCGTGCCAGCTTCCATCGGCCACCTGCACGCGGCCCTGCGGCGCGATCTCGGTGAGGGCCACCCCCTGAAGGCCGGTCAGCACCCCGGCCGGGGCGGACACATCCGGCGCGGTCTTTGGCGGGCGGCGCAGGAAATAGGTCGCGATGCTGCCTGAGGCGCCCAGCAGGAAGACGCCCATTTGTCCGGACCAATCCAGGCCGTAATAGGAGGCGCCCGCTGCCGCCGCCGCGCCGATGGAGAGCCAGAGGAAGACGGTGAAGGGCGTCAGCATCTCCAGCCCCAGCAGCACCAGGGCCAGGATGGCGAGGATCTCCCAGTTCATGCCGGGTAGCGCCGGGGCGGCGCCGGTTCGGCCGGTGGCGGGTTGTTGGCCGCCAGCACGGCCATCACCTGCGCGATCTGCCCGGCCATGGAGGCGGTTTCCATCGGCATGATCAGCGTCTTGGTGGCGGGGTTGGCGGCCAGCGCCTCCAGCGCCTTGATGTATTTCTCGGCCACGAAATAGCTCAGCGCCGCATTGCCGGCGCCTTCCGAGGCGAGGGCGACGGAGGTCACGGCCTTGGCCTCGGCCTCCGCCAGGCGTTCACGCGCCTGGGCGTCGAGATCGGCCGCCTCCTTGCGGCCCTGGGCTTCCAGCACCACCGCCTCGCGCTTGCCCTCGGCCTCGGCCACCACGGCGCGGCGGCGGCGCTCGGCCGTCATCTGGAGGTTCATCGCCTCCACCAGGTTTGCCGGCGGTTCCACCTTGCGCAGTTCCACGCGGGTGACCTTCACGCCCCAGGGGTCGGTCGCCGCGTCCAGCACCGTCATGAGCTGGCGGGAGATTTCCTCGCGCTTGCTCAGCGTCTCGTCGAAGGTCATGGAGCCGATGACGCTGCGCAGATTGGTCATGGCGAGCGCTTCGAGCGCATTGGCCAGGCCCGCCACCTGATAGGCCGCCTTCACTACATCCATCACCCGGTAATAGACGATGCCATCCACCAGCACCGCGGCATTGTCCTTGGTGATGACGGCCTGTTCGGGGATGTCGAGCACGGTTTCCTGGATCACCATGCGGTGTCCGATGCGGTCCACCAGCGGGATGATGAGGTGCAGGCCGGGATCGAGCGTGCGGGTGAAGCGGCCGAAGCGCTCCACCGTCCAGACCTGGCCCTGGGGGACGGTGCGCACGCCCATGACGATCGCGACGATGGCGACGAGCAGGATGGCGCCGGCGAGGATGAGCAATTCCATGGGTGATCTCCTGCGAGGGGGCTTTGCCCCCTCGCGCTCCCCCAGCAGGGGACACGTCCCCTGCACCCCTATTCGTCGAAGGTGCAGGAAACTGAGTTTCCTGCCGGGGAGCACGAGGGGCAGAGCCCCTCGTTCTTACTCCGCCGCTTGCCGCATGGCGAGCGCACGCCAAACCTTCTCCGGCGTCACCGGCATATCAATATGCGCGATGCCCAGCGCATCGCAGACGGCGCTAACAACGGCCGGCGGCGCCCCGCAAGAACCGCCTTCGCCCGCGCCCTTCACGCCGAGGTCATTGGAGGGGCAGGGCACCACGTTCAGCCCGACCTCCAGGTGCGGCAGATCGGCCGCGCGCGGCATGCAGTAATCCTGGAAGGTGGCCGTCAGGAACTGGCCGCTCTCGTCATCGTAGCGCGCGTGTTCGTAGAGCGCCTGGCCAATGCCGGACACGATGCCGCCATGGCACTGGCCATGCACCAGCATCGGGTTCAGTGGCACGCCGACGTCATCGACCGCAGCGTAGCGCACCACGGCGACCAGGCCGGTGTCAGGGTCGATCTCCACCTCGGCCACATGGCAGCCATTGGGGAAGTTGCACTCGGTGTTGCGCTTGTAGAGGAGTTCCTCATCCAGCCCCGGCGTCTCGTCCGGAATGCCCTCGGCCGAGGCCAGTTGGGCCCAGGACATGGTGCGGTCCGTGCCGGCGATGCGGAAGATCTCGCCCTCATGCTCGATATCGCCCTCCGCCGCTTCCAGCAGATGCGCGGCCAGGCGCTTGGCCTTGGCCAGCACCAACTCCGAGGCGCGGGAGACGGCGACGCCGCCCATTTGCGAGGAGCGGCTGCCGCCCGTGCCGCCACCGGCCGGCGTCAGGTCGCTGTCGCCCTGGATCAGCTTCACCTTCTCGAAGGGAATGCCGAGGCGCGCATGCAGCACCTGCGCGAAGGCGGTTTCATGCCCCTGGCCATGGCTGAAGGTGCCGACATGCACCTGCGCCTCGCCCGCCGGCGTGATGCGCACCCGCGCCCATTCCTGCGGCTGCCCGCCCGAGGCCTCGATGAAATAGCCGATGCCGCGACCGCGCAGCTTGCCCTGGGCCTGGCTTTCGGCGCGGCGGGCGTCGAAGCCCTGCCAATCCATCAGCTCCAGCGCCTGGGCCTGGGTCTCCTCGAAGCGGCCGCTGTCAATCTCGTTGCCGGCGCAGTTGATGTAGGGGATCTGGTCCGGCTTCACGTAGTTGCGGTTGCGGATCTCGGCCGGCGTGATGCCGAAGGCCTTGGCCCCCTGGTCCAGCAGGCGCTCGATCACATAGGCCGTCTCGGGGCGGCCGGCGCCGCGATAGGCGTCGGTCGGCGCGGTGTTGGTGAAGGCGCAGCGGACATTGATGCTGACATCCTGCATGTCATAGACCGTGCCCTGGATGCGCCCGCCGGCGACGGTGGGGATGCGCGGGCCGAAATCGAAGAGATAGGCGCCCATGGCGGCGACCGTCTCCACCTTCATGCCGAGGATTTTTCCCTGGGCATCGAAGGCCATCTCGGCATGCGTCACATGGTCGCGGCCATGCGGGTCACACAGGAAGGTCTCGGTGCGGTCGGCGCGCCACTTCACCGGGCGGCCGATGCGCTTCGCGGCCCAGAGCACCATGGCGCTTTCCGGGAAGAGCTTGCCGCGCAGGCCAAAGCCGCCGCCGACATCGGGCGAGATGACGCGGACATTTTCCTTGGGCAGCTTGAAGATGAACTTGGCCAGGCTCTCGCGCACGCGCACCACGCCCTGGGTCGGGCTGTGCAGGGTGAAGTGGTTCTCAGCCGGGTCGTATTCGCCGAGCGCCACGCGCGGCTCCATCGGATTGCCGACCAGGCGGTTGTTCACCAGCTCCACGCTGACCACCTTGGCGGCCTTGGCGAAGGCGGCTTCGGCCTGGGCCTCGCGGCCATTCGACCAATGCACGCAAAGATTCGAGCCGCGCTCGGGCCAGATCACGGGCGCGCCGGGTTCCAGCGCTGTCGCGGTATCGGTGATACTGTCCAGGATGTCGTAATCCACCTCGATCATCTCGGCCGCGTCCTGCGCCTGGGCGCGCGTCTCGGCCATGACGATGGCGACCGGGTCGCCCACGAAGCGCACGGCCTCCGTTTGCAGGATATGGCGGTCGGGGCACCAGAGCGGCTTACCGTCCTTGCCCGGCACCTCGACCATGACGGGGAAGAGGCCGAGGCCATCGGCCTTGGCGTCATGCCCGGTCAGCACCTCGATGACGCCGGGCGCAGCCTTGGCGGCCTCCGTGTTGATCGAGAGAATCTTCGCATGGGCGTGCGGGCTGCGCAGCACCACCATCCAGGCCTGGTTGTCGCGGTTGATGTCGTCCGTGTAGAGGCCCGTGCCCGTCAACAGCCGCACATCTTCCTTGCGTCGCACCGATTGGCCAATTCCGAACTTGTCCATCCGTCTCTCTCCTGGGGTTCCCCTCAAACTAGGGGCGGAACGGCCCGGGTGGAACCACCCGGGCCGCGATTCACCCCGAGACGAAGAGCACCGCCGCGCCCACGGCGTCCGGCACGCGCCGCAACGGCACCCCATAGGTGGCACTCAGCAGGCCCGCATCCAGCATCTCCCGCACCGGGCCGCAGGCCAGCGGCCGGCCCGCGCGCAGCAGCAGCACATGGGTCGCGTGGCGCGCGGCGAGGTGCAGGTCATGCAGCACCATCACCACCGCGGCACCGGCGGCGGCCCGGGCTGCGGCGGCTTCCAGGATGCGGTGCTGCTGCATCAGGTCGAGGCTCGCGGTCGGCTCATCCAGCACCAGGGCGCTCTGCCCGGGCGGCGTGCCGTGCAGCTGGGCCAGCACGCGAGCGAGCTGCACCCGCTGCGCCTCGCCGCCTGAGAGCGTGCCATACCAGCGCCGGGCCAGATGCGCGGCGCCGGCGGTGGCGAGTGCGGCCTCCAGCCCCGCTGTGCCGCCACCCCAGGGGATGCGGCCCAGCGCCACCACCTCCGCCGCGCGGAGCGGAAAGGCGAGCGCGCTGGCCTGGGGCATGACGGCGCGGTGGCGCGCCATCTCGCGCGCCGGCCATTGCCCGAGGGGGCGGCCGAGCAGCCGGACCTCCCCCGCATCCGGCCGCAACTCGCCCGAGAGGCAGCGGAGCAGGGTGGACTTGCCGGCGCCATTCGCCCCCAGCACGGCCAGCACCTCGCCCGGCGCGACAGACAGGCGCGGCAGCTCCAGCAGCAGGCGCCCGGCGCGGGTGACGCGCAGGCCTTCGGCGGTCAGCGTCATCGCGCGGGGCCCTCCGCGCGCAGCAGCAGCGCCAGGAAGATCGGCGCGCCCAACAAGGCGGTGACGAGGCCGATGGGCAGCTCGGCCGGGGCCACCGCCACGCGGGCCAGCCCATCGGCGGCGGCCAGCAGCAGCGCGCCCAGCAGGGCCGAGGCCGGCAGCACCCAGCGATGCCCGGCCCCCCCCGCGAGCCGCACCAGATGCGGCGCCACCATCCCGATGAAGCCGATCAGCCCCGTCGCCGCCACCGCGCCCCCGACCGCGAGCGCGACCAGCCCCACCGCCCCCCATTTCAACGCCTCGACGCGAATGCCGAGGCTCTCGGCCTCGCGCTCGCCCAGGATCAGCGCATCCAGGCCGCGGGCCAGGAAGGGTGCCGCCAGCAGCAGGGGCAGGGCGGCCAGCAGGGTCGCGCCCAGCACCGGCCAGGTGGCCCCGGCGGCCGAGCCCATGGTCCAGAAGGTGACGTCCCGCAGCTGCATGTCATCGGCCGCGTAGATCATGGCCGAGGTGCCGGCCCCGGCGAAGGCGTTGAGCACGATGCCGGCCAGCAGCAGCCCGGCCACACCCACCTGGCGCTCGCGCAGCGCCAGCAGCAGCACCAGGGCGGTGACCAGCAGCGCGCCCGCGAAGGCGGCCAGCGCCACGGCATGCGGGCGCAGCGGTGGCGGCACCAGCGGCAGCAGCAGCACGATCATCGCCACCGCGCCAAAGGCGCCCCCGGCCGAGACGCCGAGCAGGCCCGGATCGGCCAGCGGGTTGCGGAACAACCCCTGCATCACCGCGCCCGAAAGCCCCAGCGCCGCGCCCGCCAGCGCCGCCAGCAGCGTGCGCGGCAGCCGCAGCCCCCAAAGGATGGCCGCATCCGCCCCTATGCCCGGGCCCAGCACCGCCCCCACCACCCGCCAGGGCGGGATCGGCACGGCGCCCACGCCCAGCAGCAGCGCCAGGACCAGCCCGGTCAGCCCGGCCAGGGCCGGCAAGCGCCAGGCGATCACAGCCAGGGACGCTCCGGCAAAGGGGGCAGGGCCACGCCATGCAACGCCGTCGCCAAGTCCCGTGCCGCATGGGCGCTGCGCGGGCCGAAGCCCAGCAGATATAGGCTGTCCTGCGTGTAGAGCCTTCCGGCGCGGGAGGCGGGCAGCAGGGCCAATTGCGGCTGCGCCAGGAAGGCGGCCGGGCCGCCGCGCGCCTCCACGCTGTGTTGCGGCGCCACCAGCCAATCGGCGCCGAGGGTGAGCGCGCCCTCGGGCGAGAGCGGGCGATACCCCTCATAACCCTGCACCACATTGCGGATGCCGGCCAGCTCGAACATCGCCGCCGCCGCCGTGCCCCGCCCCGAGGCCTGTGGCGCGCCATTGCCGGCCGAGAGGAGGAACAACGCGCGGGGCGGCGCGCCGCGCGGCAGCATGGCGGCCAGCGCCGCGAAATCCTCCTGCAGCGCCACCGTGAGCGGGGCCGCATCCACCCCCAGCGCCCCGCCGAGCTGCACGACCGCCGCGATCAGCCCCGCCGCATCGCCGATGCGCGGCACGGCCAGCAGCGGCAGCCCCGCCCGCCGCAGCTGCGCGAGGACATTGGGTGGCCCCGCATCATGCGCATGCACCAGGAGATCGGGCCGCAGCGAGAGCACGCCCTCGGCCGAGAGCGCGCGCTGGTAGCCGAGCTGCGGCAGGGCGCGCAGCCGCGCCGGGTGCTGGGCGGTGGAATCCGCCCCGCAAAGGCTCGCCTCCAGCCCCAGCGCGCAGAGGATTTCCGCGACACCGCCACCCGCCACGGCGATGCGGGCCGGGGCCGCGCGGGCCAGGGCGGGGGCGGCCAGCAGGCCGGCCGAAAGCAGGCGCCGGGTGATCAAGCCGCCGCCTCCAGCGCATGCGCCGCGGCGACATCCCCCACCACGGCGCGCCAATCCTGCCGCTCCGCCTGGCCCGGCTTGCGGGCGCCGAAGAGCAGGGCGATGGTCTCGCCCGCCGCATCCAGCAATTCGATGCTGGTGACGGCGCCATCCTCGGTCGGCTTCACCACGCGCCAGGCCTCGGCCACGCCGGCCTCGCGCAGATGCAGGTTGAAGCGCGGGTCGAGCACGTTGAACCAGCCCGGCGTCGCGACCAGGCGCCGCACCGGCCCGCTGTGGATCTGGATGGCGGAGCGGTTGCCGACAAAGACCATGATCGGCACCTCGCGCGCCGCCGCGAATTCCAGCGTGGTGCGGGCGGCGGCGGGGTCGAGCGGCTGCGCCAGATCCTCGCCGGCGAGGCGGAAGGCCTGGCGGCGGCTGGCCTTGTGGCGGCGCAGCAGCCCGAAGAAATCATGCGTGTCGCGCAGGCCGAGCCAATCCTGTCGCAGCGCCCGGGCATCCACCTCGCCCTCGGTGGCGGGGCTGGGGCGGGGGGCCGCCAGCAGGGGCGGGGCGGCCGCGGCCGCGCAGGTGAAGCGGGCGATGAGCGCGGCCCAATTCGCGCGGTCGGTTTGCGCGGTCATGAAGATCTTGTGCACGGCCTGGCCGTCCACATCGAAGATCTGCAGGGAGGGCCGCTCGCCATTCACCGCGAAGCCATGGGCCCAGCGCCCGGGGAAGAGCCGCAGGTCAATGTCGGTGCCCGTGACGAGGATATGCCCCGGCCCGGCCGAGACCTCCTCGAAGCGGCCATGGCGTTCATGCACGGCATGGTCGTTGCGGGTCAGCGCCATGATGCCGCCGAGCGCCGGCAGGGCGGTGAAGAGCGCGGACCAGTCGGGCCGCAGCGTGATGGCGCCCGAAAGGGCCACCAGCGCGGCCTCGGTGGTGCCCAGGCGCTCCGCGGCGTCGCGGATGCGCAGCCGCGGCTCCTGCCGCATCAATTCGTCATGGCGGGCGCGTAGGTTCATGGTCAGGCTCCTGTTGGGGTGTTCAGTCGTCGAGGCGGAAGCGCACCGGCACCTCCACCCAGGCTTCGATGGGCCGGCCGCCCTCGGTGGCGGCGGCGAAGGCCCAGCCGCGCACCGCGGCCATTGCGGCCTGATCCAGCTCGGCAAAGCCGGAGGAGCGGTGCAGGCGCAGCTCCCGCGTTTGCCCATCCGGCCCGACCAGGGCGCGGATCAGCGCGGTGCCGGCCATGCGGAAGGCGATGGCGCGGGGGGGATAGGCGGGCGGCGTGGGCGGGTGGCGGTAGCGCGCCTGGGTGATGAGGGGCGGCGGGCCGGGCGTGATGGCGGCGGCGACGGGGATGGCCGCGCTGCCCTGCATCGGCTGGGCCGAGGCTTCGCGTGTGGCGGCGCGCGCGGCGGTCGGCTGCACCGGCCGGCGCGGGGTGGCGGCGGGCTTGGGCGCGGCCTCGACGCGGCGGGGTTCCGTTGGGCGCTCGGCCGGGAGTGGCAGAGCGGGCCCGGGGGCCGCCGCGATGGGGAGAGGTTCGGGGGCGGGCACTCGGCTTTCGACCACTGATGGCAGCTCGGCCATCGGCTCGGGTGCTGCGGCGATGAGGAGCGGCTCCGGGGCCAGGCTTTCGGTCACGGGCGACGGGGCGGCGCTGGCCTCGGGCTGTGGGGCTTCGGATGGCTGGGTCGGGCTCTCGGCCAGGGGTGGCGGCACGGGAAGGGGCGTCGTGAGCGGGCCGGGCTCGGCCAGCTGCGGCGCATCGATCGGCGAAGCGATCTCCTCTTCCAGGACGGCCTCGGGTTCCGGCGGTACGACAGCGCCGGCCGCGGCGTGGGGCAGGAAGGCGACCTCCACCGGCACCTCGCGCGCGGGCGGTCCGCCCGGCACGGCGCCGCCCAGGGCGAGCCAAAGGCCCGCCCCCAGATGCAGCGCCAGCGAGGCGCCGGCCGCCCCGCCGGGCAGGCCATCCTGCCGCGCCGCGCGCATTCAGAAGCTGGCCCGCAGCGCCACGCGGACATTGCGACCGACCTCGGCGAAGGCCGGCGTCGGCACGGAATTCCAGTTGGAGCGCCGATACGTCGCGTCCAGCACATTGTTCACGCCGACATCCAGCCGGATCCCCGGCGCGAAATCAGGCTGCCAGCTGGCATAGAGATCCCACACGGCGGAGGCCGCGGTGACGCGATAGCTCGTCGTGTCCGGCAGCCGGTCCTGCGCGTCGGTCAGCACCAGGCGCGAGCCGAGCACGACCCCCTGCTCGGTGAAGCGATAGCCGCCATTGAGGGTGAGGCGATGCGCCGGCACGGAGGCAAGGGGGCGGTCCGTTTCCAGATTGGTGCCCCGCAGCGCAGCCGCGCCGAGGCGCGCATACCAGCGCGGGGTGTCGTATTGCAGCTCGGCCTCGATGCCCTCGATCCGGGCCTCGCCGATATTGGCGCTGGTGGTGGTGGTGGCGCGGACCGTCTGCTCGATGAAGTCCGAGATGTTGTTGCGGAAGATCGCGATGCGGCCGCGCACCCGGTCATTCTCGTTCAGCACGTCGCGGAAGCGCAGATCGAGGCCGGCTTCCAGGTTCTTTGCCGTCTCGGGCCGCAGATTGGGGTTGGGGACGAAGAAATTGCCCGGGAAATGCTGGCCGCCGACATAAAGCTCGGTGAGGGAGGGCGCGCGGAAGGCCTCGGCATAGGAGAGGTAGGGCTGCAGCCATTCCGTGGCCTGCCAGGCCAGGGTGACGCGGGGCGAGACCCGGCTGCTCTCCTGCGCATTGGCGCCGGTCCCGCGCTCCTGCTGGAAGCGGTCGAAGCGCAGGCCCGGGGTGAGCGTCCAGGCGCCCAGGCGGATTTCATCCTGGAGGAACAGGCCCAGCACATCCTGGTTGGCGCTGGGGAATTGCGCGCGCGGCACGCCGTTCTGAAAGCCGCGCTGCTCGTCGCGATAGGCCTCGATGCCGGCGACCAGCGTGTGGCGCTCGGCGCCGAAGAGGCTGAAGCGGGCGGTGTTCTGCGCCTCCAGCCCCGTGGTGTTCAGCCGTGTGCGGTCCTGCGCGAAGGGGGCGGCGATCCGCGCCTCGTTCAGCTCCACATGGTTGTTGTAGAGGGTGAGGCTCGGCTCCAGCAGCGGCATGGCCGGATTGGCATAGCCATAACGCAGTGAGACGCTCTCCTGCAGCGTGGTGCGCTCGGCGATGCCGGTGGTGGTGGCCGTATTGGCCGCAATGGGGATCTGGTGATGGTCCTCGAAGCGGCTGGCATTGAGCTGGAAGCGGTGAAAACCCGGATTCCAGTTCAGCTTGCCCAGCAGGTTCAGGACATTGTCCCCGCTGAAGCGGATGATGCGGTCCTCGCCATCGCGGAACTGCCCGTTGCGGAAGCCGGAGGAGGCGACCAGCGAGGAGAAATCTCCCACCCGCGCCGCCATGACGCCCAGACCGCGCGTGCCGGACCCCTGGGACTGCCAGCCGCCCGAGAAGAAGCCCCCCACCGGGTTGCTCCCGCGGATCACATCCTCGGGCTCCAGCGTGCGGAAGGAGATGACGCCGCCCAGCGCGCCCGAGCCATAGAGCGAGGAGGAGGGGCCGCGCAGCACATCCACCTGGCGCAGCAATTCGGGGTCGAGGAAGGTGCGGCCGCGATGGCCGGCGTTGAAATTGTTGCGCACGCCGTCCACGCGCAGGACGATGCGCTCATCGCCCAGGCCACGGATGCTGGGCTGCACCGCCGTGGTGCGCGGCGCGCCGGATATCTCGACGCCGGGCACATCGCCCAGCAGCTCGACGGGTGAGCGCGCCTGGCGTTCCAGGATCTGCTCCCGCGTGATGACGGAGACGGAGACCGCCGCATCGCCCGCCACCTGCGGCGTGCGCGTGGCCGTGGAGGTCACGGTGTCGAGCGGCGTCGCGGCCGGCGTCGTTTGGGCGAGGGCAGGGGCCACCAGGGCGGTGGTGAGCATCAGGGCGAGCGGAAATCGGAACACGGCAAGGCCTTGCGGGTGGTGCCATCGCGCCCCGTGGGATGATCGGGGGCGGATGGCGCGCTGGCTTGCGGGACGCCCGCTGCGGCGGGGCGGGTCCGGGGCTGGCTGACGCGGAAAGGGCGAATGCTACTTGGTGAGGATCAGCTTTCCGCCGCGCGTCAGGCGCAGGCGATAGACCTCCTGGTTGTGGTGGATCTCGACCTCGGGGCCATCGCGGAAGAGGATTCCGGTGTCGAGGCTGCGCCGGCGAGGCGGCGGCGCGGCGGGCTTGGGGGGGCGGAAGGGCCCGGGCTCATCGGTGTTTTCCATGGGAGGAGGGTTAGTCTATTTGCGAATGACTCGCAAGTGCAATTGATCTGCCGGGGCGCAGTTTCGGCTTCCCCCGCCCCCTGCTAGGCTTGCCGCTGGAGGAAAAACCATGCGTTTCGATCTGCCCGAAGCCCCGCCGCAAGCCGAGGCGCTCCGCCGCGAATTGCGCGCCTTCCTGGCCGAGGCCGGGCGCGACTGGACCCCCGAAATCCGCGCCCGCTCCTGGATGGGGTTCGACCGCGACTTCTCCCGCGCCGTGGGCGCGCGCGGCTGGATCGGCATGACCTGGCCCAAGGCCTATGGCGGCCAGGAGAAATCCGGCCTGGAGCGCATCGTCGTGCTGGAGGAGATGCTGGCCGCCGGCGCCCCGGTCGGCGCGCATTGGATCGGTGACCGGCAATCGGGCCCCCTCATCCTGCGCCTGGGCACCGAGGAACAGCGCCGGCGCATCCTGCCGGGGGTCGCGCGCGGGGAACTGGCCTTCTGCATCGGCCTTTCCGAGCCGGAGGCGGGGAGTGACCTCGCGAACCTGCGCACCAAATGCGAGCGCGTGCCGAATGGCTGGAAGCTGAACGGCCGCAAGATCTGGACCACCTTCGCGCATAAGAGCGACTACATGATCGCCCTGGTCCGCACCTCGCCCGCGCCGGAGGGTGGCTCGCGCCATGCCGGCCTCTCGCAATTCCTGGTGGATCTGCGGCTTTCCGGCATCTCCACCCGCCCGATTCGCGACCTGGCCGGCGGGGAAAGCTTCAACGAAGTCACCTTCGACGATGTGATGCTGCGCGAGGACGACCTGCTGGGCGAGGAAGGGGCGGGCTGGGCCCAGGCCACCTCCGAACTGGCTTTCGAGCGCAGCGGGCCGGATCGCTACCTCTCCTCCTTCCCTGCCCTGGCGGAGGGGATTGATGCGCTGAACGCGGCCCCTGCGCCGGGCGCCGAGGTGACCATCGGCCGCATGGTCGCGCGCCTCAACGCGCTGCGCGGCATGTCGCTCTCGGTGGGCGGGATGCTGGAGCGTGGCGAGTCGCCCGCCGTCGAGGCAGCGCTGGTCAAGGATGCCGGCAATGTCTTCGAACAGGCGCTGCCGGATCAGCTTCGCAACCTGCTGGACCCGGCCGATGCGCCGGAGGATTTCCGCCGGTTGCTGGCGGGCCTGGCGCAATTGGCCCCCACCTTCAGCCTGCGCGGCGGCACGCGGGAAATCCTGCGCGGCATCATCGCGCGCGACCTCGGTCTGCGTTGAGGGGGGCTCGGCTGATGAGCGAGTTGCGTTCGATCCTCGTCGAGCAGGTGGATCGCCTGGTGGCGGATGGCGGCGGTGTCGCGCTGCTGCGCATGGTGGAAGCGGGCGAATGGCCCGCCGCGCTCTGGACCGGGCTGGAGGAGCAGGGGCTGAACCTGGCCTTGGTGCCGGAGGAAGCGGGCGGCGTCGGCCTCTCCTGGGGGGATGCGGCGGCACTCTGGCAGGTGCTGGGCCGGCACGGGGCACCAGCCCCCATCGCCGAGACCATGCTGGCGGCCGCCCTGCTTTCCGCCGCCGGGATCGAGGTGCCGGAGGGGCCGCTTGGCCTGGCGCAGGGCCCCGTGCCCTTCGGGCGGCATGCGGCGCGGGTGGTGGTGCCCAAGGGCGCGGCCATCGCGCTGCACGCGGCCGGCGAATGCGTGCCGGCCGAGAATATCGGCCGCGAGCCGCGCGATGCCGTGACGCCGGGCGACCGCATCGCGCGGGGCGAATTGCCCAACGCCTTCGGCCCCCGTGCCGCGCTGCTGGGCCTCGCCCTGATCCGCGCCGCGCTGATCGCGGGCGCCCTGGAGCGCATCCTGGCGCTGGCGGTGGATTGGGCCAACACGCGCAAGCAGTTCGGCCGAGCTATCGGCAAGTTCCAGGCGGTGCAGCAGCAATTGGCGGCGATGGCGGGCGAGGTCGCGGCGGTGAATGTCGCCGTCCAGCAGGCGGCGCGCGCGGTGGATGCGCGCGGCCTGGCGGAAGCGGGCTTCGAGATCGGCTGCGCCAAGGTGGTGGCGGGCGAGGCCGCGACCATGGGCGCCGCCGTCGTGCATCAGGTCTTCGCCGCCATCGGCATCACCGAGGATCACGAGCTGCATCATTTCACCCGCCGCCTCTGGTCCTGGCGGGAGGAGGGCGGCACGGACCGCTTCTGGGCCGCGGAAATCGGCCGCGCGGCGCTGGCGCGCGGCGGGGCGCAGCTTTGGCCCGACATCACGGCGCGGGATGCGCAAGGAGCTGAATAATGGCGGATTTCCTCAAGATCGAGCAGGACGGCCCGGTCATCACCCTGACCCTCAATGCGCCGGAGCGGCGCAACGCCATCTCGGGCTTCGAGGATTGCGACGAGGTGGAGGCCGCCTGCAAGCGCATCGCGCGGGATGACAGCATCCGCTGCGTCATCGTCACCGGCGCCGACCCGGCCTTCTGCGCGGGCGGCGACCTGAAGGGCATGCGCGACCGCACGGGCATCATGGGCGCGAAAAGCCCCGCCGTGATGCGTGAGAATTACCGGCGCGGCATCCAGCGCATCCCGCTGGCGCTCTGGGAGCTGGATGTGCCCACCATCGCCGCCGTGAATGGGGCCGCGATCGGGGCCGGGCTCGACCTCGCCTGCATGTGCGACATGCGGATTTCGAGCGACAAGGCGATCTTCGCCGAGAGCTTCGTGCGCGTCGGCATCGTGCCGGGCGATGGCGGGGCCTGGCTGCTGCCGCGCGCCGTTGGCCTGGCCATGGCGGCAGAGATGTCCTTCACCGGCGATCCCCTGAACGCCGAGCAGGCGCTGGCCGCGCGCCTGGTCTCCCGCGTCGTGCCCCACGCGGAATTGATGGGTGCCGCCCGGGAATTGGCGGCGCGCGTGGCGAAGAACCCGCCCCAGGTCCTGCGCATGACCAAGCGTCTGCTGCGCGAGGGGCAGCACATGTCCTTGCCCTCGCTGCTGGAGCTTTCAGCGGCTTTCCAGGCCATTGCGCATGAGACGGAGGACCACAAGGAAGCGGTCAACGCGATGATCGAGAAGCGCCAGGGCGTGTTCCACGGGAGATGAGCGGCATGATCGAACGATACCCGGACCCGGCCGTGCGCGTGCTGGACCCCGCCTTCAACGCGCTGCGCCTGCCGCTGGCCGGGCTGGAGCGCCTCTGGACCGGCGGGCGCTGGGGCGAGGGGCCGGTCTGGTTCGGCGACCAGCGCTGCCTCATCTGGTC
>JAIYDS010000200.1 GCA_027487385.1 Acetobacteraceae bacterium | reverse complement strand
CCGCCAGACGCCCGGCCCGTTCACCCCGCCATCTCGCGGTTGAAGCGGGAGATCCAGCCGGCGCGCAGCGGGTTGATGCGCGTCCAGTCATGCGTCACGAAATTCGTGATCTCGCTGATGGAGCGCATCGGCACATCGGCGCCGGGCGTCACTTCCTTGTTCACGGGCACGAAGAAATACGGCGCCAGCGAAAGCGCGCTCTGCACCGGCGTGCTGATCATCGCGTCGATATACTGGTAGGCGGCGGCGATGTTCCGGCTGTTCCGCGCGATGTGCATGGTGGTGACGAAGGCGGCGGCGCCGCTCTCCGGCACGGCGAAGGCGATGGGCACGCCGCGCGAACGCAGCAGCGTCACCGTGTAGGTGTTGGTGTACATCACGTCGATCTGCCCCTGCTGGAACAGGCCCGGCATGGCGGCCGGCTGCGCCACCGCGGCGACGGTCGGGCGAATGCGGCGCAGCTCGGCAAAGAGCGGGTCCATATTTGTCTCGGAGCCGCCCAGCGCCTTCGCCATCTCGATCAGCGAGATGGTGCCGAAGGTGGTGCCGAAGCCGGTGAGGCCGAGCTTGGTCGCGTATTCCGGGCGGAACAGGTCGCGCCAGCCGGCGGGCTTGGGCACCTTGTTCGGGTTATAGGCGATGCCCACCACCTGGGCGGCGACGGCAGCGCCGACATTGTCGGCATAGCCATCGGGCAGCACGGCGCGGCTGGGCAGGCGGGCGGGATCCAAGGTCTCGAACAGCCCGAGATCCATGCCGCTGACGCGCGGGCCCGGATCCAGCACGAAGACATCGAAGGGCGGCGTGCCGCGCGCGGCGCGCGCCTTGGCGATCTGGTCCACGGCGAAGAGCGGATCGAAGGCAACGGTCACATTGTGCTGCTGCAGCAGGCGGGGCGCGAGGACCGCCCGCAGCGCCTCATCCCAGCCACCCGGATAGACGGCGGCCGTCATCTGCGTCGCTTGGGCGCGCGCGCCGATCGCCGGCAAGGCGAGGCCGGCGGCCAGCAGGCCTCGACGTTGGATCAGGCTCATGCGGAATCTCCTTCGGGAAACAGGCTCGGCTTGGCGCCGGGCAGGATGGCGATGCGGACGGGGCCGGGCGGTGGCGGCGTGCCTTGGCGCGGCTCCTGGATCTTCACCTCGGCCGAACCCGCTTCGAGGTCATGGATCAGGGCGGGACCAAGCGGCAGCGAGAGCCGCAACCGCGCGGGAAAAGCCGCGGGGTCGGTGTCTTCGGCCGGGCGCAGGGTCAATTGCTCGGGCCGTGCGCAGAGCATCACACGTTCACCCAGGGCAAACCCGCGCCGGCTTTCCACCGTGACGATGGCGCCGGCATCCAGCCGCACGGCATAGCCCGCGCCATCCCGCGCCTCGATGCGCCCATGCAGCCGGTTGGTGGTGCCGACGAAGCCCGCGACGAAGGCGGTGGCGGGCGTGTCGTAGAGTTCGGTCGGCGGCCCCACCTGCTCGACATTGCCGGCGCGCATCACGGCCATGCGGTCGGCCATGCTCATCGCTTCGTCCTGGTCATGGGTGACCAGCACGCAGGTGACGCCGAAGCGGCGCTGGATGCGCTTGATCTCCAATTGCAGATCCAGCCGCAGCGAGCGGTCCAGCGCGGCGAAGGGCTCGTCCAGCAGCAGGATCGCGGGCTCGATGGCGAGTGCGCGGGCGAGGGCCACGCGCTGCTGCTGCCCGCCCGAGAGCGCCGTGGGCCGGCGGGCACCGAAGCTCTCCATCCGCACGGCGGCCAGCGCCGATTCGACCTTGCGAATGATCTCGGCCTTGGGCAGGCCGCGCGCCTCCAGCCCATAGGCCACGTTCTGCGCGGCGGTCATGTGCGGGAAGAGCGCGTAGGATTGGAAGACGATGCCCACGCCGCGCTTGCCCGGCGGCAGGCGATCAATGGCGCGGCCATCCACCAGCACCTGGCCGGCCTCGGCCTGGATGAAGCCGGCCACCGTGCGCAGCAGCGTCGTCTTCCCGCAGCCCGAGGGGCCGAGCAGCGCCAGGATTTCCCCGGGCGCCACGCTCAGCGTCACGTCACGCACGGCCAGCGTCTGGCCATAGCGGACGCGCACGCCATCCATGTCGAGGCGATGACCCAGGGCGGTTGGCGTGGCATCCAGCATGGAGGTAGCGCAGCAAGACTCGTGCCGCCCCAGGCGACCCCTCTGGGCGTCAGCCTTGCGCGATTTCGGTGCAGTTGGCCCTCTTTGCTGCCCGGTCCGTGGTGTCCCGCCCAAAAGGGGGGCGGCTCTCATTCCTGGGGTCCGGGGCCTGTCGGCCCCGGCCGCCGGAGGCCCTTTTCACTTACGCCCGTTATCCACAGCCCCATCGCCATGGCGGCGCCCCCCGCCCGGGGGTAAGGTGAACCCCAGATGAACAGCATCCAGCCCCCGCCCGATGACCGGGGCCTGTTTGGCCTCGGTTCCCGCCTGCCCCCCGCCAGCCTGGAGGCTGAGCAGGCGCTGCTCGGCGCGCTTCTGGCCAACAACAAGGCCTATGAGCGGGTCAGCGAATTCCTGGAGGCCGAGCATTTCGCCGATGCCATCCATGGCCGCATCTACAGTGCGATTCGCCGCCGGGTGGAGAATGGCCAGCTGGCCGATGCCGTCACCCTGCGCCATGAATTCGAACACACCGGCGAGCTGGCCGAGGTCGGCGGCCCCGCCTATCTGGCGCAGCTGCTGGGCGCCATGGTCGGCATCGTCAATGCCGGGGAATACGGCAAGCTGATCCATGACTGCTACATCCGCCGCCAGCTGATCGACCTGGGCGAGCAGGTGGTGAACCGCGCCTTCGGCTCCGAGCCTGAGTTGGAGGGCAAGCATCAGATCGAGGCGGCCGAGCAGCAGCTGTTCGACCTGGCCACGGAGAAGGCCACCGAGGGCGGCGCCATCAGCTTCGAGCGCGCGCTGATCCGCGCCGTCGAAGTCGCGGCCAAGGCGAAGGAAAATGGCGGCGGCGTCTCGGGCCTTTCCACCGGGCTGCGCGACCTCGATGCCAAGATGGGCGGTCTGCATGATTCCGACCTGATGATCCTGGCCGGCCGCCCCGGCATGGGGAAAACCGCGCTGGCCACCAAGATCGCCTTTGGCGCCGCCAAGGCCCTGCTGCGCGAGGCGGAGGAGACGGGCGGCAAGCCGGGACAGGTGGCCATCTTCTCGCTGGAAATGAGCGCGGACCAGCTGGCCAACCGCCTGCTTTCCGAAGCGAGCCGCATCCAGGGCGACCGCATCCGCCGCGGGGAGATCACCCAGCGCGAATTCGACCATTTCGTCGGCGTCAGCCGCGAATTGGCACAGTTGCCGATCCTGATCGACGACACGCCGGCCATCACGCTTTCCGCGCTGCGCACCCGCTGCCGGCGCATCCAGCGCACCAAGGGCCTGCGTTTCCTGGTGGTGGACTATCTCCAGCTCATGCGGCCCGCCGCCGGCACGCGGCCGGAATCCCGCGTGCTGGAAATCAGCATGATCACCCAAGGGCTGAAGGCTATCGCGAAGGAGCTCTCCATCCCGGTCATGGCGCTCTCCCAGCTGTCGCGCGCCGTCGAGCAGCGCGAGGACAAGCGCCCGCAGCTGAGCGATCTGCGTGAATCCGGCTCGATCGAGCAGGATGCGGACAGCGTTTCGTTCATCTACCGCGACGAATACTATTTGAAACAAAAAGAGCCGAAGATCACCAATTACCCGGATGACGCGAAGTTCCAGGACGCCATGACGCGCTGGCAGCAGGATATGGAACGCGCGCACAGCAAGGCGGATCTCATCATCGCCAAGCAACGCCATGGCCCAACCGGAACGATCCCGCTTTTCTTCGAGGCCGAGTTCACCCGCTTCGGCGATCTCGACACCACGCATGAGCAAAGCTATGGCGACTGAATGGCGCATGG
>JAIYDS010000116.1 GCA_027487385.1 Acetobacteraceae bacterium | reverse complement strand
AGGTTCGTGCGCGCCCAGGCGATGGGGCCGGTGGTGCGGATCGGCGCGGCCCGCGGGGCGGCTTCGGCTTGCGGTGTGTGTGCGATGGTCATAGCGCTCACCGTTCGACCAGCGCGATGCGCGCATTGTACCAGTTCATGAACAGGCTGATCGACAGGCTGATGGTCAGGTAGACCAGCATGATGATCGCGATGCCCTCGATCGCCTGGCCGGTCTGGTTCAGCGTGGTGTTCGCGATGCTGACGATGTCCTGGTAGCCGATGGCCACCGCCAGGGAGGAATTCTTGGTGATGTTCAGGAATTGGCTGGTCATCGGCGGGATGATCACGCGCATGGCCTGCGGCAGCACGATCAGGTTCATCACCCGGCTGCGCGGCAGGCCCAGCGCCTCCGCCGCCTCCCATTGCCCCTGGCTCACCGCCTGGATGCCGGCGCGCACGATCTCGGCGATGAAGCCGGCGGTGTAGAGCGTCAGGCCCAGCAGCAGGGCGAAGAATTCGGGGCTGACATCAATGCCGCCGCGGAAGTTGAAGCCGCGCAGCGCCGGCACATCCGGCGTGAAGGGCGCGCCCATGGCGGCCCAGACGGCCAGCGGCGCGCCCAGGATGAAGGCCAGCGCGGCCGGCCAGATCGGCCGGATCTGCCCATCCTGATACTGCTTCGCCCGCGCCCAGCGGCGGTAGAAGATGGTGGCCACGATGCCGGCCACGAAAGTCAGCAGCGCCCAGGAATGCGCGGATTCCCAGACGAAGAAGGGGACCTTCAGCCCGCGATTGGAGAGGAACACGCCCTCGATCGGGTTGAAGGCCTGGCGCGGGCCGGGCAGGCCCTGCAGCAGCGCGTACCAGAAGAGCAGCTGCAGCAGCAGCGGCAGGTCGCGCACGATCTCCACATAGGCGGCGGCGAATTTGTTCAGCATCCAGTTCTTGGAGAGCCGCGCGACGCCCAGCAGCGTGCCGAGGATCGTGGCGAGCACGATGCCGATGATGGCGACCTTCAGCGTGTTCAACACACCCACCTGGAGCGCGCGGAAATACGACATGGAGGGATCGTATTCGATCAGGCTCTCGCCGATCGGCAGCCCCGCCTCGCGCCAGAGGAAGTCCCAGCCGGTCGCGATCCGCCGCACTTCCAGATTGTAGCGCGTGTTGGACCAGAGCCAGTAGAGGACGCCGACCACGGCCCCCACCACCAGCACCTGCCAGATGATGTTGCGGAAACGCTCATCCGCCCAGGACAGGCGGAGCGGCCTGGGCGGCGCCTTGCGCAGCAGGCGTGGATCGGTAACCCCGGACATGTTTGCCCTACCCCTCAATCTTGAACCCGCGGCGGTGTTCCGCCTTGCGGGTGCGGAACACCCGAGCCGGGCGCCCCATTCGCTACGACAGCCGTGACACTGGAATGGAGTGTCTCAGATCAAGGCCAGCCTGAGACATGAAGCTATCTCCATCTGGGGCCGATGGAGTCACACCTGCCCGCCCCGAAGGCATTGGCCCTCGGGGCGGGTCGGTTTCAGATCAGCGGCCAAGCCCTTACCGGAACGGCGGCGCGTATTGCAGGCCGCCCGGCGTGGTCCAGAGCGCGTTGCGGCCGCGCTGCAGGCCGATCGGCGTCAGGTTGCGCTCGAAGATCTCGCCGTAATTGCCGACGCCGCGGATGATGTTCAGCATCCAGGCATTGTCCACGCCCAGCATGCGGCCCAGCTCACCCGTGCGGCCCAGGATGCGCTGCACCTCGGGGCGGGGGTCGCTGGCCAGCATCTGCTGCGCATTCGCCGCCGTGATGCCGAATTCCTCGGCGCCGATCAGGCCGAAATGCAGCCAGCGCACCAGGTCGCCGAAGCGCTGGTCGCCATGGCGATACAGCGGGCCGAGCGGCTCCTTGCTGATCACGTCGGGCAGGATGACGTGGTCATTGGGGTTCTGCTGGGTGGCGCGGATGGCGGCCAGGCCCGAGACGTCGGTGGTATAGGCATCGCAGCGGCCGGCATTGTAGGCGGCGATGTTGTCTTCCAGCCGCTCGATGACGACGGGGCGGATCTGCACCCGCGCGCCGCGCGCCCAATCGGCGAGGTTCTGCTCGGTGGTCGTGCCGGGCTGCACGCAGATGGTGGCGCCATCCAGCGCGCGGGCATTGGCCACGCCCAGGCTGCGCTTCACCATGAAGCCCTGGCCATCGAAGAAGTTGATGCCCGCGAAGTCGAAGCCGAGCGAGGTGTCGCGGCTCAGCGTCCAGGTCGTGTTGCGGCTCAGGATGTCCACTTCGCCCGATTGCAGGGCGGTGAAGCGCACCTGGGCGGTGGTGGGCACGAAGCGCACCTTGGTCGCGTCATTGAAGATCGCGATGGCGAGCGCGCGGCAGTAATCCACGTCAAAGCCGCGCCAGACGCCCTGGCTGTCCGGCAGGGCAAAGCCGGCAAGGCCGGTGCTGACGCCGCAGACCAGGGTGCCGCGGGCGCGGATCGCGTCCAGCGTGCTGGCCGCGGGTGCTGCGGCCGGGGCGGCGGCGGGCGCCTGGGCCTGGGCGGGCAGGGCGGCCGCGAGAAGGGTGGTGGCCAGGCCAAAGGCGCAGGCAAGGGTTCGCCGCATCGGCATCATCCAATAACTCCCAGACGTGTTGTGATCCCCAAGGGGGGACCGCTCGTTGACCGGGCGATGCTGCGCTAGGAAGCGTCCGGGATCAATCACGCATTCGAAAGGAGCCATGCGGTGTTGCAGCTTGACAAGACCGAGATCGCCGCGCGCCTGCCCTGGCCGGCGCTGATCGAGGCGATCCGCGCGGTCTTCGTCTCCGGCTGCCAGGCGCCGCTGCGCCACGCGCATCCGCTGCCCGAATCCGGCACGCTGCTGCTGATGCCGGCCAGCAATGCCACGCATTCGGGGGTGAAGATCGTTCATGTCTCGCCCGGCAATGGCGGGCGCGGCCTGCCGGCGGTGCATGCGGCCTATCTGCTCTCCGATGCCGTGACGGGCCAGCCCGTCGCGCTGCTCGATGGCGGGGAGCTGACCGACCGGCGCACCGCCGCGACCTCCGTGCTCGCCGCGCGCTTCCTGGCGCGGCCGGAGTCCCAGCGGCTGCTTCTGCTCGGCTCCGGCCGCGTCGCCGCCGCCCTGGCCGAGGCCTATGCGGCCAGCTTCCCCCTCACCGAGATCGCCATCTGGTCGCCGCGCGCAGCCAATGCCGAAGCGCTGGCGGCGCGCCTCGCCGCGCATGGCATCCCGGCCCATGCGGTGGCGCGGCCCGAGCCCGCGGGCTTCGACATCATCTCCGCCGCCACCCTCTCCGCCGCGCCGCTGGTGCATGGCGCGGATCTCTCGCCCGGCACGCATCTCGACCTGGTGGGCGCCTATCGCGCCGATCTGCGGGAGGTGGATGGCCCGGCCGTCGCCCGCGCGCTGGTGGTGGTGGACACCCGCGCCGGCGGGCTCTCCGAGGCGGGCGATGTGGTGCAGGCCATCGCGGAGGGGCACATCACGCCCGCGGATGTAGCGGCCGAGCTGGCCGATCTCTGCCGCGGCCGCCACCCCGGCCGCACCTCGCCCGAACAGGTGACGCTGTTCAAATCGGTCGGCTGGGCCGGCGAGGATCTGGCGGCCGCGATCCTGGCCACGCGCCCGGGGTGAGGGCCTGCGCTTGCATCCACGGGCCGAGTGCGATGATCATGCTCCGTTCTCCCAGGGCCGGGGCGCCGATTCGCGCCCGGCCCGCCGATCAGGATCTGCCGGACCCAAGATGGCCCCGCTCGCCATTCCTTTCCTGAGCCGCCGCCAAGCCGTGCTGGGCGCGCTGCTGCTGCCCCCGGCGCTCGCGGGCTGCGGCAGCGCCCCTGCTGTCGCCCAGCGCGGCCTGCTGCCCGATTTCGCCGATCTGGCGGAGCGGGTGCTGCCCGCCGTGGTGAACATCGCCGTGAGCGGCGAGCAGAATGTCCAGCCGCCCGCCGAATTCCGCGGCACCCCCTTCGAGCGCTATTTCCGCGGCCGGCGGGAGCGCGTGCAGGGCGCGGGCTCGGGCTTCGTGATTGATCCGGCGGGGCTTGTCGTCACCAACAACCATGTGATCGGCCAGGCGCAGCGCGTCACCGTCGGCCTGCAGGGCGGGCAGGAGCTGACGGCCCGCGTCATCGGCGGCGATGACCTGACCGATCTGGCGCTGCT
>JAIYDS010000299.1 GCA_027487385.1 Acetobacteraceae bacterium | reverse complement strand
TTGAAGCCCTGCCAGCGGCCCTGGCTGTCGGGCACGCCGAAGCCGGGGTTGGAGGGGCCCTGGACGCCGCAGCGCAGCGTGCCGCGCTGGCGGATGTTGTCGAGGTCACGGCCGGCCAGCGCTTCCACCGGCCCGAAGGCCAGGAAAGCCGCCGCGGCAGCGGCAAAGGCGGTCAACTTCATTGGAAAATCCCTTTTTCCTTGGCTCCGGCGAGGTATGCCCTCCCGGCTGGGCTGCCATGTGCCTGGAAGCTGGCCGCGTTGCAAGAGGGTTAACCAGCCGCAATCGTACCAGCGTTCGGGGCCCGCTCAGCCCTTGGGCAGGGCCCGTGCGACAGACCGGAAACCGCCCGCCATCCGGGCAGTCGGCTCAGCGCAACCGGTCCCGCAGGTTCTGGGCGACATGCTCGGCGAAGGGGCGCAAAGCCGCCTCACGCGGGCGGGGTGCGCGGGCCACGATCACCTCATGCCGCTCCGCCCAATGCCCGGGCAGGACGGGCAGGAGCCGCCCGGCGCGCAGGGCGGCCTCGGCCAGGAAGCGGGGGAGCGGGCAGATGCCCCGCCCCGCGATGGCGGCGGCCAGCAGCAACTCCGGGTCATTGGCGACCAGGCGGGGTGTCACCTCCACCGTCTCGGCCCCGCGCGCATCGGTCAGCGTCCAGCGGGCGCTGCCGCCCGGCGCGCAGCCATGCGCGAGCAAGGGCAGGCCGGCGAGCGCGGCAGGGGTGGCGGGTGCGCCGAATTCGGCCAGCAGGGCCGGTGCCGCATAAAGCCGCGCCTCGGCATAGCCCACGGATTCCCAGGCGAAGCCCTCGCCCGGCAGCACGCCGACGCAGCAGGCGATATCGGTCTCCGCCTCGGGCAGGGCGTTGAACCGGTCCGACCAGGCGACCTCCAGCGTCAGGGCGGGGTGGCGTTCCAGGAATTCGGCGACGATGCCGGTCAGCAGCCCGCGCCCGAGCATGACGGGGGCCCGCAGCCGCAGCCTTCCGGCCAGGGGCGGGGCCAGAAGATCGCGGCGGATGGCCTCCAGCGTGCCGAGCGCGCCGCGCGCCGTCTCGTGCAGCCGTCGCCCGGCCGGGGTGGCGCGCAGGCCGCGGCCATGGCGCTCCAGCAGGGCCTGGCCGATCTGCTGCTCCAGCGCGCGCAACTGCCGGCTGACGCTGGATTTGGGGAGGGCGAGGCGCCGCGCCGCCTCGGTGACGCCGCCGCCTTCGACGGCGGCGGCGAAGATGCGCAGCGCGTTGAGGTCGAAATCCACAGTTCCATTTGTGGAACGCATTGTTGCATCTGCCCCAGATTGTCCTGTTCCTGGATTACATTACCCCCTGCTTGCTCGGAAGCGCCCATCCCGGGCGATCCATCGCCGCGAGGCCCCGCATGACCGAATTTCAGCTCCCGCCCGGCTTCCACCACCGCAAGCTTTACGCGCAAGGCCTGACCCATCACGCCGTGATCGGCGGCCAGGCGGGGGGCCAGGGGCCGGCCATCCTGCTGGTGCATGGCTGGATGGGCAGCTGGTATCACTGGCGCAAGCTGCTGCCCTTGCTGGCCGAATCGCACAGCCTCGTCGCCGTGGATGCGCGCGGCTATGGCGAGAGCGACAAGCCCTATGCCGGCTATGACGGGCTGACCATCGCGGGGGATCTGCGCGCCATCATGCAGCAGCTTGGCCATGCCCGGTATTTCGTCATGGGCCATGACATGGGCGCGCTGCCGGCGCTGCTGCTGGCTGCGACGCAGCCCGATGAGGTGCTCGGCCTCGGCTATTTCGACGAACCGCTGCCCGGCTACAACCTCGACCGCTTCACCGCCTTCACCCGGGAAAACCCCTTTCCCTATTGGTGGTTCGGCTTCAACGCCCAGCCGCATCTGCCCGCGCTGATGTGGGAGGGGCGCGAGGATGTGCTGGTGGAGCATTTCCTGACCAGCATGGTGGCCGACCCTGCCTCCATCACCGCCGCGGATCGCGCCGAATATGTGCGGGGCCTGCGCAAGCCGGGCGGGTTGCATGGTTCCTTCGGCTGGTATCGCGACGTGCTGGTGACGGCCGAGCAGATCCGCGCCGCCACGCAGACGAAGCTCACCACCCCCGTCCTCGCGCTGAACGGCCAGTTCGGCCATCCGGGCGTGCTGGAGCAGATGCAGCTGGTGGCCGAGCGCGTCACCGGCGAGACCATCCCCTTCTGCGGCCATCTGCTGGCCGAGGAACAGCCCGAGGCGGTGGCCCGCGCCATCCTGGCCTTCTGCCGCGGCTGAGGGGTTATTTCAAATCTCGCTGAGATGGACCGATGCAGGTTTGAGAACTCGAAAGGAAAATGGCCTCCGGCGGCTTGTGTCGAGGCCCCAGACCCCATGCGTTCTATTCGCCAAAACTCGACATTACAGGCCATGTTTTGATGGATTGGGGTCTGGGGCCTTTCGGCCAGCTGCCGGAGGTCCTTCCCCTTCACAAGTCATCACCAGCGAGATTTGGTATCAGCGCCGCACCAGGCTGCTCGGAACCAGGGCGATGGGCCGGCCGGTCACCGGGATGGGATTGGCGCGATAGGCATCGAGCCCCCGACCGGTGCTGCCCGTGCCGGGCAGGATCTGCGCCCGTTCCTCCCGATTCGACAGCGAAAGGCTGGTGGGCGGCGCCAGGGCGCGCTGTGCCGCGAAGCTCATCCCCACCAGCGCCCGGTCCTCGGCGGCGCGGGCCTGGGTGGCGGGCCAGGCGGCCTGCACGCGGGCGCGGTACGCCTGCGCGAGTTCGGGCGTGTGGGAGTGGTAGTGCCCGGCGGCGGTGATCCAGTCATTTCGCGCGGCATGCAGCTGCGTGAGGAATTGCGCGGCGTAGCGCGCATTGGCCACGGGGTCGAAGGCCTCCTCCAGGCTGGCAAAGGCGCGGGGGTGGTGGTGCAGGTTCACCTGCATGCAGCCGACATCAATCAGCCGCACGCCACGCCCCTGCAATTCCCGCACGGCGGCAATTGCTGCCGCCCGATCCGGGAAGAAATGGCCGCGCCCCTCGGCATTGATGGTCCAGGGCCAGGGCCCGGAGGTGCCCGTCTCCGGGTTGCGCCGGCCGGATTCCACCCGGCCGATGGCCTGGAGCAGCCCGGCCGGAATCTGCGCCTCCTGCTCGGCCCGGGCGATGGCGGCGCGGCATTGCAAGGTCGGGTCCGGCCCCGGGGGGGACGCCAGCGCCAGGGCGGGCTTCAGCAGGCTCCAGAGCAGGAGAAGGCAGGGGAGGGGGCGCATGTCGAGCTCTGCGCAAAGCGCATGCCAGCCCCCATGGAATTTTGCCATGTTGCAGCGCAAAAAATCACTTGCATACGAGCGACCCCTCGCCTATCTTTGTGGAGGCGGCAGGAACTTCGGTTCTTGCCTGCTTTCTTGGACGTTTCCTCCCTAAACTTGGCGGCGCAGAAATGCGTCGCCACTTTTTTTGTCCAATCCTTAAGGCGCGTCTACCAGCCTCGTTTCGAACTGGGCGGGCGCCGTGATCTCCACCAGCTCCAGATCATCCGAATGGGCCAATTCCCGATGGCGGATGCGCGGGGGTTGGAGCACGCTGGTGCCGGCGGTCAGCGTCACCTCGCCGATATCCTCATATTCGAAACGAACCCAGCCCTTCACGATCCAGACCATCTGGAAGTCCAATTCATGCAGATGCCATTGCGGCTCGGCATGAACTCCGGGGATGGCGCGAATCACATGGGCGCCGAAGCCGCCCGCGGTCGCTTCGGCAATGCCGAGGTCTCCATATTCGAAGAAGGCCCGCAGGCCGCGGGTGAAGTCTCGCCCTTCGGCGTGGCGGACGATGGTCTGGCTCACGACATGGGCACTCCGACATGGCGGGCATAGCCGGGGCGGGCCATGAGGCGCCCATGCCAGGCGTGGATGCGCGGCTGCGGCGCGCGGGTGATAGGCAGGGCGAGCCAACGATGCAGGTAGGGGCCGAGCGCGATATCGGCCAGGCTCAGATGGTCACCGCCCAGATAGGGGGCGATGCCCAGGGCATTCTCCACCATGTCCCACAGCGCCTGGGCCTCGTCCCGCGCCGCATGGGTCGCGGGCCAGTCGCGCTTCTCCTCAGGCGTGCGGACATAGGTGAAGAAGATGGTGGTCATCGGCGCGTTCAGATGGCCGAGCTGCCAATCCATCCAGCGCTCGATCCGGGCGCGGGCGCGCGGCTCGGTCGGGTGCAGCGTGTGGCCGGGGGCGCGGGTGGCCACCAGGTAGCGGCAGATCGTGTTGCTTTCCCAGAGGGAATAGCCGTCCGGCTCCTCGATGGTGGGGACCCGGGCATTGGGGTTCATCTCCAGATAGGCCGCTTCCCGCGTGCGGCCGAAGCTGCCGCCGGCATCCAGCCGCTGATAGGGAATCCCCAGCTCCTCGCAGAGCCAAAGCAGTTTCATGACGTTGGAGGAGCTGGCGCGTCCCCAGATCTTCAGCATGGCATATCTCCCTGAACCGGAGCCAAGCCTAGGCCCCACGGGGGAGGCGCGTGAAGGGCAGGAAATCCCGTTGGCGGGAAGCCTCCGCCTTGCGTAACCTTTCGCCCAGCTCCCGCGAAGCCGGGTCATTCGTCCAAGGAAGACACGCATGCAACGCCGTTCCCTGAGCCTCAGCCTGGCCGCCTGTGCCCTCGCCACCGTGCTGGGCGCCACCCAGGCCCGGGCCGAACCGACGCCGGAAGAGATCATCGAGGGCTTCGAGGGCGTGCTGGGCCCGATCCGCACGCATCGGCCAAGCCACCCGAAGGGGCTCTGCGCCGCCGGGCATTTCACCGCGACGCCCGAGGGCACGCGGCTTTCCGTGGCACCGGTCTTCAATGGGCAGCGGGTGAACACGATCATCCGCTTCGGCGTGGCCGGCGCCAATCCGCAGGCCGATGACCGGGCACGGACCACGCGCGGCCTGTCCATCCGCTTCGAGACGGCGGCGGGCGATGTGCTGGACATGGCCAATATCTCGGCCCCCATCTTCGGCGCACCCAACCCGACGGTCTTCCTCGCGAATCTGCGGGTCCGCGCACCCGACCCGGCGACCGGGCGGCCCAATGCCGAGCGGATCGCGGCTTTCGTCGCCGCCAATCCCTCGGTCACGCTGCAGGGCGCCTGGCTCGCCGCCACCCTGCCGCCGGCGAGCTGGGCCACCACGCCCTATTTCGGCGTGAACGCCTTCCGTTTCCGCGGCCAGGATGGCGAGGTGCGCCACGCCCGCTGGATCTTCGAGCCGCGCGCCGGCGTCTCCCGCCTGACGGCCGAGCAGATGCAGTCCCTGCCGCGCGATTTCCTGGCCGATGAGATTCGCGGCCGCATCGCCCAGGGCCCCGTCGAGTTCGACATGGTCCTGCAATTCCCCGGCGCGGGCGATGACGTGACCAACCCGACCGTGGCCTGGCCCGATGACCGCCCCCGCGCCGTGGTGGGCCGCCTGACCGTGACTTCCGTCGCCGCCGGCCCGGGCGGCCCCTGTGATCCCATCAGCTTCATGACGCTCGACCAGGAGCCTGGAATCAGCTTCAGCGACGACCCCACTTTGCACGCCAGAGCAGCCCCTTACGCGGTGTCCCTCTCACGCCGCACGAACTGATGATCTGGGGTCTGGGGCCTCTCGGCCCCAGCCGCCGGAGGCTCTTTGTTACTTCTCCTCGCCTTGCCGCGCCCCATGGTCTGGCGTCAAATAGGCCATGTCCTCCCCCCTGCTGATCGCTCTCCTGGCCTTCGGCGCCCCGCTTTTCGCGCGCGGTTCCGAGGGGTGGTTCGGCCTCGCCCCCTGTGAGCTCTGCCTCTGGCAGCGCTGGCCCTATTGGGCCGCGGGCGCGCTGGCCCTGCTGGGCGCCTTCCTCTGGCGCCGCCCGGCCCTGCTGCTGGCCGGGCTCGCCGCCGCCAGCTCGGCCGCCATCGGCGCTTTTCACCTGGGCGTGGAATTCGGCTGGTGGCCCTCGCCCCTGCCGGGCTGCCAGGCGCCGACCTCGGGTGGGATGGCCAGCGTGGAGGATCTGATGCGCAGCCTCGCCCCCACCCCCAACAAGCCCTGCGACCAGCCCGCCTATTTGATTCCGGGCCTCCCCCTTTCCATGGCGGGGATGAACCTGATCTATGGGCTGAGCCTCGCCATTTTGGCCTGGCGCTTCGCCGTGAAGGAGCCCCGCCGATGAGCACGCCCCGCCGCTACCTGGAGGAGGTGATCCGCGTGGATCACGCCGGCGAATATGGCGCGAAGCGGATCTACCAGGGCCAGCTCGCCATCCTGCGCGGCACCAAGCACGAAGAGACCATCCGCCATATGCAGGAGCAGGAGCAGGAGCATCTCGACACCTTCTCCCGCCTGATCGGCGAGCGAAGGGTGCGCCCCACCGCCCTCCTGCCGCTCTGGCACGTGGCCGGCTTCGCGCTGGGCGCCGCCACGGCCGCGATGGGCCCGCGCGCCGCCATGGCCTGCACCGTGGCGGTCGAGGAGGCGATCGACGAGCACTACCAGGCCCAGGAAGCGGCGCTGGGCGAGGATGAGGCCCCGCTGAAGGCCGACATCGCCCGCTTCCGCGCCGAGGAACTGGAGCACCGCGACATCGGACTCGCCAATGAGGCGGAGCTCACGCCCGGCTACCGGCTGCTCTCGGCGGCCATCAAGCTGGGCTGCAAGGTGGCGATCCGGGTTTCGGAAAAGGTTTGAGATTCAGGCTTTCTCAACCTTCGCTCCTGTTTGGCACGATCCTTGCCAGAAGGCCGGCTCCACTTCCCTTGACCCTGCCTGGGCCGCCCCCCATAGAAGGATCGTGGATCAGCCTTCGCTCCCTATGGCCAGCGTGACCGCCGGCAAGCTGGATTCGGCCCGCCGCGTCCGGCGGCGGGAAGCGCGCGGCCGCGTCCCCGCGCGCCTCGCCCTGTATGGCGGCCCGGATGGCGGCCTGCCATGAGCGAGGAGTTCAAGCGGACCGATTTCCGCGCCATGCCGGGGGATCGCCGCCGTGCGCTCACCCCCTCGCGCGCGCGCCGCGTGCCACGGGCCTCGCAGATCCAGCGCCGCCAGCGCCTGGTCCAGGGCATGAAGCTGCTGCTGCCCCTCCTGGCGGCCAGCGTCCTGGGGCTGATGCTGTTCTGGCAGGAGATCGAGGGCGGCAACAGCCGCCTTTCCTTCCGCCGGGGCCCGGCCCTGGTGCCGGAGTCGCTGCAACTCGTGGCCCCGCGCTTCCAGGGCGTGGACGAGCTGAACCGCCCCTATACCGTCACCGCCCGCCTGGCCCGCCAGCCGGGGCAGGAGGAGGTGGTCCTCCTCGAATTGCCGCGCGCCGATATCCTGCTGACCGATGGCGCCTGGATCTACGTCGAGAGCGAACGCGGCCGCTACGACAAGCCGGCCCAGCATCTCGACCTGGAGGGCGATGTGCGGATCTATCATGACAACGGCACCCTGTTCCGCACCGAGGCCGCCGCCGTGCAGGTGGATGCCGGCAGCGCCCATGGGGAACGGCCGACCAAGGCCCAGGGCAGCTTCGGCACCATCGAATCCGAGGGCTTCGAGCTGCTGGACCGTGGCGCGGTGATGGTCTTCACCGGCCGCGCCCGCGCCATCCTGGAAGGCCGCCAGCAATGAGGCGCCTGGCTCTCGCGCTCACCGGGCTGCTCGCCGCCGGGTCCGTTTCCGCCCAGGGCATCGACATGTCCCAGGGCGGGCCGGTGGACATCACCGCGACCAACGGCATCGAATGGCGCCAGGCCGAGCAGGTGGTGGTGGCCCGCGGGGATGCCCGCGCCATCCGTGACGGCACGACCATCGAGGCCGCCCGCCTGCTCGCCCGCTACCGCCAGCAGCCCGGCGCGGCCCAGCCCGCCCGCGCCCCGGGCGCCGCCGAGAGCCCGCTCAGCGGCGGCAGCGAAATCTGGCGCATGGAGGCGGAGGGCGATGTGCGCATCTCCACCCCGACCGACATCGCGCGCGGCGACCGCGCCGTCTATGACATGGACCAGGCGGTGCTGGTGCTGACCGGCCGCGCCATCAGCTACGCCACGCCGCAGCACAACATCACCGCCCGCGACAGCCTGGAATACTGGACGCAGCGCCGCATGGCGGTGGGCCGCGGCTCGGCCCTGGTGGTGACCGGCGATGGCCGCCGCATCGCGGCCGATACGCTCGTCGCCTATATGCTGGAGGACCCGCCGGCCGCGGCCCCCGGCGCCGCGCGCCCGGTCAGCGTCGCCCGGCCCGGCACCGAGGGCACCGCCGGCCCGCCCCCCGGCCAGGGCCGCGTGGATCGGGTCGAGCTCTTCGGCAATGTCGAGATCCGCACCGAGGCCGAGGTCATCCGCGGCGACCGCGCGGTCTATTCCGCCGCCACCGGCATGGCCCGCGTGCTGGGCAATGTGCGCATCACGCGCGGCGAGAACCTCGTCGCCGGGCGTGAAGCGCTGGTCAATCTGAACACCGGTGTCTCGCGCATCCTCTCCCAGCCGGGCGAGCGTGTGCAGGGCATCATCACGCCGCAACAGGGGGGTGAGGCCGCGCGCCCGCCCGGCCAGGGGTTACCGCGATGAGCCAGACCGGGATGAGCCAGCTGGGCCAGGGAAAGCCTGTTCTCTCCGCCATCGAGGGCACGGGCGGCCTGATCGCGACGGGCCTCGGCAAGCGCTACAAAAAGCGCCCGGTGGTGCGGAACGTCTCCATCTCGCTGAAGCGGGGCGAGGCGGTGGGGCTGCTCGGCCCCAATGGCGCGGGCAAGACCACCACCTTCTACATGATCACCGGCCTGGTGCAGCCCGAGGAGGGCACGGTGATGATGGATGGCGCGGATGTGACCCGCCTGCCCATGTATCGCCGCGCGCGCCTCGGCCTCGGCTATTTGCCGCAGGAGGCCTCGATCTTCCGGGGCCTTTCGGTCGAGCAGAACATCCTGGCCGCGCTTGAGGTGGTGGAGCCGCTGCGCGACCGGCGCGAGCAGATGCTGGAAAGCCTGATGGCGGAATTCGGCATCTCCCACCTGCGCCGCGCGCCCGCCCTGGCGCTTTCGGGCGGTGAGCGGCGGCGCTGCGAGATCGCCCGCGCACTCGCCACGCACCCCTCCTACATCCTGCTGGACGAGCCGCTGGCGGGCATTGATCCCATCGCCGTGGCCGAAATCCGTGACCTGGTGAAGCACCTGAAGAATCGCGGCATCGGCGTCCTCATCACCGACCACAATGTGCGCGAGACGCTGGAGATCATCGACCGCGCCTACATCATGCATGATGGCCAGGTCCTCATGGAGGGCCTGCCGCACGAGATCGTGGCGCATGAGGGCGTGCGCCGCGTCTATCTCGGCGAGAAATTCAGCTTGTAGCCAGCCGCCATGCAGCCCGCCGCCCCAGTCACCATCTCGCGGCACAGCTAGCCATGGCGCTCGGCCCGCGCCTCGACCTGCGCCATTCGCAGTCGCTGATGATGACGCCGCAGCTGCGGCAGGCCATCAAGCTGCTGCAATCCTCCAACCTCGAGGTCATGGCCTTTGTCGAGGAGGAGCTGGAGCGCAACCCGCTGCTGGAGCGCGACGAGACCCGCGTGGCCGTCGCCGAATCCGTCGCCCCCGCGCCGGATGCCGCCGCCATGGCCAGCTCCGACACGCTGGCCGTGGGGGATGCCGCGCCACTCGACGCCGATTTCTCCAATGTGATGGATGAGGGCGAGGCCTATCAGCCCAGCATGGGCGCCGGCGGGCGCATGGATTTCAGCGATGACCTCTCGGGCATCGATTCCATGGCCGCCGCCGGCCCCAGCCTGCGCGAGCGCCTGGCCGAACAGATCCGCCTGAATTTCGAGGATGGGCGGGCCCGACTGATCGGCTCGGCGCTGCTCGCCATGGTGGAGCCCACGGGCCGGCTCAGCCTGGATGCGGCGGCGCTGGCCGCGCGGCTAGGCTGCGAGGTGGCGGTGGTGGAGCGCGTGCGCCGCGCCATGCAGCGCTTCGAGCCCACGGGCATGTTCTGCGCCGATCTGCGCGAATGCCTGATGGTGCAGCTGCAGGAGCAGGGCCGCTGGGACCCCTATATGGAGCGCCTGCTGGACAACCTGCCGCTGCTGGCCAGGCGCGACATGGCGGCGCTGCGCGAGGCCTGCGGCGTGGATGCCGAGGATCTGGCCGAGATGGTGGCGGAACTCCGCCGCCTGAACCCCAAGCCCGGCGCCGGCGGCGATGACGAGCCGCTCAACATCATCCAGCCCGATGTGCTGATGCGCGCCGATGCCGAGGGCGGCTGGATCCTGGAGCTGAACCCGGAGACGCTGCCGCGCGTGCTGGTCAACCGGGGCTTCGCCGCCCGCTGCACCGTGGGCCTCAAGGATCGCGAGCAGAAGAGCTTCCTGGCCGAACAGCTGCAAAGCGCCAACTGGCTCGTGAAGAGCCTGGAGCAGCGGGCCAACACCATCCTGAAGGTCGCCTCCGAGATCGTCCGCCGGCAGGATGCCTTCTTCCGCCACGGCGTGGGGCACCTCCGCCCGCTGATCCTGCGGGACGTGGCCGATGAGGTGGAGATGCATGAAAGCACCGTCAGCCGCGTCACCGCCAACAAATACATGGCGACGCCGCGCGGCATGCTGGAGCTGAAATACTTCTTCACCACCGCCATCCAGGGCACGGCGGGCGGCGAGAGCGTGAGTGCGGAGGCCGTGCGGCATCGCATCAAGGGCCTGGTCCAGGCCGAGACCTATGAGACCGTGCTCTCGGATGACGCGATCGTATTGCGGCTGCGCGAAGAAGGCGTGGACATCGCGCGGCGGACCGTGGCCAAATACCGGGAAGCGATGCGCATCCCGTCTTCGGTGCAGCGCAAACGCGAGAAGGCCGTCACGGCCTGAAGGGGCTCCCCCTGCTGGCCGGATGGCGGCTGGCCAAGAGCGAGAGGTTAACGCCTCTGCTCGGAATGACTGAGGGGAAGTGACCAACATGCACATCACTGTCGCCGGCAAGCAGGTGGCCACCAGCGATGCCTTGCGCACCCATGTGGAGGATGGGCTGGGCACGATCACGGCGAAGTATTTCGACCACG
>JAIYDS010000127.1 GCA_027487385.1 Acetobacteraceae bacterium | reverse complement strand
CTGCTGGACCGCCTGCATGTGACGGTGGCGCCGATGATCCTCGGCTCCGGCCGCCCTGCCTTTGATTTGCCCGAAGTCGGGCGCATCGAGCAGGGCATGCGCTTCACCTGGACCGTCCATGACATCAGCCCCGATGTGCTCTTCGACATCGCCTTGAACCGGCGCGCGCCGCATGAATGACCGCCGCGAGACCATGGCCCGCGCCCTTTGGCATGTGGCGCAGGGCCAATGCGCGCTGCGCGACGCACGCCTCGCCTTGCCGGCGGCGGCCGAGTTGCTGGTGCAGACCCTCGCCTCCGGCATTTCGCGCGGCACGGAGCGCCTGGTGCATCATGGCCGCGTCCCCGCCTCCCAGCACGAGGCCATGCGCTGCCCGATGCAGGAGGGCGAATTCACCTTCCCGGTGAAATACGGCTATGCGGCGGTCGGCCATGTCGAGCAGGGCGCGCCAGAATATCTGGGCCGCCGGGTCTTCGCGCTGCATCCGCACCAGTCGCGCTTCACCATCCCCGCGCATTTCTGCGCCCTGGTGCCCGATGGCGTGAGCGATGCCCGCGCCTGCCTCGGCGCCAATATGGAAACCGCGCTGAATGTGATGTGGGATGCCGCCCCCCGGCTGGGTGAGCGCGCCTTGGTGATCGGCGCCGGCGTGGTCGGCCTGCTTTGCGCCTGGCTGCTGGCCCGCATCCCGGGTGTGTCGGTGACGGTGGTGGATCGCGACCCGGCCAAGGCCGCCCTGGCCCGCGGCTTCGGCGCGGATTTCGCCCTGCCCGAGGCCGCGCCGCAGGACCAGGAGCTCATCATCCATGCCAGCGCCAGCGCGGCGGGGCTGCGCCTCGCGCTGGGCTGCGCCGCCTTCGAGGGCCGCATCCTGGAAGCCAGCTGGTTCGGCGATGCCGAGCCCGCCCTGCCCCTGGGCGCGGAATTCCATCAGAAGCGGCTGCAATTGATTTCGACCCAAGTGGGCAGCGTCTCGCCCGCCATGCGCGGCCGGCGGAGCCATGGGCAGCGCATGGCCCTGGCCCTTTCCCTGCTGGAGGATGCGCGACTGGACGCGCTGCTGGGCCCCTTCGTGGCCTTTGAAGACCTGCCTTCCGCCCTACCTGCGCTGCTGGACCCGCCGCCTGGCGCGCCGCAGCCGCTCTGTCCCGTCATTCGCTACGCTTGAAGGAAAAGCTCGCCCCATGTTCAGCCTCACCGTCGTGGACCACATCATGGTCGCGCATTCCTTCCGCGGCGCGGAATTCGGCCCCGCCCAGCGCCTGCATGGCGCAACCTTCGTGGTCGAGGCGGAGTTCCGCGCGGAGAAGCTCGATCACCTGCATCTGCTGATCGATATCGGCCTGGCCAAGGATGAGCTGCGCAAGATCCTCAGCGCGCTGGACTACCGCAACCTGGACGAGGAGCCGGTCTTCGCCGGCCAGAACACCACCACCGAATATCTCTGCCTGCACATCCACGGCCTGCTGGCGGCCGCCTGCAAGGATGGCCGCATGGGCCCGGGCGGCGATGGCGTGACCGGCATCAAGGTGCTGCTGCGCGAAAGCCACATCGCCTGGGCGGCCTTTGAAGGACCGGTTGGCTGACGATGCGCATAGCGCTGCTCGTCCCCGGCCCCTTCGACACCATCTCGGGCGGCTATCTCTATGATCGCCGCATGGTCGAAGGGCTGCGCGCGCTCGGCCATACCGTGCGCGTGCTGGAGCTGACCGGCCGCTTCCCCATGCCGGATGAGGCCGCCCTGGCCTCCGCCCAGGCCGCCTGGGCGAGCCTCACGCTCGGCGAGGTGCCGGTGCTGGACAGCCTGGCCCTGCCGGCCTTCCGCGCCCAGGCGCTGGAGATCGCGGCGCGCAACGCCGTCTGCCTGATGCACCACCCGACCTCGCTGGAGCCCGGCCCCTTCCAGGCGGAGCTGGCCGCGCTGGAGCGCCGGCTCTTTGCCGCCTGCGGGCGCATCATCGCCACCTCGCGCTTCACCGCCCAGGCCCTGCCGCCGCTCGGCGCCGAGGCCGCGCGGATCGGCGTGGTGGAACCGGGCACCGACCCGGCGCCGCGCGCCATCGGCTCGGGTGGGCCGGGGGCACGCATCCTCTCCGTAGGCTCGCTGATTCCGCGCAAGGGGCATGATGTGCTGCTGCGCGCCCTGGCCCGCCTCACCGATCTCGACTGGACGCTGCGCATCGCTGGCCCCGAGGCCGACCCGGTGCATGCCGCCGGGCTGCGCGCCCTGGCCGAGGAGCTGGGCCTGGCCAACCGCGTCGCCTTCCTCGGCGCCATCACCGGCGCGGCGCTGGAGGCCGAATATGCGGCGGCGGACCTCTTCGCGCTGGCGACCTGGTTCGAAGGCTTCGGCATGGCGGCCGCCGAGGCGCAGGCGCGCGGCCTGCCGCTGATCCTCTGCACCGGCGGCGCCATTGCCGATCTGGTGGGGCCGGGCGCTGCCATCCTCGCCGCGCCGGGGGATGCCAACAGCCTCTCCCGCGGCATGCGCCGGCCGATCTATGACAGCAGCCTGCGCGCCCAGATGGCGGAAGCCAGCTGGCAGGCCGGGCAATCCCTGCCCCGCTGGGAGGACCGTGCCGCGCGCTTCGTGGCCGAATTGGAGGCCGCCGGACATGGTTAGGCAGATGGGCGTTGAGCAATTCGACGGCGATTGGCTGGCCCTGCGCGAGCCCTTCGATGCCATGGCGCGCAACCCCGACATCGCGCGCGCCCTGATGGATCATCTGGATGAGAAGGGCCGGCCCCGCTTCCTCGATCTGGGCGCGGGGACAGGCAGCCTCACGCGCTGGCTCGGCCATTTCGTCGGCCGCGCCCATGCCTGGGTGCTGGCCGATGCCGATGCCGAACTCATGGCCCGCGCCTTCGACACCATGATGGATTCCGCCGAGGCGATCGGCTGGCGCGCCACCTGGCCGCAACGCAAGGTGCTGCTGCTGCATCCGCCCGAAGGCGCCTGGCGCATCGAGGGCATCCTGACCAACCTCGCCGAAGCCCCGGACGGGCTGCCGCTGGAAAATGTGGATGCGGTGACCTGCAGCGCGCTTTGTGACCTCGTCTCCGAGGCCTGGGTGGTGCGGCTGGCGGCGGCGCTGGCGCGGCGCCGGCTGCCCTTCTACGCGGCGCTGAACGTGACGGGGCAGGAGCGCTTCATGCCCCCCTGCCCCGGCGATGCGTTGGTGGCGCGCGGCTTCGCCCGTGACCAGCGGCGCGCCAAGGGCTTCGGCGGCATGGCGCTGGGGGCGGCGGCGACCGACACCATCGCGCGGGTTTTCGCGGGCCATGGCTACCGCGTGCTGCGCGGCGCAAGCCCCTGGGTGATCCCCCGCCAGGCCGGCGAGATGGCCTATGAACTCGCCTTGGGTCATGCCGAGGCCGCGCTGCGGCATGAGCGGCGTGGCGAGGCGCAAATCCGCGCCTGGGCCGAAACCCGCGCCGATCAGGCGGAGGCTGGCCGGCTTTCGGCACGGGTCGGGCATCAGGATATTCTCTGCCTGCCGGGGTGATCCGCCGCCGCGAAACGAAACACGCGCGTGGTCGTGAAATGAGCAATTCCCCTGCGATTGCACGGCCATTCGGCATTCAGCACGCTGGGAGGGGCATTTCTCTCCCGGGAGTCATGTCCCGGACATGGAAACAGGCAGGCGCTCTTCTCTAGCTTTCGACGGTCACATGTCCGCTGGAGGATGACTTGCCGAAGACCTTGCCCCCGATCTCCCGTCGCGCCCTGCTCGCCGCGCCCATGGCCGGTGCCTTGGCAGCGCCCGCCATCGGCCAGACCGCGCCGATCCGGGTGGGCGTGCTGCACTCCCTCTCCGGCACCATGGCCATCTCCGAGACCGCGCTGCGCGACACCGCGCTGATGATGATCGAGTGGCAGAATGCGCGCGGCGGCCTGCTCGGCCGGCGCCTGGAGCCGGTGGTGGTGGACCCCGCCTCCAACTGGCCGCTCTTCGCCGAAAAGGCGCGCGAGCTGCTCGCCGTCTCGCGCGTGGATGTCACCTTCGGTTGCTGGACCTCGGTCTCGCGCAAGTCGGTGCTGCCGGTCTTCGAGGAGCTGAACGGCCTGCTTTTCTACCCTGTCCAGTATGAGGGCGAGGAGGAAAGCCGGAACATCTTCTACACCGGCGCCGCGCCCAACCAGCAGGCCATCCCGGCGGTGGAATATCTGCTCGGCCCCGATGGCGGCGAGGCCAAGCGCATCGCGCTGCTCGGCACCGACTACGTCTATCCGCGCACGACGAACCGCATCCTGCGCGGCTTCCTGAACTCCAAGGGCATCGGCAATGCCGACATCATGGAGGAATACACCCCCTTCGGTCACAGCGACTGGCAGGGCATCGTGGCGCGCGTGAAGCGCTTCGCGAGCGAGGGCAAGAAGACCGCCATCGTCTCCACCATCAATGGCGACGCCAACGTCCCCTTCTACCGCGAGCTGGGCAACCAGGGCATCAAGGCCGAGGACATTCCCTCCGTCGCCTTCTCGGTGGGCGAGGAAGAGCTGGCGGGCATTGATGCGCGCCCGCTGGTGGGCCACCTGGCCGCCTGGAACTACTTCATGTCGGTGCAGTCGCCCGCGAATACCGAGTTCCTGGCGATGTGGCGCGCCTATATCCGCAACCCGCGCCGCGTGACCAATGACCCGATGGAAGCGACGCTGATCGGCTTCAAGATGTGGGCCCAGGCCGTGGCCGCGGCCCGCACCACCAGCGTGGATGCGGTCCGCACCGCGCTCTACGGCCAGAAGGTGAACGCCCCGTCGGGCTATGAGGTGGAGATGTTCCGCAACCATCACCTCTCCAAGCCGGTGATGATCGGCGAGATCCAGGCGGATGGGCAGTTCAACATCGTGAGCCGCACGCCGAACGCGATCCAGGCCGAGAATTGGAGCCCTTTCATCCCCGAGAACGCCAATCGGCGGCGTTGATTTTTTGATGCCCTCAAGTGCTCATGCCGGAGGCATGCCTTCGGCATGACGCGGCGGCTCCGCCGCCTGGGCTACGCCGCGCCGCTGGAGCACCCGGCGGCGCGGTTGGTTTGGCGGCGCCGGCCGCTTCATGCCGAAGGCATGCCTCCGGCATGACGCGGCCGGATTCTCGAGGGGCATGGCTGATCTTGATGAAGTCAATTCTTCTTCGCTTTGTAGGGCTGTTCTTCGGGATCGCCATTCTCCTCACCCCCGCCCGTGCGCAGGATTTCGACGCGCTGCTGCCTGGCCTCGCCGGCGGCTTCGCCCAGCAGGCGGAGACGGTGGAACGGCTGGGCTCCCTCGGCGATCCGCGCGCCATCCCGCTGCTGCAAGCCTTGTCCGAAGCGCGGCTGCTGCGCCTGGCCGATGGCCGGATCGCCGTGCAAGAGGGCGCCGCCCCGCCCGAAGGCGCCACGCTGATCCGCATCAACAACCGCGTGCGCGTGGCGCTGCGCGGCGCGCTGGGCCGCCTGCAACTCGTCTCGCCCGATCCGGCCGAGCGGCTGCGCGCCGCCGATGCCATCCTGCGCAACCGCAGCGCCGACGACATTCCGCTGCTGGAAGCGGCACTGGCCCGCGAATCCCGCGCCGATATCCGCGCGCGGATGGAACTCGCCCTGGGCGGCGCGCGGCTCGCCTCGCCCGATGCCGCGGCCAAGCGCGCGGGCATCGCCGCACTCGGCGCCTCCGCCTCGCCCGAGGCGCGCAACCTGCTGCTGGCCGCCCGCGCCGCCAATGCCGAGTTGCTTCCGGAGATCGAGGCCGCCGTCGCCGCCATCGACCGCCGCCTGCAATTGCGTCGCGCGGCGGAAACCTTCTTCCAGGGCCTCTCGCTCGGCTCCGTCCTGCTGCTGGCGGCACTCGGCCTTGCCATCACCTTCGGCGTGATGGGCGTGATCAACATGGCGCATGGCGAATTCGTGATGATCGGTGCCTATGTGACCGTGGTGGTGCAGGAAATCTGCCGCGACATCCCGGCCTTGCAGCCTTACTCCCTGCCATTGGCCATCCCAGCCGCCTTCCTGGTCACGGCCGCCATCGGCGCTGCGATGGAACGTGGCCTGATCCGCCATCTCTATGGCCGCCCGCTGGAGACGCTGCTGCTGACCTTCGGTGTCGGCATGGTGCTGCAACAGGTGGTGC
Source organism: Acetobacteraceae bacterium (assembly GCA_027487385.1). Taxonomy (GTDB): domain Bacteria; phylum Pseudomonadota; class Alphaproteobacteria; order Acetobacterales; family Acetobacteraceae; genus Roseococcus. The sequence continues at coordinate 2,753 of JAIYDS010000127.1, read as the reverse complement.
GCCTCGTCTTCGGCGCCCAGAATCGCGAGGTGATCAGCCCCGACTGGATGATGGGCACGCTGATCCTGCCCGGCGGCATCGCCATCACGCAGAACCGCGCCTGGATCATCCTGTTTTCCATCGCCGTGCTGCTGGCGACATTGGCCGCAATCCGCCTCACCCGCTTCGGGCTGGAGATGCGGGCCGTGGTGCAGAACCGGCGCATTGCCGCCACCATGGGCATCCGCACCGGCCGCGTGGATGCGATGACCTTCGCGTTTGGATCGGGCATCGCGGGGCTGGCGGGCGTGGCGCTCAGCCAGATTGACAATGTCTCGCCCAATCTCGGCACGGGCTACATCATCGACAGCTTCATGGTCGTCGTCTTCGGTGGCGTGGGCTCGCTCGCGGGGACGCTCATCGGCGCCTTCACCCTCGGCCTCGTGAACAAGATCCTGGAGCCCTATGCGGGGGTGGTGCTGGCCAAGGTGCTGCTGCTGGTGGGCATCATGCTCTTCATCCAGCGGCGGCCGAAGGGCCTCTTCGCGCTGAAAGGGCGCGCGGCCGACCAATGAACACCCGCCGCCTCGTCCTGCTGGGCTTCATCGCGGTGCTCGCCGCGCTGCCCCTGCTCAACCTGCTGCCGGAAGAGCATCCGCTGCATGTCTCGGACTTCCTGGTCAGCATCATCGGCAAGTGGATCTGCTACGCCATCCTGGCGCTCGCGCTGGATCTCGCCTGGGGCTATGCGGGCATTCTCTCGCTCGGCCATGGCGCCTTCTTCGCCCTCGGCGGCTATGCCATCGGCATGCATCTGATGCGGCTGATCGGGCCGCGCGGCGTCTATGGTCACCCGGTGCTGCCGGATTTCATGGTCTTCCTCGGCTATACCGAATTGCCCTGGTATTGGCTGGGCTTCGACTGGTTCATCTTCGCCTTCGCCATGGCGCTGATCGTGCCCGGGCTGCTGGCGGGGATCGTGGGCTATCTGGCGTTTCGCAGCCGCATCACGGGCGTCTATCTCTCCATCATCACCCAGGCGCTGACCTATGCGCTGATGCTCGCCTTTTTCCGCAACGACATGGGCTTTGGCGGCAATAACGGCTTCACGGATTTCAAGGAGCTGCTCGGCATGCCGCTCAACAGCGGGCATACGCGGGCCATCCTGTTCTATGCCTCGCTGGTCGCGCTGATCCTGGTCTTTCTGATGTGCGGCGCGCTGACCCGCACGAAATATGGCCGTGTGCTGACCGCGATCCGTGATGCCGAGAGCCGCGTGCGCTTCCTGGGATATGACACCACGCATCACAAGCTCTTCGTCTTCGTGCTCTCGGCCATGATCGCGGGCCTGGCCGGCGCGCTCTATGTGCCGCAGGTGGGCATCATCAACCCCGGCGAATTCAGCCCGGGCAATTCCATCGAGGCGGTGGTCTGGGTCGCCTTTGGCGGGCGCGGCACGCTGGTGGGCGCGGTGCTGGGCGCCTTCTCCGTCAATGCGCTGAAGACCTGGCTCACCTCCGTCGCGCCCGATCTCTGGCTGATCGTGCTGGGCTGCCTCTTCATCGCCGTCCCGCTGCTGCTGCCGAAGGGCCTGATCGGGCTGATCCGGCGCAAGGGGAGCACGTCATGATGGCGCTGGCCGAGGGGGATTCAACGACTGGCCTCTATCTGGACGGCGTCTCGGTCGTGTTTGACGGCTTCCGCGCGCTGAACAACCTCTCCCTGATCGTGGAGCCGGGCGAGTTGCGCGCCGTGATCGGCCCGAATGGCGCGGGCAAGACCACGATGATGGACGTCATCACCGGCAAGACGCGCCCGGGGGCGGGCATCGTTCGCTTCGGCGGGCGCGACCTGACGCGGATGGATGAGGCCGCCATCGCCAATCTCGGCATCGGGCGGAAGTTCCAGAAGCCGACAGTGTTTGACGCGCTGACCGTCTTCGAGAACCTGGAGCTGGCACTCAAGGCCCCGCGCGGCCCCATCGCCTGCCTGCGCTGGGTTTTGCGCGGCGAGGCGCGCACGCGCATCGAGCGCACGCTGGAGGAGATCGGCCTCACCGAACGCGCCCAGGATCTTTCCGGCCTGCTGAGCCATGGCCAACGGCAATGGCTGGAGATCGGGATGCTGCTGATGCAGGACCCGCAGCTGCTGCTGGTGGACGAGCCCGTGGCCGGCATGACGGATCACGAAACCGAGCAGACGGCCCGGCTCCTGGTCGGCATCGCGGGCACGCGCAGCGTCGTTGTGGTCGAGCATGATCTGGAATTCGTGAAGGCGTTGGGCAGTCGCGTCACCGTGCTGCATGAGGGCAGCGTGCTCTCGGAAGGCTCCATCACCCATGTGCAGAATGATCCGCGCGTGATCGAAGTGTATCTGGGGCGGTAGCGGAACATGCTCCAAGTCACCGATATTGACCTCTCCTACGGCGCCAGCCGCTGCCTGCGCGGCGTCTCGCTCTCGGTCGGCCCCGGCGAGGTCGCGGCCGTGCTGGGCCGCAATGGCGTGGGCAAATCCTCGCTGCTGCGCTCCATCATCGGGCTGGAGAAGATCCAGGGCGGCTCCATCCTCTGGGAGGGGAAGGAGATGCGCGGCCTCGGCCCCGCGGAACGCGCCCGCGCCGGCATCGGCTATGTGCCGCAGGGGCGCGAGATCTTCCCCTTCCTCACCGTGCAGGAAAACCTGGAGACGGCGCTGGCCGCCGCCCCGCGCGGCAGCAATGTGCCCGATGAGGTCTTCGACCTCTTCCCCATCCTGCGGCAGTTCCTGCGCCGGCG
>JAIYDS010000048.1 GCA_027487385.1 Acetobacteraceae bacterium | reverse complement strand
TGGAAGACCAGGCTGAACACCGTGGCGCCGATCAGGATGAAGATCACCATGGAAGTGAGGCGCATGGTGTTTCCCATCGCCTCGCGCAGCAGCTTCCAGGTGAAGCGGCCATTCATCACGGCCAGCACCACGGCCCCGACCGCCCCCATGGCCCCGGCCTCCGTCGGCGTGGCGAGGCCCATGAAGATGGTCCCGAGGACGAGGAAGATCAGCGCGATGGAGGGAACCATGCCCTTCAGCACGCGGCGATAGAGCGGCCAGCCGCGCGGCATCAGCGCCTCGGGCGGCAAGGGCGGCATTTTGTGCGGCGCCACGATGGAGACCACCGCGATGAAGCCGATGAAGAGCAGGATCTGCAGGATCGAGGGCCCGATGGCGCCCGCATACATGTCACCCACGCTCTTGCCGAGCTGATCGCCCAGGACGATCAGAACCAGCGAAGGCGGAATCAGCTGGGTGATGGTGCCGGAGGCCGCGATCACGCCGGTCGCGATCCGCATGTCATAGCCATAGCGGATCATGATGGGCAGGGAGATCATGCCCATCGCGATGACCGAGGCCGCGACCGTGCCGGTGATGGCGCCCAGCACGGCGCCCACGATGATGACGGCATAGGCGAGCCCGCCCGGGATCTTCCCGAACAATTGCCCGGTGCCCTCCAGCAGGTCCTCGGCCAGGCCGCAACGCTCCAGGATGGCCCCCATCAGGGTGAAGAAGGGAATGGCCAGGAGCAGGTCGTTCGAGAGGATGCCGAAGACGCGGATCGGCAGGTTGCCGAGATAGGCAGGGGTGAAGAAGCCCAGCTCGATGGAGAGAAAGCCGAAGAACAGCCCCACCGCGCAGAGCGAGAAGGCGACCGGGAATCCCAGCAGCAGGAAGAGGACAAGGCCGCCAAACATGAGCGGCGGCATGATGTCGAGGCTCATGGGGCAGACCTCACTGTTCGGGCCGCTGGTATTCGGTGACGACGGCAACCCCCTCGACCGGGCCGCGCAGCAGGGCGATGCGCTTGATCAGCTCCGAAAGCCCTTGCAGCACCAGCAGGAAGAAGCCGAGGGGCAGAAGGAACTTCGCCGGCCAGCGCAGCAGGCCGCCGGGGCTGGCCGAGCCCTCGTTGCGGAGGAAGCTGTCCATGAAGAAGGGCCAGGTCATCCAGGTGAGGAGGATCATCGCCGGCAGCAGGAAGACGATGATGCCGAAGATATCCACATAGAGCCGGCCGCGCTCGCTCATCCAGCCGTAGATCAGGTCCACCCGGACATGCTCGTTGCGGAACAGCGTGTAGCTGGCGCCCAGCATCACCACCGCGGCGAAGAGGTACCACTGCACCTCCAGCCAGGCGTTGGAAGAGATGTTGAAGCCGTAGCGGCTGAGCGCATTGCCGGCGCTGATGGCGCAGGCTAGCAGGATGCACCAATCGGCCACGCGGCCGAATTTCTCGCCCATCCAGTCCACGCCCCGGCTGAAGGCCAGAAGCATACCCATCGCGTCCTCCCCGCCGGAACTCGCGTCACGCTCCCTAAACATAACTTGCCGCTTGTCCAGCCTGAACTGAGCCTCGCGATCCACCCTCGCCATCCACCCTCGCCATCCACCCTCGCTCTGGGCGCAGGGGCTGCTAAGCTGATTCCGATGGCTGAACGATTCGCGATCCTGAGGGCTGGAGGCTGGGGGTGCTGACGCTGCTGGGCGCCAGCTTCCTGATCCTGCTGGCGCTTTCGGCCCTGGGGGCCTACGGCCGTGCGCCGCGCGTGGTGTTCCTGGGCTCCGCCCTGGCGGCGGCGGGGCTTGGAGTGGTGGGGCTGGTGGGCCTGCCGAGCGTGGCCCTGCCCCTGGGCCCGCCCTGGGCGCCCACGCAGATCGCGGTGGATGCGCTGGGTGGCTGGTTCCTGGTGATCCTGGCGCTGGTGGCCGTGCCATCCTGCCTTTTCGCCGCCGCCTCCCCGCCGCCGCCCCGGGCGGAGGGCGCGGCCTTCCCCCTTTTCCTGGCCGGCATGGCGCTGACGCTGATCGCGGCGGATGGCTTCACCCTGGTGCTGGGCTTCGAGCTGATGTCCCTCGCCTCCTGGGCGCTGATCGCGGCCCGGCACGCGACGGGCGCAGGGCGGCGGGCGGCGCGGCTTTACCTGGCCTTCGCCGCCTTTTCCGGCATCTGCCTGATCGGCGCCTTTGCGCTGTTGGCGGGGTCGGGGCTGGGCTTCGCCGCCATGCGGGGGGCGCCGCCCGAGGGCTGGCGCGCGGCCGGGGTGCTGCTGCTGGTGGTGCTGGGGGCCGGCTCCAAGGCGGGGCTCGTGCCCTTCCATGTCTGGCTGCCCCTGGCCCATCCCGCCGCCGCCACGCCGGTTTCGGCGCTGATGTCGGGCGCCATGGTGAAGATCGCACTCTATGTGATGATCCGCATCCTGTTCGACCTCTGCGGCGCCGCCCAGCCGGCCTGGTGGGGCCTGCCGCTGATCGCCCTCGGCGTGGCGACCGCGCTGATCGGCGCGCTGCGCGCCAATCTGGAGCGGGACACGAAATCCATCCTGGCCTGCTCCACGCTCGAAAACATGGGGCTGATGGCCGCAGCACTCGGCCTCGCGCTGGTCTATCGCGGGGCGGATCTCCTGCCGCTGGCCAGCGTGGCACTCGCGGCCGCGCTGCTGCACGCGCTGAACCATGCGGGCTTCAAGACGCTGCTCTTCCTCTGCATGGGGGCAGTGTACAGCCTGGCCGGCAGCCGCGATCCGGACCGGCTGGGGGGGCTGATCCATCGCATGCCCTGGGTGGCGGGTTGCGCGATGCTGGGGGCGCTCTCCGCCGCCGCCCTGCCGCCGCTTTCGGGCTTCGCCAGCGAATGGCTGCTCCTGCAGGCGCTGATCCAGGGCTTCCGGGTCTCGGACATGTCGGTCCAGCTGATCGCGGCCGTTTCCCTGGCCGTCGTGGGGATGGCGATCGGCCTGGCCGCGGCGGCGATGGTGCGGCTGATCGGCCTGGTCTTCCTGGGCCGCCCGCGCACGCCGCGCGGGGCGGGGGCGCCGGATGCCATCGGCATGATGCGCGCCGCGCTGATTCTGCCGGCCGGGCTCACCTTGCTGCTGGGGCCGCTGGCGGCGCTGGCGCTGGGCGGGCTGGACGGGCCGATCCGCCAGGTCCTGGGCGCCCAGGCCGGTGCGCCGCATTTCGGCCTGGACCTGGCGCTGGGCGATGGCGGCGCGCGCTACATGCCGGGGCTGGTGGCGCTGGGCCTGGTGGTGCTGGTGGCCGGTCTCTACCTTCTGATCCGCCGTCGCTCGGCCGAGGCGCCGACGCGCGGGGCCGCCTGGGATTGCGGCTTCATGCCACCGCCACCGCACCTGCCCTTCGGTGACCCGCTGAGCCAGGTGAGCGCCCAGGGCATCGGCCAGCCCATCCGGCGCAGCCTGGGCGAATTGGCCATCGCGCCGCGCGAATGGCTGGTGAACCAGCCGCCCGGCGCCGCAGCCGCCGCGACACTGCGCGTCGAAGGCCAGGATCGCGGCTTCACGCGCCTGCTCTACCCGCTGGCCCGCGCCCGCCGCGCCCTCTCGCGCGAGGCGGAGTTGCTGCGTGGCTTGAGCCTGCGTCTCTATCTGACGCTCACCTTCGGCACGCTGGTCTGCCTGCTGGCGCTCATCGCCTGGCTGGAACGCGGCTGATGGCGGTGCTGGGCAGCCTTGTCACGCAGATCCTGCACTTCGCGCTCATGCTGGCGGCGGCGCCGCTGCTGGTGGGCGCGGTGCGCTGGCTGAAATCGCGGCTGATGGGGCGGCGCGGCCCGCATCCCCTGCAGCCCTGGCGGGACATCCTGAAGCTGCTGCGCAAGCGCCCGGTGCTGGCCGAGAGCGCCAGCCCGGTCTCCCGCGTGGCGCCCTATCTCGCGCTTGGGGCGACGTTGCTGGCGGCCGTGCTGGTGCCGAGCTTCGCCTTCGGCATGGTGCTGGCGCCCATGGCCGATCTGCTGCTGATCGGCGGGCTTCTTGCGCTGTCGCGCGTGGCGCTGGCGCTGAACGGGCATGATGCCGGCACGCCCTTTGGCGGGCTGGGGGCGGCGCGCGAGATGACCTTCGCCGTCTTCGCCGAACCCGCGCTGCTGGTCTGCGTCATGGTCTTCGCCGTGCTGATCGGCAGCACCAATCTGAACGCCATCGGCCATGGGCTGGCGGATGGGCAAATGGGCCTGCGCGTTTCGCTGCTCTTCGCCGCGGTGGCGTTGGTGGCGGTGGCCCTGGCCGAGAATGCCCGCGTGCCGGTGGACAATCCCGCCACGCATCTGGAACTCACCATGGTGCATGAGGCGATGCTGCTGGAGGCCTCGGGCCGGCATCTCGCGCTGTGGGAGATGCAGGCGGCGCTGAAGCTGCTGGTCTGGCTCGGGCTGCTGGCCGCGCTGTTCCTGCCCTTCGGCACGGCGGCGCCGGGCAGCGGGCCCTTTGCCTGGGGGCTGGGCCTGGTGCTTTGGGCGGGGAAGATCGGGCTGCTGGCCCTGGCGCTGGCGGTGTTCGAAAGCGCCATCGCCAAGATGCGCGTCTTCCGCGTGCCGGAGTTCCTGGGCGGCGCGCTGATGCTGGCCCTGCTGGCGGCGGCGCTGATCTTCGTTTCCACAGGATTGGCGTGATGTCGCGCCGCCGATTCAGCTCTCCGCGGCCTTCGCCGCTTCGACCATCGGAGGCGTGATGGGCTTCGGCGACACCTCCTATGATGTGGCGCATGTGCTGGGCGGCGCCATGCTGCTCATCTCCTTCGTGCTGCTCTATCAGCGGCGCATCTTCGCCCTGGTGAATGCGCTGGCGCTGCAGGGCGTCTTCCTGGCGCTGGCGGCGCTGTGGCAAGGTTATGTGCAGGGCGCGCCGCAGCTCTACATCACCGCTGCCATCGCGCTGCTCGCCAAGGGCATCCTCATCCCGATCTATCTGCGGCGCCTGGTGATGCAGTTGCCACCCGCACGCCGGGCCGAGCCCGCCTCGGGCATCGGCGCCAGCATGATCGCGGGCTTTGCGCTGGTCGGCCTCAGTATCCTCGTTGTGCTGCCGGCGACGGCGGGCGCGCGGGCCCTGGCGCGGGAGGATCTGGCCATCGCGCTCTCCATCGTGCTGCTGGGCCTGCTGATGATGGTCACGCGGCGCACGGCGCTGGCGCAGATCGCGGGGCTGATGACGCTGGAGAATGGGCTGGTGCTGGCCGCCGTCGGCGTGGCCGGCATGCCGCTGGTGATCGAGCTTTCCACCGCGGGGCTGGTGCTGGTCATCGCCGTCATCGCCGGCGTCTTTGCCCGCGTGCTGCATGAGCGCTTCGACAGCCTGGACACCTCGGTGCTCGATCCGCATCGCGGAGAGGGGCGATGACGCTCTGGCTCATCCTCACGCCGGTCCTGGGCGCGGCGCTTTGCGCGGCGCTGCCGGCGCAGGCGCCGCGGATCAACATCCTGGCCTCGGGCGTCGCGCTGATTTTTGCCTTGCTGCTGCTGGGCGAACCCGCCGGCACAGGCTGGCTGCGCGCCGATGCGCTGAACACGCCGCTGGTTCTCATCGCCGCCATCGTCGGCTTCAGCACGGCCATCTTTTCCGCGCAGGACATCGAGGGCGAGGGCTTCGACACCCCGCAGCGCCGCGCCTATCACGCGGCCTTCCAGGGCTTCATGGCGGCGCATTACCTGGCGCTGCTGGCCGACAATCTGGGCATCATGTGGGTGGCGATCGAGGCGGGGACGCTCGCCTGCGTGCTGATGGTGGCGCTGCATCGCACGCCGGCGGCGATCGAGGCGGCGTGGAAATTCTTCATCCTCTGCGGCGTGGGCATCGCGCTGGCGCTGTTCGGGCTGATCGTCCTGGCACTGGCCGCGCAGCCGCTGGCCGGCCATGCCGAGGGGCAGCTTTCCTACACCGCGCTGCGGGCGCTGGCGGCGCGGGCCGATCCCAGCCTTCTGAACCTCGCCTTCGTGTTCCTGCTGGTGGGCTTCGGCACCAAGGCCGGCCTCGTGCCGATGCATTCCTGGCTGCCCGACGCCCATGCCGAGGGGCCGACGCCCATTGCCGCCGTGCTCTCCGGCCTGCTGCTGAATGCGGCGATGCTGGCCATCCTGCGCGGCAAGAGCATCGTCGCCGCCCATCCTGAGACCATCCCGCCGGGGATTTTCCTCATCGTGATGGGGATGGCCACGCTGCTGCTGGCGGGGCTGTCCCTCTGGCGGCGGCGGGACGCGAAGCGCCTCTTCGGCTGGAGCAGCATCGAGCATATGGGCATCGCGGCCATTGCCTTCGGGGTGGGCGGCGCGGTCGGCACCATGGCCGGGCTGCTGCATCTCTGGGGCCATTCGCTGGTGAAGTCGGCGGCCTTCTTCGCCATCGGCCGCGCGGTGCGGATCAAGGGGGCGCAGCACATGGCGGCAATCGGCGGGCTCGCCACCTCGCATCCCGCGCTGGGCTGGGGCCTGGCGCTGGCCATGGCGGCGTTGGCGGGGCTGCCGCCCTTCAGCCTCTTTGCCTCGGAATTGCTGCTCGCCTCGGCCATCGGACGTGAGGCGCCGTGGCTGCTGCCGCTCTTCATCCTGGGGCTGCTGGTGGCCGGCACGGCGCTGCTGCACGCCATGCAGCGGCTCTGCTTCGGCCTGCCCACGCCGCAACCGGCGCCGATGGCGGCGGGCCTTGCCACGCTGCTGCCGCTCTGGGTGCATCTGCTGCTGGCGGCGATCCTGGCGATCGCCCTGCCCGCGCCGCTGTCGCGGATGCTGCTGGAAGCGTCGAGGCTGCTGGCATGACGCTGCGCGCGCTGATCCAATCCGGCCTTTCCATGGGCTGCCGGCCCTGGCCGCGCCATCAGCTCGACGCACGGCGCTGGGCCGCGCTGGCGCCCGCGCCGGGTTTCGCGCTGCTCGGGCTCTGGGGCGAAGCCGGCCATGCGCATGCCGCCTTCCTGGACGAGGAACGGATGGAGGTGCTGCTGGCCTCCGTCCCGGCAGAGGAGGGGCGCATCCCCGCCCTCTCCCCGCTCTGGCCCAGCGCCGCCCTCTTCGAGCGCGCGCTGCGCGACCTCTGGGGCATCGAGGCGGAAGGCGGCACCGATCCACGGCCCTTCCTGGATCACGGCCGCTGGCCCCTGCTGGGGCCGCTCTCTGGCCGCCCGGCCGCGCAGGCGCCCAACCCCCAGCCGATGGAATTCCTGCCGGCCACGGGCGATGGCGTGCACATCATCCCGGTCGGCCCCATCCATGCGGGGATCATCGAGCCCGGGCATTTCCGCTTCCACATCCAGGGCGAGATCATCGTCCGGCTGGAGGTGCGGCTGGGCTATACGCACAAGGGCACGCTCTCGCTGATCCAGGGCAAGCCGCCGCGCGCCGCGGCCCGCTTCGCCGCGCGACTCTCGGGCGATACGACGGTGGCACATTCGCTGGCCTTCGCCCGCGCGGCGGAAGCGGCGCTGGAGGTGGAGGCGCCGCCGCGCGCGCTTGCCCTACGAAGCGCGATGCTGGAGCTGGAGCGGCTGCACAATCACCTGAACGACCTCGGCTTCATTTCCAACGACGCGGCCTTCGCCGTGATCCATGCGCGCTGCGGGTGGCTCCGCGAAGGGCTGCTGCGGGCCCAGGCCACGGCGTTTGGCCATCGCCTGATGATGGACCGCGTGCTGCCAGGCGGCGTGGCGCAGGATCTCAATGGCGAAGGGATCGCGGCGCTTCTGGCGTCGCTGACCGCCATCGCGGCCGAACTGCCTCAGCTGCTGGCGCTCTACGAAAGCCATGCGAGCCTGCAGGACCGCGTGCTGGGCACCGGCGTCATGGTGCCGGAACTGGTCGCGGGTTTCGCGCCCGGCGGCGTGGTGGGCCGTGCGGCGGGCCGCGGCTTCGACGCCCGGCTCCTGACCGGCGAGTTGGCGCCAGAGGCGCTGGCCACACAGTCCGGCGCCGATGTGGATGCGCGCTGGCGCCAGCGCTACGACGAGGCGCTGCAATCCGTTGCCATGCTGCAATCCCTGCTGCCCGCCCTGCCGGAAGGAGAACTCACCGTGACCCTCCCGCCGCGCGGTGGCGAGGGCATCGCGCTGGTGGAGGGCTTCCGCGGCGAATGCCTCGCCTGGATGCGGCTGGATGGCGCAGGCGGCATCGAGGCCTGCATGCTGCGCGACCCCTCCTGGCTGCATTGGCCGCTGCTGGAGGCCGCGGTGATCGGCAACATCGTGGCCGACTTCCCGCTGATCAACAAAAGCATCAATGGCAGCTATAGCGGGGTGGATCTGTGAACCCGCGCTTCGACGCCACCATCCCCGTGCTGCGCATCTTCGACGTGGCGAAGGCGCGCGAATTCTATGTCGATTTCCTCGGGATGTCCTGGGATTGGGAGCATCGCTTCGACACGACCGCGCCCCTCTTCGCGCAGGTGTCGCGCGGCGCGCTGCTGCTGTTCCTCAGCGAGCATTTCGGCGATGGCACGCCCGGCACCAAGCTGATGCTGCGCATGACGGGGCTGGATGCGCTGCATGCGGAACTCACCGCCAAGGATTACCGCCACGCGCGGCCCGGCATCCTGGAGCGGCCCTGGGGCTGGCGCGACATGGAGGTGGCTGATCCCTTCGGCAATCGCCTGGTTTTCACCGAAGCCACGCCGGAGACCGGCTGATGCTCATCCCCAAGCTGCTGCGCAACCTCGTCTCCCGCCCACTCACCGATGCCGCGCCGGAGGCCACGCCGCCCGAGATCCTGGCCGAGTTGCGCGCCAGGCTGGACGAAGCGGCGCAATCCCGGCTCGGCCGATCGCTTGCCATCCGCCAGGTGGATGCCGGCAGCTGCAATGGGTGCGAGCTGGAGGTGAATGCGCTGCAGAATGTGGCGCATGACCTGGAGCGCTTCGGCCTGCGCTTCGTGGCGAGCCCGCGCCATGCCGATATCCTGCTCGTCACCGGCCCGGTCACGCGCAACATGGCCGAGGCGCTGGAGCGCGCGCGCGCCGCGACGCCCGAGCCCTGCTGGGTGGTGGCGCTGGGCGACTGCGCGGTGGATGGCGGGGTGTTCCGCGGCAGCTACGCCGTGCTCGGCGGCGTGGAGGCTGCCTTGCCGGTGGACCTTGTGATTCCCGGCTGCCCGCCCGCGCCGGAGCAGATCCTGGCCGGGCTTCTTGCCCTTCTGGAGGCGAATGGGTAGCGCTGGCTTTCGCAACCCCTCGGAACCGCGCAACATGCCTCACCGGAGAGGAAACGCGCGATGACACACACCCCGTTCGGGCGCCGCCTGGTGCTGGCCGCGCCGCTGTCCCCCCTTGCGGCCTTGGCGACGCCGGCCTTGGCGCAACCCCCCTGGCCCAGCCGGCCGGTCCGCATGATCGTCCCATGGCCCGCGGGCGGCGCGGCCGATCTTGTGGGTCGGCTGTACGCCCAGGCGCTGGCCACCCGCACGGGCCAGCCCTTCGTGGTCGAGAATCGCGGCGGCGCCACCGGCACCATCGGTGAGCAGGCGATGATCCAGGCGCCGAATGATGGCTACACCATCATGAACCAGGCGACGCCGATTTCGGTCACGCCCGCCCTGTTCGGCGGGCAGCGCCATGTGCCGGAGCGCGAGTTCCTCCCGGTCTTCCAGACCATGTCGGTGCCGCAGCTGGTGCTGGTGCGGCGCAATTCGCCGGCGCGCAGCGTTCCTGAGCTGATCGAGATCATGCGCCGCGCCAATGGCAATTTCGCCGCCGGTTCCTCCGGCATCGGCTCCCAGCAGCATCTGGTGCTGGAGCTGTTCCTGCGCGATGCGGGCGTGCGCGCCAACCACATCCCCTATCGCGGCGGAGCGCCGGCCTTGACCGACCTGGTCGCCGGGCAGATCGAGCTCTTCTTCGGCAATGTGAACTCGGCCGTGGCGCAGGTGCGTGATGGGCAGGTGAAGGCGCTCGCGCATACCGGCGCCCGCCCGCGCATCAACGCCCTGCCGGACCTGCCCGCCCTGTCGGAAACGCTGCCGGGCTTCGCCACCGTCGAGTGGAACGGCATTTTTCTCCGCACCGGCACGCCGTCCGCCGTGGTGGAGCGGCTTTCCGCCCTGCTCAACCAGATCGTGGTGGATCCGGCCTTTCAGCAGACCCTGCGCGCCAGCGACCTGACGGCCGAGCCCAATACGCCCGAGCAATTCGCCGCCTTCTTCCGCAGCGAGAGCGCCAAGTGGCAGGCCTTTGTGCGCGACGCCAATATCCGCCTGGAGTAGCCCCATGATCCCGCCACCCTCCATGACGGCCTCCCGCCACATCGCCATCCGCGAGGCCTGGCTCGCGCAGCATGCGGAGCCGATCCTCGACCCTGGCCTGCCGATCATCGATCCGCACCACCACATCTGGGAGCAAGTGGACCAGCGCTACCTTCTCCCCGAATTGCTGGCCGATACCGGCACGGGGCATGACATCCGCGCCACGGTCTTCATCCAGTGCGGCGCGCAATACGACATGACCGAGGCGCCCGAGCGCCGGCCGCTGGGCGAGACGCGCTTCATGACGCGCGTGGCCGAAGCGGCCGCGGGCGCAGCGACGCGGGCCTGTGCCGGCATCGTGGGCCTGGTGGACCTCACCCTCGGGGACCGTGTCACGCCGCTGCTGGAGGAGCACGTGGCGATCGCCGGCGGGCGCTTCCGTGGCGTGCGCAACCGCACCGCCTGGGATGCCGCGCCCGAGATCCGCAGCAACCTCGAATCACCCGCGCCCGGGCCCTTGCCGCGGCCCGAATTCCGCGAGGGTGCGCGCCGCCTGGCCGCCATGGGCCTCACGCTGGATGTCTGGGCCTATCACCCGCAATTGCCGCAGGTGCTGGAGGTGGCGCGGGCCGTGCCGGAGCTGACGCTCATCGTGGATCATTGCGGCGGACCGCTGGGGCTGGGCCCTTATCGCCGTGACGGGATCTTCGCCGAATGGCTCGCCTCCATCCGCGCGCTGGCCGCCTGCCCGAATGTGATGATGAAGCTGGGCGGGCTTGCGATGGATGTGGGCGGGGATCAGTTTCACCAGCAGCCCTTGCCGCCGACCTCGCTGGCGCTCGCGGAGGCCTGGCGCCCCACCATCGAGACCTGCATCGAGGCCTTCGGCGCGGCGCGCTGCATGTTCGAGAGCAACTTCCCGGTGGACAAGGGCATGTGCAGCTACCCGGTGCTGTGGAACGCCTTCAAGCGCCTGGCCGCGGGCGCGAGCGCGAGTGAGCGAACGGAGCTGTTCTCCGAGACAGCGGCGCGCGTGTACCGGCTGGCCGTATAGTTGGATCGGGGTCTGGGGCCTTTCGGCCCCAGCCGCCGGAGGCCCTCTTTCTTTTACGTTGACGCCAGCCGCCCCGCCGCCGTTTCGACCGCCGCCGCGCGAATGGCCCGCCGCGCCGCCCCCGCATTGCGCGCCCGCTCCACGATCGCGGCTGGCGCCACGAAGGGCGTCCCGGCGTTGAAGGGCGGTGCCGGGTCGTATTCGATCTGCAGCTGGATGCCCATCGCCACATCCTCGCCCGCCAGATCGGCCACCACCTGCAGCGCCATGTCGATGCCCGAGGTGACGCCGCCCGCCGTGTAGATCTTGCCGTCCTTCGTCATGCGCGCGTCGCTCACCTCGGCGCCAAATTGCGCCAGCAGGTCGCGCGCCGCCCAATGGCCGCCGGCGCGCTTGCCCCGGAGCAGCCCGGCCGCACCCAGCAGCAGGCTGCCGGTGCAGATGCCGAAAATGTGCTTCGCGCCCGCACCCTGGCGGCGGACGAATTCTACCGTCTCGGCATCCAGGATGGCGTCATCCGTGCCGGGGCCGCCAGGGACGATCAGCAGGTCGAATTGCGGCGCCTCGGCAAAGGCGATGGAGGGGGTGATGACCAGGCCGCGATCCGTCTTCACCGGATGGATGGTCTTGCCGACGATCTCGGTGCGCCAGCCGGGCAGGCGCGCGATCACCTCGTAAGGGCCGGTGAGGTCGAGCTGCGTCATGCCCGGAAAGAGCAGCAAGCCGGCGACGGGCTGGGGGGTGGACATGGCGTTCTCCTCGTGGTTGCGCGCAGCATGCCCCGCATCGCGGCCGGCCAGAAGGGGCGCCGCCCAAGCCTTGGGCAGATGCGGGGTGGGCCTTGGATTTCCGCGCAATTTCCGCTTTGCGCTCGCATCCCGAAGCGCGAGGCTTGTGCACCCCAGCGGAGACACCCTGATGCTCGCCACACGTCGCGCCTTGCTGCTTGCCCCGCTCGCCAGCCCCGCGCTCGCCCCGCCTGCACTCGCCCAGGGCGCCTTTCCGGACCGGCCGATCCGCCTCGTCATCGGCTATCCGGCGGGCGGCGGCGTGGACACGGTGGGGCGGCCCATCATGCAGCGGCTTTCCGAGCGGCTGGGCCAGCCGGTGGTGGTAGAAAATCGGGGCGGCGCCAATGGCAATATCGCCATGGAGTTCATGGCGCGGGTCGAGCCGGACGGGCACACGCTCTTCATGGGCGATGCGGGCAATCTTGGCATCACGCATGCGCTCTATCCCAATCTGCCCTTCGACACGCAGCGCGATTTCGTCGGCGTGGCGCAGCTGACCGCCGGGCCTTCGGTGCTGGTGGTCTCGGCCGCGGTGCCGGCGCGGAGCATGCAGGAGTTCGTGGCGCTGCTGAAGGCGCGGCCGGATGCGCTGCATTTCGGCTCGGCCGGCATCGGCTCGGGGCCGCATCTCTTCTACGAATCCTGGCGGCGCGCGGCGGGGGTTTCCATGACGCATGTGCCCTATCGCGGCACCGGCCCGGCGCTGCAGGGGCTGCTGGCGGGCGATGTGCAGCTCATGGTCGGCAATTACGGCGTGTTCCGCGGTGCGCATGAGGGCGGCCGCGTGCGGGTGCTGGCCATCTCCTCGCCCGAGCGGCATCCGGGTCTGCCGGATATTCCCACGGTGCGGGAGACGGGAACGGATTGGGCGCTGATGGGCTTCAACGGCGTCATCGCCCCTGCGCGCATCCCGCCGGCGCGGCGGCAAATCCTGGAGGATGGCTTCCGCGCGGTGATGAGCGAGCCCGCCATGGTGGCGCAGATGACCAGCATGGGCTCGGTCGCCGCCTTCACGCCGGGCGCTGTGCTGGACGCCCATATGCGCGAGCAGCGGGCCTTCTGGACGCGGCTGGTGCGTGAGGCCAACATCCAGGCGGAGTAGAGCATGATGCGTCGGGGCGGCATCGCCGGGACGCTGAATCATCCTCGCAACCCAGGAGGGCACGGCCCATGCTGCTGATCACCAACGCCACCATCGTCACCGGCGATGAGGCCGGCACGATCCACCATGACGGCGCCATCGCGATCGAGGGCAGCCGCATCGCCGCCATCGGGCCCAGCGCTGACATCGCCGCGCGCTTCCCCGGCGCCGAAGTGGTCGATGCCACAGGCCGCGCCATCTTCCCGGGCTTCGCCAATATCCACACCCATCTGGTGATGACGCTGGCGCGCGGCGTCTTCGAGGATCTCTCGCCGCCGCATGAGCCGCCTTTCACCGGTGGCCTTTCGCCCATCCCGCTGCCGCCGCTCACCGCGGAGGAGCAGGCCGTCATGTGCGAGCTGGGCGCGCTGGAAGCCCTGCGCTCCGGCACCACCGCCGTGCTGGAGGATGCCGCACAGATCGAGAACTATGCGGCGCAGATGGAGGCCACCGGTCTGCGCATGCTGCTGGCCGAGCGCAGCTGGGACCGCGTGGGCACCTCCATCGGCGACCCGGCGGAATTCGTGCGTGACCCGAAGCTGGGCGAGGCGGGCCTCGCCCGAATCCGCGCGCTGCATGCGAAGTGGAATGGCGCGGGGGAGGGGCGCATCCGCGTCGGTGTCTCGGCCTGGGCGCCCGACATGTGCTCGCCCGAGCTGCTGCGTGACTTGCGCGCCTTGCAGCAGGAGCTGGACACGATCTGCACCATCCATCTCAACCAGATCTGGGGCGAGGTGGCGGCGGTGCAGGCGCATCACAACATGCTGCCGACCGAGTTCCTGGATTCCATCGGCTTCATCCATGACCGGATGATCGGCGCGCATTGCCGGTGCATGGCGCCGCTGGAGGAGAAGATCCTCGGCAAGCGCGGGGCGCATGTGGCCTTCAACTCCGCCATCGCCGCGCGGCGTGGATTGTCACCGCGCGTCTGCGAGATGGCCGAGGCCGGCTGCAACATCGCCATGGGCAGCGACAACATGGCCGAGGACATGGTGGAAGTGATGCGCACCGGGCTCTTCATGGAGCGCGTGCGCCGCAAGGATGGCCGCAACCCCACGCCGGAGGAGGCGCTGCGCTGGGCCACCCGCAACGGCTACAAGGCGATGGGCGTGCCGGATGGCGGCTGGCTGGCGCCCGGCAACCTGGCGGACCTCATCATGATCCGCACCGACCGCGCGCATCTGGTGCCCTTCCTGCGCCCTGTCTCGGTCTTCGTGCACCAGGGCCAGGCGCGCGATGTGGAGGATGTGATGGTGGATGGGCGCTGGCTGATGCGCGACGGCGTGGTGCTCACCATGGATGAGGCGCGCATCATCCGCGAAGCGAATGAGGTGTCCGACCGCGCCTGGGCCAGGCTCTTTGCCCAACGGCCGGATATCGAGGTGCCGGAAGGCTTCCGCCCCCTGCCGGCGGCCCTGGCGGCCAGCGGCAAGCCCGTCGCGATGCAGCCGGTGGGCCCGGTGGTGACCTGACCTGGGGGCATGCGATGCCCCGCGGCCTCAATCCGCGAAGTCGGGCTGTTCCTTCATCAACTGGCGCTTGATGCTCTCCAGGTGCAGGCGCGCGCTTTCGCGGTCGCCCTCGCGCATCTGGGTGTAGGTGGCCCGGGCCACCGCCTCCGGCACGGGCTTCAGCACGCGGCCCGTGGCCATGGCCAGGCGCTGCACCTCGGCCGCGCGCTCCAGGTAGTAGAGGTCATCCCAGGCTTCCGCGACGCTCGGCCCCACCACCATCACGCCGTGGTTCTTCATGAAGACGATATCGGCATCGCCCAGCGCGGCGGCGATGCGGTCGCCCTCGCGCTCATCGAGGGCGAGGCCATTATAATCCTCGTCCACCATCGTGCGGCCGTAGAATTTCAGCGCCGTCTGCCCGGCCCAGACCAAGGGCGGCCCCTCCAGCATGGAGAGGGCCGTGGCGTTGGGCATGTGGGTGTGGAAGGCGGCCTTGGCGCGCGGGTGCTTCAGGTGCAGGCGGGCATGGATGTAGAAGGCCGTCGCTTCCGGCACGCCGCTGCCCGCCACCACGCGGCCCTCAAAATCGCAGATGACCAGGCTGGAGGCGGTAACCTCCGCGAAGGCATAGCCATAGGGGTTCACCAGCATCAGATCGTCCCGCCCGGGCACCACGAGCGAGAAGTGGTTGCAGATCCCCTCCTGCAGGCCGAGCTTCGCCGCCATGCGGAAGCAGGCGGCAAGGTCCACCCGCGCCTGGCGCACCTCGGGGCGGTCAAGGTCGGAGTTGCGGAGAAGAGCGGGGGCGGCGGTGTCGAGAGCATGGGCCATGACGCATCAGTTGCAGTCCCGCGCGCTTGGGGCAAGGCTCTGGGGATGGTCTTTCGCCGCGCCCTGCCCCTTCTTCTCGCCACGCCCGCCCTGGCGCAGGCGCCTCCGTCGCTGCTGGTGCTCGGCACCGGGGCCACCGAAACGCCGGTGGCGCGGATCGCCCAGGCCTTCACTGCCCGCACCGGCCGGGCGATCCGCACCGAGACCGGCAATGGCGGCCAGGTGGCGGCGCGGCTGCGCACGGGGGAGGCGGTGGATGTGGTGCTCAACGCCGCGCCCGCGCTGGATGGGCTGATCCGCGACGGCTTCGCCCTGGCGGATTCGCGGCAGGAGATGGGGCGCATGCGCCTCGCCCTCGGCATCCGCCGCGGGCAGCCCCTGCCCGACATGCGCGACGAGGCGGAGCTGGCGGCCATCCTGCGCGCGGCCCCCAGCATCGGGCTGAGCGATGGCGCGGCGGGCGCGACGAGCGGGCGGCATGTGATGGCGCTGCTGGACCGGCTGGGCGTGACCACGCCGCGCCGTCCCTTCCCCCGCGGCCTGGCCGCCGTGCAGGCGGTGGCGCGGGGCGAGGTGGCGCTGGTCATCACCCAGGCCAGCGAAATCCTGGCCGAGCCGGGTGCGGTGCTGGTGGCCCCCCTGCCGGAGAGCGCGCAGCTCATCACGCCCTATGTCGCGGCCGTGGCGAGCCGCGCGGCGGACCCCGAGGGCGCGCGCGCCTTCATCGCCTTCGCCGCGAGCGAGGGGGCGGCCATGTTCCGGGCGGTGGGTTTCCAGGTCGTCTGAGGCCCCGCTATCCTTCGGAAATGAGCACGAATCAGAAGATCAACGGCCCACGCCTGTGGGACACCCTCATGGCCATGGCCGAAATCGGCGCGACACCCAAGGGCGGCGTGAAGCGCCTGACCCTGACCGAGGTGGACAAGGCCGGCCGCCAGCGCTTCACCGCCTGGTGCGAGGAACTCGGCCTCACCATGCGCGTGGACGCCATGGGCAACATGTTCGCCCGCCGCGAGGGGCGGGACCCGAAGCGCCTGCCCGTGCTGCTCGGCAGCCACCTCGACAGCCAGCCGACGGGCGGGAAATTTGACGGCGCGCTGGGCGTGATCGCGGGGCTTGAGGTGATGCGCTCGCTCAACGACCTCAACATCACCACCGAAGCGCCGATCGAGCTGGTGAACTGGACAGATGAGGAAGGCAGCCGCTTCGGCCATTCGCTGATGGGCAGCGGCGTCTGGGCCGGGATCTTCGGGCTGGAGGAAGCCTATGGCTTCACCGACCTCGACGGCGTGACGGTGAGCGAGGCGCTGGACTCCATCGGCTACAAGGGCGCGCACCCCGCCGCCCCCTTCCCAGCGGACGCCTATTTCGAGCTGCATATCGAGCAAGGCCCCATCCTGGAGCGCGAGGGCAAGCAGATCGGCATCGTCACCGGCGCGCAGGGCCAGGTCTGGTATGACGCGGTGATCACGGGGCAGGACGCCCATGCCGGCACCACGCCGCCCTCCGCGCGGCGCGACGCGCTGGTGGCGGCTTCGCGCGTGATCGCGCTGGTGGATGAATTGATGCGCGAGCGCGGCGAGGAGGGTCGCGGCACGGTGGGCCAGCTCCAGGTCCTGCCGAACAGCCGCAATGTGGTGCCGGGCGAGGTGCGCTTCAGCATCGAATTCCGCCACCCGGAGGATGCCCAGGTCCAGGCGCTGATGGCGCGCTTCCCGGCGGAAGCCGCGGCGCTGGTGGCGCAGAATGGCTGCCGGCTGGAGCTGACAAAGCTGTTTGACATCCCCGCCCAGCCCTTCGATGCCGCCTGCGTGGATCTGGTGCGCCAGGCGGCCGCGCGGCTCGGCTATCCGGCACGGGAGATCATCTCCGGCGCCGGGCATGATGCGGTCTATGTGGCGCGGCGCGTGCCGGCCGCGATGATCTTCACCCCCTGCAAGGATGGCCTCAGCCACAACGAGGCGGAGAGCATCCTGCCGGAGGAAGCGGAGGCCGGCTGCCAGGTGCTGTTCGAGGCGGTTGTGGCGCGCGCAAACCGCTGAGGCGGTTCAGCTCCCCCGCGCGGAGCGCATCAGCCTCTGGATCGTGATCCGCTGTCGCTGGAGCACGGTCCAGCCTTGTTGAGAGGCTGCTTCACGCCTTTGGTGATTCCACCAAAACCGATCAGCCTCTGGCGTAGCGCAGCAGCATGGCGCCGCCATCCGGGCCCCAGCGCCGCACATGGATGCCCGGCTCGGCCCCCGGCTGGTGGCTGAACCAGGCGCCATAGAGCCCCTCCAGCACCGAGCCGATCCAGCCGCCGGTGAGATCGGCATGGGTGCCGACCAGCGGCGCCGCCACATGGCGCAGCAGCACGGTGCGGTTGTTCACATCGAGGCTGAGCTGCACATATCCCCAATCGGCGATGGCCAGCGTGTCATTCATGCGCGCCTCCAGCTCGCCCAGGGTCGAGCAGGCGGGAAGCGGCATCAGCGCCGCCATGCGGGCGCCGACCATGCGCAGCATCCCCTCGCGCGCCCCCGGTTCGAGATGGCTTTCCAGCGTCTCCATCATCGCGCGCAGGAACACCCGCCATTGCGGCGCCACGCCGCGCTTGGCGAAGTAGTTCAGGGCATTGGGATCGGAGAGCTGGTCCTGCACAAGCATGCCTTGGGTTGAGGGAAACCGCGTCGCGGCCCGCTTATAGAGGAGAAACTCCCGCGCGGAAAATGCGCGCGCCGCGCACAACCGCGGGTGGAACTTCATGCCGCCCCGGTGCGGCCATTGCGAAACCGTTTCTCGCGATGGTAAGCGGAATCTCCGGTTTTCGACGAATCGAGGAAACTCAATGGGCTGTGCGCCAATCCGCCCTGCCGCACCCTGCTGCGGGCCCTATCCTCGGCGCATGCGGGAAGGAATCGGCGCATGATCTTCGCCTCCTTTGAATTTCTCTTCCTTTTCCTGCCGCTGTTCTTCGTCCTCTATTTCCTGACGCCGGCGCGCTTCCGCAACTGGACGATCCTGCTGCTGTCCTGGGCCTTCTACGCCTGGTGGCGGGTGGATTTCCTGGCGCTTCTGGGTGGCGTCACGCTCTTCACCTTCTTTGTCGCGCTGCGGGTGAACGCGGCCGAGGAAGCCTCGGACACGCGCTTCCGCTGGATGATGCTGGGCCTGATCGGCAATCTCGGCGTGCTCGCCTATTTCAAATACGCGAATTTCGGCGTGCAGAGCTTCAACCAGGTGGTGACGGCGATGGGCCTCACCCCCACGCCCTGGCACGAGATCATCCTGCCCATCGGCCTGAGCTTCTACGTGCTGCAATCGGTCAGCTACCTGATCGATGTGTGGCGGAAGGACGTGCCGGTCAGCCGCAACTTCGTGGCTTACGCGGCCTACAAGGCCATCTTCAGCCAGCTCATCGCGGGCCCCATCGTGCGCTATGCCGAGATCGAGCATGACCTGAAGCATCGCGTCCACAGCTGGGAGAAATTCGGCCTCGGCGCGCGGCGCTTCATGATCGGCTTCTGCATGAAGGTGCTGATCGCCGATACCATCGCCCCCATGGTGGATGTGGTCTATGCGCTGCCCAACCCCTCCATGGCCGATGCCTGGGCGGGCGCCATCGGCTACACGCTGCAATTGTTCTTCGACTTCGCGGGCTATTCGGCCATGGCCATCGGCCTGGCCATGATGTGCGCCTTCCGCTTCCCGGAGAATTTCAACAACCCCTATCTCGCGGGCAATATCCAGGAATTCTGGCAGCGCTGGCACATGACGCTGAGCCGCTTCCTGCGCGACTACCTCTATATTTCGCTGGGCGGCAACCGGAAGGGCCCGGTGCGCACCTATGTGAACCTGCTGCTCACCATGGTGATTGGCGGCTTCTGGCACGGCGCCAACTGGACCTTCATCCTCTGGGGCTTCTGGCATGGCGGCCTGCTGGCGCTGCACCGCTATTGGCGCGCGGCTGGGAATGGGCCGATGCCCTTCATCCTGGGCAATGCGCTGCTGATGCTGGCCGTGATCCTGGGCTGGGTCGCCTTCCGCGCGCATGACGTGACCAGCGCCTTCGCCATGTATGGCGCGATGTTCTGGCCCTCCAGCGTCGGCCTCTCCGACGCGCTGGCCTGGCAGGTCACGCCGGACCAATGGTGGTGCGTGCTGATCGGCGTGGTTCTGGTCTATCTCCCGCTCTTCGGGACGCGCCTGCCCTGGCAGCGGCCGGTCGAGGCGATGAGTGGCTTCTGGCGCCTCTGCTGGTTCTGGGCGCCGACGGCGGGCTTCATCCTGGGGATGATCCTGCTCTACAGCCGCGCCGCCGTCCCCTTCCTCTACTTCCAGTTCTGAGGAGCCGCAGATGATCGAGAGCTGGATCAAGCGGATGGCGACCCTCCAGGCGGCGGTGATCATCGCGATCCTGGGCTGGGGCGCCTGGCAGGGCGTGGCGGCCATTGCCTCGGAGCCGGCGCAGCGTCGCCTGGCGCCGACGCTGACGCTGGAGGCCTTCCTGGCCGGGCGCTTCGCGGCCGCGGTGAACTACGTCATGGCGCACAACCTGCCGGTGGACCCCTATGTCCGCGCGGCGGGCGGCTTCTTCCGCTGGCGCTTCTTCGATTCCGGCGGGCCGCAGGTGCGCGTCGGCTGCGACGACTGGCTCTTCCTGACAGAGGAATTGCGCCCCTGGCCCGACGCCTCCGCCGCCATGGCCGAGCGTGTCGCCGGCCTGGCCCGCATCAAGGAACGCCTGGCCACGCAGAACATCACCCTCCTGGTCGCCATCGTGCCCGACAAGGCCCGCGTGCATGCCGAGCAACTCTGCGGCGCGCCGCTCTCCGCCCAGGCGGCCGGGCGCCATGCCGAGCTGGTGGCCGCCTTTGAGGCGCGCGGCATCACGCCCATACCGCTGCTGGCGCCGCTGCGGGCGCTCGCCGCGCAGCGCCCGGCCTATTGGCGCACCGACACGCATTGGAACCAGGAGGGTGCCGCGCTGGCTGCGCGCCAGATCGCCGAGGCCGCCCGCCACCTGAACCTCGACCGCCCCGGCGGCTTCACCACGCGCTTCGCCGCCGAGGAGAGCAATGGCCCGGGTGACCTGCTGCGCCTCATGGGCCTCGACATCATGCCCGATGGCTGGCGCCCCGCGCCGGATCGCCAGCGCCTGGCCAACACCACCGCGCCCGCAGCCGCGGGCGGCGGCGGTGGTCTGCTGGATGACGAGGCCTCGCCCCAAGTGGCGCTGATCGGCTCCTCCTACTCGCTCAACGCCAATTTCCATGGCTTCCTGCAGGAGGCGCTGGGCGCGGCCGTGACCAATCTCGCCCAGGCGGGCGGCGGCTTCGCCGGCGCGGCACGGACCTATTTCGCCGGCGCCACCTTCCGCGAGGCACCGCCCCGCGTGATCATCTGGGAGGTGCTGGAGCGCGGCATGGTGCAGCCGATCGGCGAGGAGGAGCGCGCCTTCCTGGCGCAGTAGGGCAAGGCCCGTTTTGGAGGGATCACCAAGGCGGTGGATCCTCCTCTGGGCAAAGCCCGCAGCGTGATCCGTGTTGGCGGATCACGGCGCCGCGCGCTGCGAAAGCGATTGACCGCCTCTCCCACGCGGGCCAGGATTTCGCATCTGCAAAACGGAGCCGCTCCATGCATCGCCGCACGCTTCTCGCCCTGGCCCTCGCCCTGCCGGCCTCGGCCGCCATGGCCCACCCGCATCATGACCTGACGGCGGAGCGGGCCGGCCACATCGAGCAGCAGGTGATGGCCTTCCGCGTCGGCCTCCAGGCCGCCGCACGGGAGCGGGATGTGGCCAAGCTGCGCGATATGTTCGCCCCCTCCTTCACCCACACCCACACCACCGGGAAGGTGGATGGGCGCGACGCGCGGCTGGTCTCCATCCTCGCCGGCGATCCGGTGATCGAGCTGGCCGCGGTGGAGGAACTCTCGATCCGCGTGCTCAACCCGGATGCGGCGGTGATCACCGCGCGCAGCCCCATCCGCAGCATCACCGAGAACCGCATCATCCAGGTGCGCTGGGTGCAGATGATGGCGCGGGTGAATGGCGAATGGGTGCTGGCCGCCAGCCAGGCAACGCGCGTGCCTGAGGGCGCGTGAGCACCGGCCTGAAGGGGAAGCTGCTGCACGAGTTGCAGGAATACGGCAGCATCTTCCTCTATCTCTACGTCGCCTTTGGCGCGGTGATCTTCTATCGCGAGGCGGTGCTGCGGGCCGATGGCATTGTCTTCGCGGCCTATGGCTTCGCCTTCTTCAAGGCCATGGTGATGGCGAAGTTCATGGTCCTCGGCCACGCCGCCCGGCTTGGCGAGCGGATGCGCGGCAAGCGGCTGGTCGTGAACATCGTTTGGCGGACGTCCCTGTTCCTCCTGCTGCTGGTGGCGTTGACCGTCGTGGAGGAAGCGGTCGTGGCGCTTGTGCATGGCCGCCCGGCGCGTGCCGGGATGGAGGGCGTGGCGGGTGGCAACCTCATGGAACTGGCCGCCACCGCGCTGCTGCTCTGGCTGATCCTGCTGCCCTATTTCGTCATCCGCCTGATCAGCGAGCAGCTGGGGCCTGGCGAATTGCGCCGGATGTTCTTCGGCCCGGGCTGATCAGCCCGGGTCGCGCAGGTTCTCGCGCAGGGTCCGCCCGGCATAGTCGCGCCGGAAGATGCCGCGCCGCTGCAATTCCGGCACCACCATGCGGCCGAATTCCTCGAAGGTGGTGGGGAAGATGGTGGGTGGCAGGATGAAGCCGTCGCAGGCGCCGGAGGTGAACCAATCCTCCATGATGTCCGCGATCATGGCGGGCGTGCCGGCGACCAGCGCGCGCGGCAGGCGCACCGCCTCCGCGAAAGTGATGCCCTTGGCCTTGGCCACCTGGATCATCCGGTCCCGATGGCCCTGCACGCCCTGGTTGGTATCGGCCGCGGCCATCGCCTCGGGCGTCTCCACCTTGCTGAGATCGGCGACGACGGACCAAGAGCTGGAGGCGATGACCAGTTCCGGATCCACCAGCGATTCCAGATAGGCCGCCTTCTCCCGCGCGATGCTCTCCGTCTCGCCCACCACCACCGTCATCGAGGGCAGCACGGCGCATTCATCCGGGTTCCGGCCGATCGCTTCCATCCGCGCGCGGATATCCATGCGATAGGCCAGGGAATCCGCCTTGGTGGCGGGGGTGGCGAAGATCATCTCGGCCCAGCGGGCGGCAAAGGCCCGGCCGCGCGGCGAGGCGCCGGCCTGCATGATGCCCGGCCGCACCTGCGGGCTGCGCGGGATGGAAAGCGGCCCCCGCGTGCTGATGTATTTCCCTTGGTAATTCGCGTAGCGCACCTTGGCGGGATCGGCGAAGACGCCGCTCGCGCGGTCCAGGACCAGGGCATCCTCGTCCCAGCCATTCCACAGCGCGTCGCAGGCTTCCATCACCTCATCGGCCATGTCGTAACGCTCCTCCTTGGGGGGGAGGCCCGGCATGCCGCAATTCTGCGCCTCGAAATCACGCCCGGTGGTGACGACATTCCAGGCCGCGCGCCCCTGGCTCATCAGATCGAGCGAGCCGAGGTAGCGCGCGATGACATAGGGCGCGATGAAGCTGGTGGAGAGGGTGACGCCGATGCCCAGATGCTCCGTCACGCGCGCCATCATGGGCGCCAGCACCATCGGATCCATCAGGCTGAGCTGGCCGCCACGGCCGAGATAATCGTCGTAGCTCCCCTTGTAGAGATCGGGGATGCCAAGGCCATCGGCGAAGAAGCAGGCATCGAAGCGCGCGGCTTCCAGCATGCGGGCGCAATCCTCCCAGCGGCGAGGATCAAACAGGTCATCCAGCGTGGCCGAGGGGTGGCGCCAGCTGCTGGGGTAGCTGGCATTGGGGCCAGACTTCAAATAGGCCACGAGGTGCATCTTGCGCGTCATCACGCGACGCATTCCTGCGAGATGGCACGCAGATCCACCTCGAAGGCGAGGCCGGTGACGGGCGGATGCGCCGGCACCAGGGTCAGCCCGCCCCAGGCCAGCGGCATGCGGCCGGTCACGATCTCGAGCACCGGATCGAGCGGGTGGATCGTGTAGGCCTGGGCGCCGGTGACGCGGTGTTCCTCCACGCCCAGTTCCGCCATGCGGGCGCGCAGCTCGCCCATCACATATTCGGCCTTCCCGCGCAGCCCGGCGGCCGAGACATCGGCGCCGCCCACGATGCCTTCCTCGAAGCTCGCGGCCGCGCGGTTCTCGGGCTTGCCGGAGATGAAGAAATCCAGGCCGCCCGGCCCTTCCGCCGGCACGGTGAAGGTGATGGCAAAGAGCACGACCTCGGCCGGCGGGGCGAGGATGGGCGCCAGGTTGCTGCGGCCGATGGGATAGGGCGGCGCAGCGGTGAAGCCCTCGGCGGTGAGGGCGGCAAGGTAGCGCTCGTTGAAGGCGATGAAATCCGCAATCGGCAGCGGCAGGGGGGAGCGCAGCTCACAGGCGGCCAGCGCCTCGGGCGGGCGGCCGGAAGCGGCGAGGATGGCGCGCGCGGCGGCGAGGCCCTGCGCCAGGGGCAGCGGCTTCTGGAAGCGCACCCGGCGCAGCGCGAAGCCCGGCTCGGCCGCGACCCCGCCGGAGAATTGCCGCCCCGGCACAAAACGATAGCCGCCGGCGGGAAAGGGGATGGCGCGTGGTTCCATCCCCGAAGTCTGGCCCATTGCGGCCAGGATGCAACCGGCTTTTTGCCGGCTATTCGGCCGCGGCGGCCTCGCTCACCAGGCGCGGCTGGGCGCGCATCCAGGCGAAATACATCTCGCGCGCCTTGGTGGCGAAGGGGCCGATGGGCAGGTCGCGGCCATTGTAGCGGATCACCGGCTGCACCTTGGCGTAATTGCCCGTCGAGAAGATCTCGTCGGCCTCGTCCAGTTCCTCGGGGCGCACGGCGCGTTCTTCCACGGGCACGCCCGCCTCGCGGAACAGGGTCAGCACGCGCTGGCGCGTGATGCCGTTCAGGAAGGTGTGGTTCACCGCCGGCGTCACCACCACGCCATCCTTGGCGAACCAGAGGTTGGAGCTGGCGAATTCCGCGATGTTGCCGGCCACGTCGCTCATCACCGCCATGTCATGCCCGCGCTCATTGGCCCAGGCCGTGGCGCGCGCGCCGTTGGGGTAGAGGCAGGCGGCCTTCGCATCCGTCGGCGCCATGTCCGTGGCGGGCTTGCGGAAGGGCGAGAGCATGGCCGAGAAGCCGGCCCAGGCCGGCAGCGGCGTGTCATAGAGCGAGAGGATGAAATCCGTGCTGCTCGGATCCGGCCGCGCCGCGCCCAGCCCCTGGCGGATGAAGAACATGGGCCGGATGTAGAGCGTGGCCTCGAGCCCCATGCGGCGAATGCCCTCCTGGCAGAGCGCCTCGATTTCCTCGGGAGTCTTGGTCGGCTTCATGCCCATGACGAGCGCCGAGCGCACCGCGCGGGCGCAATGGCGATCCAGGTCGGGCGCCCAGCCGGTGATGGAGCGCGCGCCGTCGAAGATGACCGAGCCCAGCCAGAAGCAATGATCCATCGGGCCGATGATCTTCGGCTCCTCGGTGGACCAGACCCCATTGTACCAGAACACGCCGGCCATCTTTCGCACTCCATGCTGAGGCGTGCCTTTTGCCACGTCAGGCCCGGCTGTTGAAGTAGGCGAGTTCCCGCGTGTCGGCCCAGGCCAGGCGCAGTTCCACCGGCCGGCCATCCACCGCGAAGGCGATGCGGCGGATGAAGAGCGCGGGCTCACCCACGCGCAGGCCCAGGCGCTCGGCATTGCGGGCATTGGGGATGGCGGCGCGCAGCTGCTCATCGATGCGCGTCACGCTGATGCCGAATTCGCGCTGGTAAAGGTCATAGACCGTGCCTGGCCGCCCCGCGAAGCGCGGCCCATCCAGCCCGGGAAACAGCGCCTCGGGCAGCCAGAGCTTTTCCAGCATGGCCGGGCGGCCGGCCAGGTGCTGGAGGTGCCGGGCGCGCAGCAGGGCTGCGCCGGGGGCGAGGTTGAGCGCGGCCGCCTGCTCGGCATCCGCCGCGCGGCGAGAGAAATCCAGGAATTCGGTGCGCGGCAGCTCCGCCGTGCCATCCGGCTGGCGCAGGTGGAAGAAGCGGAACAGCCGCTCCGGCGTGTGCTGCGCCACGAAGGTGCCGCGCCCCTGTTGCCGGCTCAGCACTCCCTCCGCCACCAGCCCGTCCGTGGCGCGGCGGATGGTGCCGATGGCGCAGGAAAACCGCTCGGCCAGCGCCTTCTCGGCCGGCAGGGGGGTGCCGGGCGGGAATTCGCCGGCGGCGATCTGCGCCACGATGGCGGCGCGCACCTGGCGCCAAAGGGGGGGTTCCACGGGGGTTTCGATATTCATGCAGCTCATCTAGGTCATATAGTTGACTTGAGTTCAAGAGCGGCATAGCCTCGTCGCATTGAACAGGAGGGAACCCCGATGACGATTCATTTCGTCGTGCATGACGAAGGTGATTCCGTGGGAGTCGTGGTGGTTGAAGGCCTGAGCGCCAGCAACCGCATCAACGGCTGGATCATGGACCAGGACAAGATGATCGAGTTCGACGCGAAGTCGGACATCCCCATCGGCCACAAGCTCGCCATCAAGGCGATCAAGGCGGGGGACACGATCATCAAGTACGGCATTGATATCGGCAAGGCCATCGCCGACATCGCGCCGGGCGAGCACCTGCACGTCCACAACGTCAAGACGAAGCGCTGGTAGGGGGAACGCCAAATGGCAATGAATCTGAAGGGCTCCTCCTTCGAGGGCTGGCGCCGCGAGAATGGCCGCATGGGCGTGCGCAACCACGTCATCATCCTGCCGGTGGATGACCTCTCCAACGCCGCCGCCGAGGCCGTCGCGAACAACATCAAGGGTGCCATGGCGATCCCGCACGCCTATGGCCGCCTGCAATTCGGCGCCGACCTGGAGCTGCATTTCCGCACGCTGATCGGCACCGGCTGCAACCCGAATGTCGCCGCCGTCATCGTCATCGGCATCGAGCCCGGCTGGACCGGCAAGATCGTCGAGGGCATCGCGCTGAGCGGCAAGCCGGTGGAAGGCTTCGCCATCGAGCAGAATGGCGATCTGAACACCATCATGAACGCCTCGCGCGCCGCCTATCGCATGGTGAAGCACGCCTCCAAGCTGAAGAAGGTGAAGGCGCCGCTGCAGGAGCTGTGGGTCTCGACCAAGTGCGGCGAGAGCGACACGACCTCCGGCCTCGCCTCCTGCCCGACTGTGGGCAATGCCTTCGACAAGCTCTGGGAAGCCGGCCACACGCTGGTCTTCGGGGAAACCACCGAGCTGACGGGTGGCGAGCATCTGGTGGCCGCGCGTTGCAAGACGCCGGAGATCCGCCAGCAATTCATGGCGATGTTCGACCGCTACCAGGCCGTCATCGAGGCGAACAAGACGAGCGACCTCTCGGACAGCCAGCCCACCAAGGGCAATATCGAGGGTGGCCTGACCACCATCGAGGAAAAGGCCCTCGGCAATATCCAGAAGATCGGCAAGAAGTGCCTGGTGGATGGCGTGCTGGACAAGGCCGAGGTGCCGACGGGCCCCGGGCTCTGGTTCATGGACAGCTCCTCGGCCGCGGCCGAGATGGTCACGCTCTGCGCGGCCTCGGGCTATGCCGTGCATTTCTTCCCGACGGGCCAGGGCAATGTCATCGGCAACCCGATCCTGCCGGTGATCAAGCTGACCGCCAATCCGCGCACGCAGCGCACCATGAGCGAACACATTGACGTGGACGTGACCGGCCTGCTGCAGAAGCGGATGAACATGGACGACGCGGGCGAGGCGCTGCTGGACTGCATGCTGCGCACCGCCGATGGCGAACTCACGGCGGCCGAACTGCTCGGCCATCGCGAATTCTCGCTGACGCGGCTTTACGAAAGCGCCTGATCCGGCACCATCCCGCCATTCCCCTGGATCGTGATCCGATGGATCGCGATCCAGCCTTTGTGGAGAGGATGATTCACCGCTTCGGTGTTCCACCTCCGCGGATCATGCTCTGGGCGGGGGATGAGGGCGATGGTGAGAACGGAACCACGCTATTTCGGCTGGCGGGTCGTCTGGGCCGCCTTCACCATCGCCATCTTCGCCTGGGGCATCGGCTTCTATGGCCCGGGCATCTTCCTGGAAGCGCTGCATGACCAGCATGGCTGGTCCGTCTCGCTCATCTCCGCTGCCATCACCACGCATTTCCTGCTGGGCGCGCTGCTCGTTGCGCGGTTTCCGACCGTTCAGGCGCGGCTCGGCATCCTCAATCTGGTGCTTCTGGGCGCGGGGCTGACGGCACTCGGCCTGCTCGGCTGGTCCAGCGCCACCCAGCCCTGGCAGATCTTCGCCGCCGCCTGTTTCAGCGGCGCGGGCTGGGCGCTGACCAGCGGCGCCTCCATCAACGCCATGATCACCCCCTGGTTCGATGGCCGCCGCCCCGCCGCCATCGCGCTGGCCTTCAATGGCGCCAGCATGGGCGGCGTGGTCTTCGCGCCCCTCTGGGCGCTGCTGATCCATCAATGGGGCTTTCCGCTGGCAGGCGCGGTCATCGCCGCCGCCACCCTGGCCGTGATGAGCCTGCTTGCGCTGTCCTTCCTGCGCCAGACGCCGCAAAGCCTGGGCGTGGCCGCCGATCCGCCCGCGCCGCGCGCCGCCGGCACGGTGGATGCGCCGAGCCTGCCGCCCGGCCACGCCATCTGGCGGGAGCCGCGCTTCCTGAGCCTCTGCGCCGGCTTCAGCCTCGGGGCGGCGGCGCTGGTCGGCCTGCTCGCGCATCTCTTCTCGCTGATCGCGCCCACACTCGGGCCCTTCGGTGCCGGCCTCGCCCTCAGCCTCATCACCATCTGCGCCGTGATCGGTCGCACCCTGCTGGCCTGGGCGCTGCCGGTGGGGGCGGATCGCCGCCGCGCCGGCGCCTGGAACTTCGCCTTGCAGGCGCTGGGCACGCTGATCCTGCTGGCCGCGCTGGATGTCAGCGCACCGCTCCTGCTGCTGGGCTGCGTCGTCGTGGGGCTGACGGTGGGCAACATGCTCTCCCTGCCGCCCATGATCGCGCAGGTGGAATTCACCCGCGCTGATGTCGGCCGCGTCGTTGCCCTCGTCACCGCCGTGAACCAGGCGACCTATGCGTTGACGCCGGGCGGCTTCGGCCTGCTGCGCGACCTCTCAGGCTCGGGTGCCGCGGTGCTGGTCGCGGCGGCCTTGCTTCAGGCAGCCTCGGCGCTCATCCTTTTCCGCCGGTAACTCCGGGGATTTGCGATGTGGGATTTCTCCGTCACACGGGCGTTGGGGCTGATGCTGCGCACCTGGCCCTTCCTGCTGTTTCGCCTGCTGGTCTATTTCACCATCTCCGCCGCCTATGTGGTGCTGACGGCCGGTGGCGCTGGAATCGGCTGGCTCATCGGCGCGCTCGGCAGCAAGGATTTTCGCGAATGGACGACGCTGCTGGGCGGCGTGGCCGGCTTTGGCACCACCTTCGGCATCGTCTATCTGCTGCGCGAATACATCCTCTACATGGTCAAGGCCGGGCATATCGCGGTGATGATCGAGCTGATGGAGGGGCGTGGCCTGCCCTCCGGCCGCGCGCAGATCCGCCACGCCACCACCCTGGTGCGGGAACGCTTCACCGAAGCGAACCTGCTCTTCGTGCTCGACCAGCTGGTCCGCGGCGTGCTGGAGGCGATTTTCAGCCTCCTGCATGGCCTGTCGCGCATCCTGATTCCCACGCGCGTGGTCGAGGAGCTGCTCTCGCTGCTCCACTCCATCATGCGGCTGCTGGCCGGGGTGGCGGATGAGGTGGTCCTCGGCCATGCCATCCGCACCAAGGCCACCGACCCCTGGGATTCGGCGCGCGTGGCCCTGATCCTCTACGCGCAGAATGCCGGCGGGATGTTCCGCAACTCCGCCTTCCTGCTGGTCATCGGCTGGACGTTGAGCCTCCTGATCTTCCTTGTCGTCCTCGCCCCCGCCGCCGCCCTGGTCTATGCGATGCCGGGCGGCTGGTCGGGCGGGGGACTGGTCTTCGCGCTGGTCTTCGCCTGGGCGGTGAAGGCCGCGCTGATCGAGCCCTTCCAGGTGGCCTGCCTGCTCCAGGCCTTCTTCAAGCTCAGCGCCGGGCAAAGCCCCGACCCGGCCTGGGAGCAGCGGCTCGCCCGGGCCTCGCGGAAGTTCCAGACGCTGACGGAACGGGCGCTCGGCCGCGCCGGCTGAGCGGCTACGCCCGCATGCGCGCCAGGAAGCGCCGGTGCCAATCCACATAGCCCGGATGCACATGGGCCAGCTTCTCCCGCAGCACGCCATGCGCCTCGGGCAGGCGGTGGAAGGGGATGAAGGGGTAGAGGTGATGCTCGGCGTGGAAGGGCATGTTCCACATCAGGAGGCGCAGCAGCGGTGTGGTCAGCATGGTGCGCGTGTTGGTCAACCCGTCCCGCTCCTGCGAGCAGAGCGTGTGCTCGGTGAAGAGGTAGCAGCGCAGCAGCGGCTGGCCGATGAGCTGCGGCAGCACCCAATAGAGCAGCAGCGCCTGCCAGCCGAACACCGCGACAATCAGCACCGCCACGGTGAGCACGAAAGCCAGCATCCAGCGCATGCTGCGGATCACGCGCGGCGCTGTCTCCGGCTGGAAATAGGGATAGGCCGAATAGTCGCCGCGCAGCCCATCCACCGCGAAGCGGAAGCGCGAGCGCCAATAGGGGATGGCCAGCATGCGCAGCAGATAGCCGCGGAATTCCATGGGCGGAGGCTGTTGCAGCAGCTCCGGATCCTTCAGCGGGTCCTGCGTGTGGCGGTGATGGGCCAGGTGATAGACCTGATAGAAATGCCAGTTGAACAACGAGGGCGCGCCGGCGAGCCAGCCCACCACGGCGTTCAGCTTGCGCGTGGCGAAGGCCGTCTGGTGCATCGTCTCATGGAAGGGCGCAAACAGCGCGGCCTGCACCATGCCGAGCGCCACCACGGCCGGCGCCTTCCACCAGCCCGGCAGCAGCGCGACCAGCGTGCCGGTCAGCAGCAGCAGGCCGAGATGAATGGCCAGCCGCTTCAGCCCTTCGGCATCCGAGCGCCCGGCCAGGTGCATCATCGCCGCCGGGGCGGGGGCGCGGATATGCGCCTGCTCATGGGTCAAGCCACTCATGCGGATCACTCCTCGAAGCGGAGAGGCTGACGGCGCCAGGCGCCCGCCGCAAGCGCAAAGCCAGCCGACCGGGGGTTGCGTGGGCCGGCCCAGCCCAAGCTTGCGGCAGGGCGCCGAGCGACTGCCGCTTCCCGCGGCGTCAGGCCGAGGCGGCCTGGGCGGCCCAATGGGTGATGGCCGTGGTCGCCGCCGCGAAATCCTCCATGCGCATCGCCTCCAGCGGCGTGTGGCTGCCATTCTGGTTGCGCACGAAGACCATGGCGGCGGGGATCCCCGCCTGGGCGAAGGCGGCCGCATCATGCCCGCCGCCGGACGGCATGATCTTGTGGGCGATGCCCATCGCCTCGGCCGATTGGCGGATCGCTTCGCGCAGCCCGGCATCCATGGGCGTCGGCACGCTGGCCTGCCGCCCGGTGAGTTCGAAGCTGACGCCGCGCGTGGCGGAGATTTCGGCGATGAGCCGGTCGATCTCGGCATAGGCGCGATCGAGCGTCGGCAGTTCCGGCGCGCGGACATCGAGGCTGAAGGTGATCTCGCCCGGCACCTTGCCGAAGCCTGCCTGCTCCGTCGTCGCGATGGTGCAGAAGGTGATGACCAGGGGCACGCCCTCCGCCTCGAGCGCGCCCCAGAAAAGATCGAGGCGATGCGCGAATTCCGCCAGGGCGAGGGCGGCGTCATGCCGGTAGGCGCGCGGCGTGGCGCCCGAATGGTTCCACTCGCCGCGCACGATGCCGCGACGGATGCGGCGATTGCCGGGCAGGGCGGTGACGATCCCCATAGGGATTTCCTCGGCCTCCAGCACCGGGCCCTGCTCGATATGCAGCTCCAGATAGGCGTGCACATCCTCGCGCCGCAGATGCTTGCGGCCGCTGCGCAGCGCATCGGGGTCGAAGCCCAGTTCGCGCATGTGGTGTTCCAGCGAGAGGCCTGTGTCGGGGCGCAGGATGGCCAGGTTCTCGGGCGGGAAGCTGCCCAGCGCGCCGCGGCTGCCGGGGAAGCCGTTGAACCAGGCGCCGCCCTCTTCTGCGCGGATCGCCATCACGGTGATGTCGCGCGCCGGCACGAAGCCCGACCGCGTCATCCCAGCGACGACGGAGAGGCCGCAAAGCACCCCCGCCGCGCCATCGTAATTCCCGCCTTGCGGCACGGAATCCAGGTGGCTGCCCAGGATGATACGCGGCAGGCTGCGATCCGTGCCCGGCAGCGTCATGTACATATTGCCGGCGAAATCCACGCTGATCTCGAGGCCGAGCGCCTCGGCCTCGGCGCGGACCAGCGCATGGGCAATCTCCTCGCCCCGCCCATAGGCCTCGCGCGTGACGCCCACGCCGTCGAAGGTCTGCTCGCGCAGCGCGTCGAAGAGCCGCTGCGCGAGGCTGATGTCGGGGCGGAGATTCGTGGCCATTCTGTTCATGCCTCCGGTGGGCGCGCCTTGTGCCATTCCGTCGCCTGCTCGAAGGCCTGGGCGATGCGCAGCACCTCCGCCTCGCCAAAGCTGCGGCCGACGATCTGCAGCGAGAGCGGCATGCCATTGGCGGCGAAGCCGGCCGGCAGGCAGAGCGCCGGATGGCCTGTCACGTTGAAGGCGGCCGTGATGGGCTGGGCGCGGCGCCAAGGGCCATCATCCACATCCACCGCCGCCGGGGCCGCGCCATGGGCGGGGGCGCAGAGGATGCCATCCACCTGACTGAACTGTGCATCCACCTCGGCCGTCAATTGGTGGCGCAGGCGCTGTGCCTGGACATATTGCGGCCCGGTGACGAAGGCGCCGAGCACGATGCGCTCGAAGGTCACGCGCCCATAGGCCT
This sequence comes from Acetobacteraceae bacterium, assembly GCA_027487385.1. GTDB lineage: Bacteria > Pseudomonadota > Alphaproteobacteria > Acetobacterales > Acetobacteraceae > Roseococcus. Next base: position 22,200 of record JAIYDS010000048.1, on the reverse strand, counting down.
CGGGGCGATGGCGCAGATCCTGCTGGTGGATGGCGAAGCTCTCGGCATGCAGGATGGTCCAGCAGGCGGCTTCGAAGCGGCGCAGCGCGGGCAGGGTGATCTCGACGATCTCGGCACCTTGTTGCGCCAGGGTCTGCGCGGCGGCGTCCATGGCCGCCTGGGCCTCGGCATCAATCCCGGCCTCGACGCCATAGGCGCGCGCATAGCCGAGGCGCATGCCCGCCACGCCGGATCTCAGGCCGGTGAGGTAATCGCCCACCGGCTGGTCGGCGGAGCCGGGGTCGCGCGGGTCAAAGCCGGACAGGGCCTGCATCGCCATGGCGCAATCCTCGACCGTGCGGGTCAGGGGGCCCGTATGGTCCAGCCCGAAGCTGAGCGGCACCACGCCGCGCCGGCTGAGCCGCCCATAGGTGGGCTTGAGGCCGACGCAGCCGGAGAAGGCCGCCGGCAAGCGGATGGAGCCGCCCGTGTCCGAGCCCATGGCCAATGCCACCATGCCGGAGGCGACGGCCACGCCCGAGCCGGAGGAGGAGCCACCCGCGAAATGCGCCGGGTTCCAGGGGTTTTTTGCGCGCGGGAAGGCCAGCGCGTCATTCACCCCGCCCCGCGCGAATTCATGCGTCGCAAGCTTGCCCAGCAGCACCATGCCGGCCGCTTCCAGCCGCTCCGTCGCGTCGGAATCCGCGGTCGCGATATTGTCCAGCAGCACGCGGGAATGCGCCGTGGTCCGCACGCCGGCCACGTCATAGATGTCTTTCAGCGCATAGGGGATGCCGTGCAGCGGGCCGATCCGGCGCCCGGCATTGATCTCCGCTTCGGCCTTGGCGGCGGCGGCGCGGGCGCGCTCGGCCGTCAGGGTGATGAAGGCGTTGAGCCGGGGCTCCTGGGCCGCGATGCGGGCCAGCGCCGCCTCGGTGAGCGCCACGGGGGAGAGCGTGCCGGCGGCGATGCCGGCCGAGGCCTCGGCAAGTGAGGGAACGGGGGCGGCCATCACGCGCGCGCCGGGCTGGCGACAGGATGCGGCGCCGCTGCGGGTTCATGCGCATAGGGCGTCGGCTCATCGAGCACGAGGGCCAAGGCGCGCCATGAGCGATAGGCCTCCAGCATGATGGCGTAGCGCTCGGGCGCGATGGTGATGCCGGCGACGCGCAGCGCCGACTGGAAATCCAGTTCGAGGTCCGAGGTCATGCGGACAGGGCCGATACGGGGTTGGGAGCACGGCGCATGAATGACCTCCAGACAAAAGCCTGTTGCCCGTATGCTGCGTTCTCCCGGGCCGGAGCTTGGCAGCGGCTCCGCCGCGGCGTCAATCGCGCGGCGGCTGGTAGGGGTGCACCGCCATCCAATGCTTCGCGATATCCACGCGCCGCGTGATCCAGACATCGCGGCGCGCGGCGATGTGGTCCAGCACGCGCCGCAGCCCCATCGCCCGCGCCGGATGGCCGATCAGCCGCAAGTGCAGCCCGATGGACATCATCTTGGGCTGGCCCTTGGCGCCTTCCTCATACAGCATGTCGAAGGCGTCGCGGATGTAGGAGAACCACTGGTCGGAGGTGCCCATCCAGCCCGCGTATTTCCCGTCATTGTTGGTCAGCGAATAGGGCACGACGAGGTGCGGCTTGCCGAGCACGGTCTTCCAGATCGGCAATTCATCGCCGTAATAGTCGCTGTCGTAGAGGAAACCGCCCTCTTCCGCGACCAGGCGGCGGGTGTTCACGCTGGGTCCATAGCGGCAATACCAGCCATCCGGCCGGTGGCCCACGGTCTTCTCCAGGCTGGCCACGGCCAGGCGGATATGCTCGCGCTCCTCGGCCTCGCTGAGTTCGAAATGCTTCACCCAGCGCCAGCCATGCGAGCAGACGTCAAAGCCGCTCGCGCGGATGGCGGCGGCGGCCTCGGGGTTGCGTTCCAGGGCGAGCGCGCAGCCGAAGACCGTCATCGGCAGGCCGCGTTCCTGGAAGAGGCGCATGAGCCGCCAGAAGCCGACGCGGCTGCCATATTCGAACATGCCCTCGGCGGCGAGGTCCCGGCCGGACTTCACCTGGTTCAGGCCATGCGCCTCGGTCAGGCCGGTCTCGGTGAAGCCTTCGCCATCCTGCATGGAGGGCTCAGAACCCTCCTCGTAATTCATCACGAAATTGACGGCGATCTTGGCGCCACCCGGCCATTGCGGGTCCGGCGGGTTCTGGCCGTAGCCGATGAAATCGCGGGCGGCGTGGTCGGCCATGGAAGCTCCTGCGGATGCCGGCGCGCAGCATGGCGCAGGCTCCGGCGGCGCGCCAGCCCGTCAGAGCCGGTGGAGCAGCCTGGCCTTCTCGGCCTCCGCCACGCGGCTTTGCGCGCCCCAGACCGCCTCAGCCCAGGCCGGCGCTTCCGCCAGGACGGCGACGATCTCGGCCGTCTCCAGCGTCTCGGCGAATTCATTGGCGGTCATGGCGCCAGCATCCCAGCGCTGCGCCAGCTCCAGGATCGCGCCCTCGGGCGCCGGGCCCTCCAGCTGCTCACTCTCGGCCAGGAGCGCGACGCGCCGGGCGGTGACCAGGATGCGCGCCGCCGCCTCGATGCGCATCTTCTCCCAGAAGGTGCCGCCCACAAGCGAGGCGAGCGTTTCCAGCGCGCGCTGGCGCATGGCGTCGGGCGAGAGCGAGAGGCCCGCATCAGGCATGGAGTTCCTCCAGGGTGATCTGGGGGCATGCTCTCTTGAGGCTTGCGTCTTGGTCAACCTTGGCATGCCCGAAGGTGGTTCCCGGGCCGGGTGTTCCCCCTGAGGCCGGTTCCGGCTAGGCACGGGCCGTGTCCAGCCTCCTCGCCCTGATCCCGCCCCCCGTGATGTTCTTCGCGCTGGGCTTCGGCGCCGGCGCCGTGCGCGCCGAGCTTTCCGTGCCAGAGGCCCTGGCGCGCAGCCTCTCGCTGTACCTGATGGTCGCCATCGGGCTGAAGGGCGGCGCGGCGCTGGCCATGCCGGGTGCTTCCGAGGGGCTCTGGGCGGCGCTGGCGGCCGGGGTGCTGCTCTCCTTCCTGCTGCCCTTGCCGGCCTTCCTGCTGCTACGCCTCGGCTCGAAGCTGGACCGGGAGACGGCGGCGGCGGTCTCGGGGCATTACGGCTCGGTCAGCGTGGTCACCTTCGCCGCCGCCTCCGGCACGCTGGTGACGCTGGGCGTGGCGCAGGAGGGCTTCATGCCGGCGGTTCTGGCGGTGATGGAGACGCCGGCCATCCTGACCGCGCTGCTGCTGGCCCGGCTGGGCGGCAACGCCGATGCGCCCAAGCTCAACACCCGCAAGCTGGCGCGCGAGGTGCTGCTGAACGGCCCTGTGGTGCTGCTGATGGGCAGCTTCCTGATCGGCTACCTGGCCGGCGAGCCCGGCCGAAGGCAGCTCGCCCCCTTCACCGAGGCGCTGTTTCCCGGCGCGCTGTGCCTTTTCCTGCTGGAAATGGGGCTGATGGCGGTGCGGCAACTGCGCGCCAGCGGCAAGGGATTGCCGCTGCCCATCATCGCCTTCGGCCTGATCATGCCGCTCATCGGCGGTGCGGCTGGCCTTTTCACCGGAGGGCTGATCGGCCTTTCGCCCGGGGGCGTGGCGCTGATGGCGGTGCTGGCGGGCTCGGCCAGCTATATCGCGGTGCCGGCGGCCATGCGCCTGGCCCTGCCGCGCGCTGATGCGGGGATCTACGTCACCCTATCCGTCGCCATCACCTTCCCCTTCAATATCCTGATTGGCATTCCGCTGTGGATTCGCCTGGCCGGGGTAGGCTCATGACGCATGCGCGCAAACGCATCGAGATCGTTGTCGAGGCCGTGCGGGCGGGCGAGGTGACCGACCTGCTGGATCGGCTGGGCGCCACCGGCTGGACGCAGCTGCCCGTGCTCGCCGGACGCGGGCGGCAGGGCGTGCGGCGCGGGGGGGACCTCTCCGGCGTGCTCGACAATGTGGTGATCATCTGCATCTGCGGGGCGGCGGTGGCGGATCGGGTGGTGGAGGCGCGTGAGGAATTGCTCGGCGCCCGCCCGGCCATCGTGAACATCACCGATTGCCAGGTGCTGCGGGCCGAACACTTCTAACGGCATGGCATCAGCCGGGCCGCCGTGGCATCCTGAGGCCGGAGGTGCCGCGATGGCCTGGATTCTGCGTCTCGCATTGCTGGCGGGTGGCGCCGTCGCCGCCTGGTTCGTTGCGCCCGATGCGCCGAACTACACCGTTGTCCAGGGGATGATGACGGTGGCCATCATCGCCGCCTGCGTCGTGGCCGCGGCCCTGATCAAGCGCCGCTGATGGAGATCGTTGAGGCCGTCCTGGCCATGATGGCCGCCTGCGTCGCGCTGGCCGTTCTGGCGCGCTTCGCGGGGCTTCCCTATGCGGTGGTGCTGATCCTCGCCGGCTCGGCCATCGCCTTCATCCCGGGCCTGCCGGATGTGACGCTGAATCCGGAGCTGGCGCTGGCCTTTTTCCTGCCGCCGCTGCTGCAGGCCAGCGCCTTCCGCACCGACTGGAACGCCTTTCGCCGCAATCTGCGCCCCATCCTGCTGCTGGCGGTGGGCTGCGTCGCCTTCACCGCCTTCCTGGTCGGCTGGGTGGCGCGGCTGCTGATCCCCGACATGCCCTGGGCGGCGGCCATCGCGCTCGGCGCCATCCTGGCCCCGCCCGATGCGGTGGCGGCCGCCGCCGTGCTGCAACGGCTGAACCTGCCGCGCCGCATCGTGACGGTGCTGGAGGGCGAGAGCCTGGTGAATGACGCCTCGGCGCTGGTGATCTATCGCTTCGCCATCGCCGCCATGGCGGCTGGCAGCTTCGTGCCGCATGAGGCCGTGGGCAGCTTCTTCCTGCTGGGGCTGGGCGGCATCGCCCTGGGCTGGGCGGTGGCGCGCGGCGCGCTCTGGGCGCTGGCCCGGCTGAACGACACGCTGCTGGAAACCTCGCTCTCCTTCCTCGCCGGCTATGCCGCCTTCCTGGCGGCCGAGGCCTTGCATCTCTCGGGCGTGATGGCCGTGGTCACCGCCGGCATCATGCTGGGCCGCGCCCAGCACCGGGTGTTTTCCGCGCGCACCCGGCTGGAGGCGCGGGCGGTCTGGGAATTCGTGGAATTCGTGCTGACCTCGCTGGTCTTCATCCTGATCGGGCTCCAGCTGAATGACATTGTCGGCCGGCTCGGGGATCGCGGCGCGCTGGAACTGGCGGGCCTCGCCCTCGTCATCTCGCTCGCGCTGATCATCTCGCGTTTCCTCTGGGTCTTTCCGGCGGCGGCCCTGCCGCGGCTGCTTCCGGGCCTGCGGCGGCGGGATCCGCTGCCCTCCGTGCCCACCCTCGTCATCATCTCCTGGGCGGGGATGCGCGGCGTGGTCTCGCTCGCCGCCGCCATCGCGCTGCCGCTGAATTTCCCGGAGCGGGACCTCATCATCTTCCTCGCCTTCTGCGCCATCCTCGCGACGCTGGTGGTGCAGGGGACCACGCTGGAATGGCTGATCAAGCGCATGGGCCTGGTGCAGGCACCGCATCCGCACGGCATCGACCCCGAGGAAGCCCATGCCCGGCATGCGGCGGCGGAGGCCATGCTGGGCGCCATCCGCAAGCGGGCAAGCGACGTTCTCTATGGCCCCATCGCGCAGGATCTGCTGGCCGAGCATGTGGACCGCGCCAGCCATCTGAAGCGCGTCACCCAGGGCGGTGCCGCCGTGGCGGCCGAGCGTGCCGCGCGCCGCGCCGTGCGGCTGGAAGGGCTGGAGGCGGCGCGCCGCGCCATCCTCGCCCTCCAGGCCGAGGATAGGCTGGCCGAGGAATTGCTCACCAAGCTGAGCCAGGAGCTGGATTTCGAGGAGAATCGCTTGAGGAACGCGCTCGGATGAGTCTCGCCGCGCAGCTCGAACAGGCGCGGCGCGCGCTGATTGACCTTTCCACCCGCAACCGCCTTCTCAGCCTGCCGGCGCAGGGCCGCTCCCGCGGAGTGATCCGCATCGCCGACGAGGATGCGAATTTCGTCGTGGCGCAGCTCGCCGCCGGCAAGGGCTTCGGCTTCGAGGCCGGTGTGGCGGGCGAGGCGAAGACGCGCAAGCGCGCCGAGGGCGTCGCCACCGCCAGCAGCAGCACGACGCGCGAGGAATGGCGGCGTGACACGCAGCTGCGCGTGGCCCTCTCCGCCGAGGAACTCACCCGCCGCCTGCGCGATGTGATGAGCGATGCCCGCAGCGCGCGCGAGGAGAGCGGCGTGCCGAGCTTGTTCCTCGCCGTGGGCGCCCTGATCTGGCGCGACCCGGGCACGCCCGGCACCGAGCGCGCGGCGCCCCTCGCCCTCATTCCCGCCACGCTGGAACGCGAAGGGGTGAGCAACCGCTTCCGCCTGCGCGCGAGCCCGGAGGATGTGGTGGAAAACCTCTCGCTGCGCGAAAAGCTCAGCGTGGATTTCCGCATCACCTTGCCGGATTTCACCGGGGAAACGCCGGCCGATTGGGCGGCGCGCATGCAGGCCGCCACCGGCGCGCGCGAGGGCTGGCGCGTGGAGGCCGATGCGCTGGCGCTCGGCATCTTCGCCTTCGCGAAATTCCTGATGTGGCGGGACCTGGACCCGGTGGGGCATCCCGGGCTGCTGACGCACCCGACCGTGCTGCGCCTGCTCGATCCCACCCCCCCCGCCGCCGAACCGCCCCCCTTCGCCGATGACGCCGATGTGGATGCGGCGATTCCGGTCGAGAAGCTGGATCATGTGGTGGAGGTGGATGGCAGCCAGGCCCTGGCCGCCGAGGCGGTGCGGCGCGGCCATTCCCTGGTGATCCAGGGGCCGCCCGGCACGGGCAAGAGCCAGACCATCGTGAACATCCTGGCCCAGGCGGTGATGGATGGGCGCAGCGTGCTCTTCGTGGCCGAGAAGGCGGCGGCGCTGGAGGTGGTGAAGCGCCGCCTCACGCAATTCGGCCTGGGCGCGGCCGTGCTCGAATTGCACAGCGAGAAGCAATCCAAGCGCGCCGTGCTGGATGAGCTGCGCGCCACGCTCGCGCTGCCGCCACCCGTGCCGCCGCAGCGCGAGGCGGCGGTGCAGCGCCTGGGTGATCTGCGCGGCAGGCTGAACCGGCACGCGGCGGCGATGCGGGATGTGGTGGGTGAGACGGGCGTGACCGTGCAGGAGGTGGTGGGCCGGCTCGCCGCGCTCCGCGCCTCGGGCGCCACGCCGCCGCCCTTCCGGCTGGACCCCGCGGGATGGAATGCGGCGCGGCTGCGCGCCCTGCGCGAGGCGGCGCGCAACCTGGCGAGCACGGTGGCGGGCGCGCGGAGCCCCTGGCGCGGGGTGACGGCGCCGCTCGATGCCATCGCGGCGCAGCGCCTGATGTCGGAATTGCCGCGCGCCATCCGATCCCTCGCCGCGGCGCCGGCCGGCGTGGCCGAGGCGGAGGCCGCCTTGGCCGCCGAAGCCCTGCGCGCGGAAGCGCCGATGCGGCCGGAGGAGGTTCCCGCGGCGCAGGCGCGCCTCGCCGATCTGCGCTTGGTTGCCACCCAGGATCCGCGCTTTCTGCCCGGCGCGCTGGACGCGCCGGGCCTCGCTGCCGCGCGCGACACACTGGCCAGGCCCGGCGGCATGCTGGGCTTCCTGGATGGCGGGCGGCGCGCGGCCAAGGCGGCCCTCGCCGCCGCGTTGCGCGACCCGGAGGATATGGCGGCGCTCGATGCCCTGCTGGCGGCGCAGGCGGCGCGGGCCAGGCTCGGCGCCGGGCCGGATGCGGCCGCGCTGGAAGCAGGCCTCGCCTGGATGGCGCGCCACGCTTCGGCCTTTGAAGCGCCGCCCGCCGGCCCGGCGCAGCGCGAGGCGCTCTCCGCCTGGGCTGCGATCCGCGACGCCACCGGCCTGGCACCCGCGGAATCCTTCGCCGCGACAGCCGAGCGCCTGGCCGCCATGGCCGCGGAGCCCGAGGCGCTGGCCCCCTGGCAGGCCTGGGCGCGTGCCGAGGCCGCCGAACCCAGCCTCGCCCCGCTCGCCGAGGCTTTGACCAGCGGCACCCTGCCGCCGGATGCGGCCGAAGCCGCGCTGGATTTCGCCATCCTGGAAGCCCTGTTCCGGGTGGCGATGCGCGCGCATCCCGAACTCGCCGCCTTTGACGGCGCGGCGGCGGATCGCTGGGTGCTGGATTTCCGCGCGGCGGACGCCGCCCGCGTCCGCCTGGCGCGCGCCGAGGCCGCCGCGATCCACGCCGGGCGCGTCGAGGCGCTGCGGCAGGGGGAGGAAGGCGCGGCCCTCGCCTTCCTGCGCGGCGAATTCGAGCGCAAGCGCGGCCATGCGCCGTTGCGCACGCTGCTGTCGCGCGCCGCGCCGCTGATCCGCAAGGCCAAGCCCATCCTCATGCTCAGCCCGCTGAGCGTCGCGCAATTCCTGGCCAATCCGCACCACGCGACGCAAGCCGGCTTCCCCGTCTTCGACCTGCTGGTGATGGATGAGGCCAGCCAGATCGAGCCGGTGGATGCGCTGGGCGCCATCGCCCGCGCGCGGCAGATCGTCGTGGTCGGCGATGACAAGCAGATGCCCCCCACCCGCTTCTTCCAGCGCATGACGGAGGAGAGCGAGGACGCGCCCGCCGAAGAGGATGACGCGCTGGATGCGCGCGATGTGGAGAGCATCCTGGGCCTGGCCAATGCGCGCGGCATCCCGACGGCCATGCTGCGCTGGCATTATCGCAGCCGGCACGAGAGCCTGATCGCCACCAGCAATGCCGAATTCTACGACAGCCGCCTTCTTGTGCTGCCCTCGCCCAGGCCGCGCAGCCCGGCGCTCGGCTTGTCGCTGAACCGCGTGGAAGGCCGCTTCAAGGGCAGTTCTAACGCCGAGGAAGCCCGCGCCGTGGCCGAGGCGGTGCTGCGCCATGCGCGCGAAACGCCGGGCGATACGCTGGGCGTCGCCGCCTTCTCCGTCACCCAGCGCGACGCCATCGCCGATGCGGTGGAGGCGCTGCGCCGCGAAAGCCCCGAGACCGAGGCCTTCTTCACCGCCCATCCGGCCGAGCCCTTCTTCGTGAAGAACCTGGAAAACGTGCAGGGCGATGAGCGCGATTCCATCATGATCAGCGTGGGCTATGGCCGTGGTGCCGATGGCAAGCTCGCCATGCGCTTCGGCCCGCTTTCGAATGATGGCGGCGAGCGGCGGCTGAACGTGCTGATCACCCGCGCGAAAAAGCGCTGCATCGTCTTCTCCGGCATCGGCGCGGAGGAGGTGGATCTGGAGCGCGCCAAGGGGCGCGGCGTGGCCGCGCTCAAGACCTTCCTCGGCTTCGCCGCCGGCGGCGCCATGGCCCGGGCCGAGACGCGCGAGGGCTCGTCCATCGCAGGGTTGATCGCTGGGCTCATCACGCAATCGGGGCGCGAGGCGGTGCCCCGCGTGGGCCTGTCCGGCCTGTTTCTCGATGTCGCGGCGCGCGGCCCGCAGGGCTTCGACCTGGGTGTGGAGGTGGATGGCGCGGATTGGTCCGGCCTGCGCTGCGCCCGCGATCGGGATCGCGGCCGGCAGATGGCGCTGGAGGGGATGGGCTGGGCGCTGGCGCGCAGCTGGTCGCTCGATTGGCTGAACCAGCCGGAGGCCGCCGCCGCCCGGCTGCGCGCCCCGCTGGGCCTGGCCGCCCCCGAAGCCGCGGCGCCGGTCTCTGGGTTGCAAATGGCGCCCGCCTATATCGAGGCGACAATGGACCGCGCGCCCGCCAACCGCGCCGAGCTGGCCGGCCTCATCGCAAGCATCATCGCCACCGAGGCGCCGGTGCATGGCGATGCGGTGCAGGAACGCCTGCGCCTGCTGCTGGGCGCCGCCGCGCCCGATGCCAAGGCCTTCGCCGCCGCGCTGAACGAGGCGCGGCTGCTGCAAGGCGTCTCCGAGGCCGGCGGCTTCTGGTTCCCCGAGGAGCGCGGACCCGTCCAGGCGCGGGACCGCCGCGCCGCCGCCGCCCATCTGCGCCGCCCGGCCATGATCCATCCCGAGGAAGTGGCGGCCGCGGGGCGCGACGTGCTGGCGCTGGACCCGCGGGCGAGCGAGGAGGAATTGGCCGAAGGCGTGACGCGCCTCCTGGGGCTGGAGCCCAGCGCCATGCCTGCTTTGGCGGCACGCCTGGCCATGCTGATCGGCTCCGGGCAGCTGGTGCTTACAGCGCAGGCATGAGCTGCGCTGTGCTGGAAGAATCTTGCGGGTGCTTCCTTGCAAAAGCATGGTGCAGTGCAATATCGCGATGCAGGACCGGAACGATCGGCCCGACATCTTTCCCGCAGGAGATCCCACCATGCTGACCGTTGGCGACAAATTCCCGAGCTTTGACCTCACTGCCGTCCAAGGCGGCCCCGAGGGCCTGAAGGGCCCCGGCAAGTCCTTCATCCAGGTGACCGACCAGAGCGATGCCGGCAAGTGGAAGGTCGTCTTCTTTTGGCCGAAGGACTTCACCTTCATCTGCCCGACCGAAATCGCCGCCTTCGGCAAGCTCCAGGGCGAGTTCAATGATCGCGATGCGGTGATCTACGGCGTCTCGACCGACAGCGAGTTCGTTCACCTGAACTGGCGCGTGCACAACAGCGACATCAAGGACCTCCCCTTCCCGATGCTGGCCGATGTGAAGCGCGAGCTGAGCACGGCGCTGGGCGTCCTCGACAAGACCGCCGGCGTGCCGCTGCGCGTGACCTTCATCGTGGACCCCGAGGGCACGATCATGCACGTCTCGGTGAACGGCCTGAATGTCGGCCGCAACCCGCAGGAGACGCTGCGCATCCTGGACGCGCTGCAGACCGACGAACTCTGCCCCTGCAACTGGACCAAGGGCGGAGATGCCCTGAAGCCGGAAGAGCTCTTCGCCAAGGCCGCCTGAGCTAGCCGTTCGCCGCGGAGCCAGCCGCCACACCAACCCTAGCTCCGCGGCGAAAAGGGGGGCAGTCAGCCCCCCTTGGACCCCCCGGTCGCTTTGCGACGGGGTTCGATTTTCCCACAATCTGATCTGTTTGGAGCCCGCGCCATGTCGCTGGAAGCCCTGCGCAATGCCCTCCCCGAATACGCCAAGGACCAGAAGCTGAACCTCGGTTCACTCGCCGCCGAGCCCGCGCTCACCGCGCAGCAGCGCGCCGGCACCTTCATCGTCTCTGCCCTCGCCAGCCGCAACGCGACGGTCACCCGCGCCATCCTCGCGGAATTCGGCCCGCAGCTGAGCGCTGAGGCGCTGACCGCCGCCAAGGGCGCCGCCTCGGTGATGGGCATGAACAATGTCTATTACCGCTTCACCCACCTGGTGGGCGGCGACTACCCCTCGATGCCGGCCAAGCTGCGCATGAACATCATGGCCCGCCCTGGCGTGGACAAGGCTGATTTCGAGCTCTGGTCGCTCGCCGTCTCAGCCATCAATGGCTGCGGCATGTGCATGGAAAGCCACGAGAAGGTGGTGAAGCATGCCGGCATCACCAGCGAGCAGGTGCAGGCCGCCATCCGCATCGCCTCCGTGGTGCATGCCACCGCCGTGACCATCGAAGCCGAGGAATCCCTGGCAGCCTGAACCAGGATCGGGGTCCGGGGCCTTTCGGCCCCGGCCGCCGGAGGCCCAGTTTACGGGTTTGCAGCCACCCCAAGCCGCGCATAAAGCGCCGCATAGGAAGCGGCCATGGCGCCGGTCCCATGCCGCCGCCCCTCCCCCTGACGCCAGGCCTCCACCGCCGCGCTGCGCGCGGCATGTCCCTCGGTGTCGGCGGCGATGCGGCGCAGCGCCTGGTACACGGCCTCGGGCGTGGTGTCCTGCAACAGCCAGCCGCCGCCCGTCTCACGGATGCGCTCGCCCACGGCGCCGAGATCGAAGCCCAGCACCGGAACGCCCGCCGACCAAAGCTCGGTCAGCGTATGCGAATAGGTCTCGGGCCAGAGCGAGAGAACGGCGCCCAGATGGGGCTTCACCTCCTCGATCACCCGAAGCACCGAATCCCGCTCATAGGGTCCGTGCAGGAAGATGCGCGCGGGCTTCAGCCGGCTGTCGATCTCGCCCGCCACATGGATCTCCAGCCGCTCGGCCGTGTCCAGCGCCGCCAGGTCGCGCAGCAGCTCCGCCCCCTTGGCCCGGCTGATATTGCCCAGCACCAGCAGGCGCAGCGGCTCGGCGCGACCGGGCGGGGCTGGGGGCGGGCGGTCCAGATGGGCGAAATCCCGGCCGTGGCGGATCACCTCGAAGGGTTTCTCCGCCAGCGCGGGGAAGGCGCGCAGGATCGTCTCCCGCGCGCTGGTGGAGGTGGTGACGAAGGCATCCGCCTGCGCCAGCACCGGCCCCATCATCGCGCGCCAATTGTGCACCCAGCGGTCGCGCAGCGGCGGCACCGTTTCGCGCGGCCAGAGCTCGGCCCGGCAATCCCCCTCGCCGACGGTGCAGACGCCGCCACAGGGCGTCATCTGCGGGTCCAGCAGCTTCACCGTGGGGCAGACCGTATAGAAATCATGGAAGGAGACGACCACGGCAATGCCCAGCGCCCGCGCACGCTCGATCAGACCCAGGCTGTGCCAGGCCATGTGCCGCACATGCAGCAGCTCCACCGCCTCGCCTTGCAGCCAATCGGCCACCACCGCGTCATATTCGGCCGAGCGGTGGTTGAGGACGCCGATGGGCTCGGCGAGCGTGTGGCTGGCCAGCACGGCTTCGCTCGCGGCGGTGATGCGGGAGAGCGTCATCACCCGCCCGTCGCAATGCAGCAGCAGCGTCTCATGCCCCGGCTGCAAGGCGCGCATCAGGTCCTGGTTGGTTTGCGGCGTGCCGCCGGTGCGCGTGCTGATGACGAAGAGGCAGCGCGGCCGGGCCGGAGCGGGGGCATCCTGCGTGAGTTGCGCCAGGCGGTGCGTGACACCACGCCAGGCGGGCGTCTCGGCCAGGGCGGCGCGCAGGCGCGGCAGCTCGGCATAGCGATGGCCGAGCAGCGCCTCGGCCTCCGGCGTCAGCGCCTCCGGCTGGGAGGGCCCGACCAGGCAGCCTTCCTCGACATGATGGGTGAAGCCGAGATAGCGGGCGCGCATCGCCCAATCCACCTGCCAGCCACTGCCTTCGGGGAAGCTTTCCGCGTCGAAGCCGCCCACGGCGTCCAGCGCCGCGCGGCGCAGGTAAAGGCAGGGGCCGCCCATCACCGGCACTTCCGGCCGTAACCCGCCCGCCTGCTGCGCCAGGAGGCGCGCGGCATCCGGCCGGGGCCAGAGCGCATCGCAACCCGTGTTCAGCGCGCCGATGCTGGCGGGCCGGTCGGTGGCGAGGGCCGCGAAGCGGAGCCGGTGCAGCCAGCGCGGGCCGGGGCGCGTCCCGGGCGCCAGCAGCACCACGTCATCCGTGCCGGCCGCGGCGATGCCCTGGTTGAAGACGTCGGCCAGGCCGCCGGCCACCCGCAGAACCTCATGCCCGGCCAGCAGCGCCGTCAGGGCCGGCCGCGTGCAACCGCGATCCAGCAGCAGGATCCGTGCCCAGCCGGGCATCTGCGCCGCCAGCGCGGCGAGTGTCGCTTCCGCCGCCGCATCCGCGTCGCTCAGCGGCAGCAGCACCGTCACTCGCGGCGGGTGCTCACGCAGCGCGATGGTGGCGCGCAGTGCAGCCGCCGGATCGCTCATCCGCCGCGGCAGGCCAGTGAGCAGGCGTGCCTCGCCCAGAAGCTGCCCGGCGTTGCGACCGCGCAGCTCGATGCGCTCGCCCTCCGCCCGGGTGCCGAGCAGCAGGCGCGTCTCGAAGAGGCGCCCCGGTGGGCTCGTGCTGAACGCGGCATAAGGCAGGCCGTTCACCAGCAACTCCACCTCGGCGCCCAGCTCCGGCTGGCCCTTGATGCCGGCCCAGCCGCGGATGCGGGCGGGCGTCGCTTCCTCCAGCGCGCCCTCTTCCTCACGCGCGGTGATGGTCACGCTCTGGCGGTCCAGCAGCGTGTCCCCGGCGAGCAGCAGCGCCTCGAAGGGCTGGCCATCGGCCCAGCCCGCTTCGCGCAGCGCGGCATCCAGGGCGGCGGCGCCCAGGGTGAGCTGGGTGCCGCCCTCGGGCAGCGCCTTGGCGCGGGGCGTGACCGGGACCAGCCGCCCCGCCCGGTGCAGCACCATGCCGGGCGTGTCTTCGCCGGCCGAGACGCGACCTTGCAGGCTGCCGCCCGTGGCCGGGCTCCATTGGCCGTGGCGCGTGCCCGGCCCGAATTCGGGGATGGTGACCAGCACCGGCGATCCGCCGCCGGCGATCTGCAAGGTGAGGTAGATCGCCGCCTCGGGCGGCACGCGGGGGTCCAGCGCCGCATCCCAGGCGAGCGGACCCAGGGTGCCCGGCGCGCGGATTCGCTTGGCCACCATCCGGTGCAATTCCAGGCTGACCGGGGAGGCGCCCTGCGTCAGCGCCAGCCAGAGCAGGCTGCGCTTGTCCTTGCTGCCCAGTTCAGCCGCGTCCATCCGGATGCCGAGCGGCCAGCCCAGCCCCTCCGGCGGCGGCGGACCATCCGGCCGCGGCACGGGCAGGATCAAGCGAAGATCCTGGGCGCAGGCCGAGGGGTCGAGTCGCAACACGCCGCGCGTCTCGTCCTCAGTGGTGATCTTGCAGGCCTGGGCGTCGCCGGCCGTGCGGAACACCAGACTGGCGCCTCCCGGCAACGCGCGCACACGGCGGCGGGAGGCCGGGCCGGGACCGCCGGCCTCCGCGGCTTCGGCCTTTGGCGGGGGCGCAGGGGGCGGGGCGGGCGCCACCGGCTCGGGCGGCGCGGGCAACTCCTGCCGCAGGCTGCCGCTGACCATCACCGCCTGGCTGCGCGGCGCGCATTGGACCGCGAGGTAGAGCTCGCCTTCCGCCTCGGCCAAATCGTTCGCGGCGAGGGTCCAGCTCCAGTCGCGCCCCTGCGCGCCCATCACGGGCAGGCTCTCCAGCTTCTTCACGAGGGTGAGATCGGCGGGGTCGGGCCCGCGCAGCAGCGCCACCCATTCCACCGGCCGGGCCGGGCTCACCTTCTCGACGCGCAGGCCGATGCCCAATTGCAGCGTCGCCGCGCGGTCCAGCGCGGCGCCGAGCGGGAGCAGCAGGCGCGTCGCGCCGTTGCAGCCGCGGCAATCGGCACGGACCGCGCCATCCTCCAGCCGCGAGGCACGGCCGACACGGGCGTCCGACTGCTTCTTCCAGACCACCAGCCAATCGGCATCACTGATCCGGTCCACGACGGCCATTCAAAACTCCGCTGGGTCGAGAGGCGGCTTCGCACCAAGTTGCGAAACTATCCCGCCGCAGGGGGCGCGGGAAGACGCGGTTCCGCCACAAGACGCGCCAAAAGTGCCGCTTCCACGCGATCCACCGTGATCTCGCCGATGCATCGGCACGTCATTTGGGCGAAGGGCCCGCCGGGCCCGGCCAATTCGCAGGGCGCGCAGGGCTTGTCCAGCGCCAGGATGGTGGCATGGGCGCCGCGTGGCCCGCGCGTGGCCGGCGCCGTGGGCCCGAAGATCGCCACCAGCGGCAGGCCCAGCGCATGGGCGATGTTCATCACGCCGCTGTCATTGGCCAGGAAGACGGTGCAGTCGCGCATTGCCAGCGCCATCGCCTCGATGCTGCCGCCGGTGCGGTCCTCCGTGCCGGGGACATATTCATCCGGCGTGCCGAAGGAGGCGACGGCCACGCCGCGCGCCATCAGCCGGGCCGAGAGCTCGGCGAAATGCGGCCAGCGCTTGGCGGCCCAGACGCCGCTCTTCGAGCCGGCATGCAGGCCGAGCAGCGGGCGCGCGCCCGGCCGGGCCGTCAGATCGGCGAAGAAGCAGGCTGTGACATCCTCGGGCGCATAGGGCAGGCCGAGCAGCGCCTGCGCCGCCGCCAGGTTGAACTCCGCCTCGTGCAGCGCATGCCCCGCGTGGAACAGGCCCCATTGCCGCGAATGGACCACATGCTCGGCGCGGAAGGCGGGTTGCAGCTGGCCGAAGCTCTGGGTGACGAAAACCACGGCGTAGCGCCGCCGCAGCACGAGGTCATTCAGCGGGAAGACGTGCCGGACATGCTCCGGATGCGCGACGGCGGCCAGCGCGCCGGGCGAATCCCCCGCCACCACCACATCCACCGGCCGGCCCAGCCGCCGTGCCAGGTTGCGGATCAGCGGCGTGGTGTGGATCACATTGCCGATGCCCGATCCCACCGCCACCAGCACCGGCGCCTCCAGCCCGGCGATGAGCCGCGCGAGCCGCCCGGCCTGCGCATCGAAAGGATGGCGCGCCGAATTCTGCAACGCCGCGGCCGAACGCGCGGCCCAATGGGCGGGCTCGTCAAACAGCCGCGTCAGCTCCGCCGCCCAGAGCTCGGGGTCCTCGGGCAGGCTCACCCCGCTTTCGGCCAGCAGCAGCGGCACATTGCCGCGATCCGAGCCGATCACCGGCACGCCGAGGCGCTGGGCCTCGATGACCACACGGCTGAAGCTCTCGACGAAGCGGTAGCTCGGCACCAGAACGGCGCGGGCCCGGGCATAGAGCGGCGCCATCTCCGCCACGCGCTCCAGCACCTCGACATTGCTGAGGCGCGCCTCTTCGGCGGCGGCGAGGGCGGCGTGGCGGTCGGATTGGGTGGCCAGCGCCACGAAGCGCCGCTGCGGCAACAGCGCGGCGATGCGCAGCATCAGGCCGAAGCCCTTGTCCATGCGTGCATTGGCCAGCAGCACCAGCTCCCGCCGGGCCGTCGTCGGCGCGGTGGCGAGCGCCACGTCGTCGGGCAGCGAGGGCAGGATGGGCAGGCGCGGGCCGAAGACATCCTCCACCAGCCCGCGGGTGAAGGCGGAATTGGCGTAGAGGGCATCGGCATCGGCCAGCAGCAGCTCGGCCTCGGGGCGGCGGTTATGGCCTTCCGGCAGGTCGGGGAAGTAGCCGCCCTGGCCGGTGCGGGGGTGGAAGAGCTCACGCCAGAAATGCACGCCGAAGACCAGCCGCACATCCAGGAAGCGCAGCGCCGCCGCCACCTCGAAGCCCAGCCCCGAGACCACATGCGCCAGCGCCAGGCGGCGTTCCCAGGCAAAGCGGAACAGTGCCTTGGGGGTCTCGGCGATGAAGGCATAGGCGATGCCCTCCACCTCCCCCACCTCACCCGCGCGTTCGGCCCGGGTGCCGAGGATGGTGGGGCGGAAGCCCATCTCGCGGTAGAGCCGCGCCATCTGCAGCAGGAAATGCTCGACGCCGCCGAATTTCTGCACGCCGAAGCGGGAGATCAGAGCCACCTCGCGCCCGCCCGCCGGGCGGGACCCCAGCGCCGGCAGGGCGCCGCCGAAGCGATGCACCAGCGGATGGCGCCGGGCGGCCTCCAGCAGGGCGGCAGCCGGCGCATCCGGCGCCACCAGTCCGAATTCGCGCAGATCGCGCAGATAGGCGCCGCGCCAGAGCTGCGCCGCACCGCCCTGCCATTCCAGCAGGGCGGCGCGGTCGGGCAAGGCGGTCGCCAAGGCTTCCGGCAGCTCGGGCGCGGGGCCGAAGCTCACCCAATCCGGTTCGGGCGGGTGGTTCAAGCGGGCGCGACCTCGTCGATGCGGAGCGGCCCCGTCCGGCGGGCCTCCAGCCAGCGCTGCAGGATGCGCACGGCGAAAGCGGCACCGTCGCGCAGCGGATCCAGGCGCGCCGCGGCCTCGGCGGCCGCCAGCGCCTCTTCCAGCCGGTTCAGCCGGGTCAGCACACGGGCAAGCTCCATGCGCAGTTCGGCCTGCTGCGGGGCGAGGGCGACCGCCGTCTCCAGCAGGGAAAGGGCCTCGCTGATCCGCCCTTCAAGCAAGGTGAGCTGCGCCAGCAGGCGGGGGGCGCGATGGTCGGTCGGGCGCATCTCGAAGGCCTGGCGCAGGAGGCTCGTCGCCTCCTCCCGCAGATCCGGGCGGGGTTCCGCCTGGCCGTCATCCCCCTGCACCAGCCGCGCGGCGATCCGCCCGGCCTCGAAGACATAGCGCGGCTCGGCCGGGTTGCCGGCGCGGCAATGGGCCAGCACCTCCCGCGCCTCGGGCAATTGGCCGAGCTGCGCCAGGGCGCGACCCAGGAAGAGCATGGCGGTGTGGCGTTGCGGGTGGCGCGCCTGGATGAAGCGCAGCGTCTCCACCGCCTCGGCATGACGCCCCTGGTAGAAGAAGGCACGGCCGCGAAAGGTGACAAGGCGCGGATCGCGCGCGGTGCCTGGCAGGTTCTCGGTCAGCGCCAGCACCACGGGCCAATCCTTCGCCTGGAAGGCCTTCTCGACCAGGGCGAGGCGCTGGGCGGGGTCCAGCTGGTCCAGCAGATTCGCCAACTCAGGCGGCGGGGGTGGGGGCAAGGGCGCGGCCTCGGCCAAAGGGGCTGGGATGGGGGCAGCTTCGGGAATGGGGGGTGGAGGCTGAGGCACGGCGGGGACCAGCGCCGCGGGAAGCTCCGAAATGGGCTCCGGCGGCAAGGCCGGGGCCGGTGCGCCAGGCGGCTCTGCAGCGGGCTGCGATGGCGCCGCGCCCAGCCCCGCGTCCGGGACGCGCTCCTGCCACCCCTCCGAGGTGAGGGCACGCCGCCC
Organism: Acetobacteraceae bacterium; assembly: GCA_027487385.1. Lineage (GTDB taxonomy): Bacteria > Pseudomonadota > Alphaproteobacteria > Acetobacterales > Acetobacteraceae > Roseococcus. Next base: position 3,754 of record JAIYDS010000048.1, on the reverse strand, counting down.
GTCCAGGGTGAGGATCACGGCATGCTGCGCGGCCTCCGGCGGCAGTCCGGCCGGCAGCGGGATGCGGAAGCGCAGCCGGCCTGGTGCCGCCGGATGCGGCGGGAGGTTGGCGATGTGGCGGCCGAGATCGGCTCCGCCCAGGGAGACCCGGAACATCACCGGCCAGAGCGGCCGCGCGGGATCGAACAGCCAGCCCTCCAGCCCCTCCGCCGTCACGCCGTCCAGCGCGCCCAGCAGGGGGGGTGCCGCATCGCCCAAGGGGGCGGCCCAGGGGGCGGCCGAGCCGGCATCCTCTCCCCCGCTCATTCCCGCGCCCCGTAGGATTTCACCTCGACCACCCTCGACCCAAAGCGGTGATTGAGCCGCGCCTTCAACCGCGCCCGCTCGTCATTCGTGGTGTAGACCGAACGGGCCAGGGCGATGAAGCCCGGCCCGAAATCCTGCCGCGCCTCATGCGCGCGCAGCGCATCCTCCACCTGCCAGAGACTCCGGTTCACCTCGGCCAGGCGTGCCGCATCAGCCGCGATCTCCGGCCGCGCCGTGAGGTCCAGGCCGGCGAGGATCTCCCGCAGCGCCGCCAGCTCCGCCAGGACGAAGCCACGCGCGGGCTCGGTCTGGATCGCTTCCTCCTTCAGCTCCAGGATGGAGATCTTGTCCAGCAGCTCGCCGAAGGAGATCGGCGCCAGGATCGGCGGCGCCCCCTCGCTCAATACACCGCCCTCCCGCCCGAGCAGTCGAACACCGCCCCGGTGGAGAAGCTGACCGCATCCGAGGCCAGGAAGGCGGCCATTTCCGCCACCTCCGAAGCGAGGCCAAAGCGCCCCATCGGGATTTTCGACTTCATCCAGGCGATCTGCTCGGGCGTCATCTGCGCGAAAAGCTCGGTCTCGACGGCGGCGGGGGTGATGCAGTTCACCCGCACGCCCGTCATCGCCAATTCCTTGCCCAGGGATTTGGTCAGCGCGATCACCCCCGCCTTGGCCGCGGAATAGGCCGAGGCATTGGGATTACCCTCCTTACCGGCAATGCTGGCGATGTTCACGATCCGCCCGCGATCCCGCGCGCGCATGCCCGGCAGCACGGCGCGGCAGGTGAGATAGACGCCCACCAGATCCACCTCGATCACCCGCCGCCAATCGGCGATGGGATATTCCTCCAGCGGGTGATTGGGGCCGGTGATGCCGGCATTGGCCACCATGATGTCGCAGGGCCCCAACGCCGCCTCGGTGCGGGCCAACGCGGCCTCCAGCGCCGCCGCATCGGTCACGTCGGCCGTTTCGGCATGGGCGCCGAGCGTGGCAGCGGCCGAGGCCAGCGCTGGCCAATCGCTGTCCCAGAGCGCGATCCGCGCGCCGCCCGCGGCCAGCCGCTCGGCGATGGCGAGGCCGAGGCCCCGCGCGCCCCCCGTCACGATGGCCACGCGGCCGGTGAGTTCCCTTGCCGTCATTCGCACGCTTCCTTGCCGTTCACGCCGCGCTGCTGCCCAGTTGGTCCAGGGCCAGGGTGAATTCCGCCTCGAACCCCTCCAGCGCCGCCGCCATGCCGGCCGGGTCGGCAGCCTGGGCCGCGCGCTCCACCGCCGCCAGCGCCGGCACCAGCGCCGCCAGTCCAAAATTCGCCGCCAGCCCACGCAGCGCATGGGCGTGCAGCCGCACCGCATCGGCATCGCCGGCGCGCAGCCCCTCGCGCAGCTGGGGGGCGCGGGCCAGCATTTCCGCCCGGCACAGGCTGCGCGCCTCGGCCAGGCCGGGGGAAGGCGCATCAGCCAGAACCTCATAGAGACGGCTGCCATCCAGCAGCGGGATGCCGCGCGCGCGCGGCCGCTGGCCGGGACCGCGCCGCCCATTGTCCTTGCCCGGCACACGGACATCGAGGTGCCGCGTCAGCATGCCAAGCGGCAGGTCGCGCCGCAGCGCCTCGGGCGGCAGCAGCTCCGCGAAGCCTGGATTCCAGGTGACCAGCCTGCCCTCCGCATCCACCAGGGCGACGGGCTGCGGCCAGGCATCGATCAGCGCCGCCTCGCGCCGCTCGGCCGTGACGCGCTCGCCCTGCGAAAGCCGCATGCGCGCCTCGTTCACGCTCAGCTGCGCGGCGTGGCGCGCGAGGCTGCCGCGCAGCGCGGTGAGCTTCAGCTCCACCCGGTCACTGCGCTGGAGGTGCTTGGCGAAGATGAAGCCAAGCGTGCCCAGGCCAAAGAGCGGGATCAGCCAGACCGCGAGCGACATCGCCGCCGGCGAGGCCGAAGCCTCGACCCGCAGCGCACCCTCACGCACCCAGAGGCTGGCCTGCACAGTGCCCGGCGTGCCGAGCGAAGCGAGCTCCGTACCAAGCCCGCTCACCAGCCGCAGCGCGGTGCCGGGCGCCGGCGCCAGCAGCAGGTCCAGCGCGGCGACGGGCAGGCGAATGGCAGCCGTGGCGGCGCCGGGCTGCGCCGGGGCCAGGAAGACCAGCAGCTCGGCCGGGGCCTGGGGATTGCGCGGCAGGGGCCAGAGCCGAAGCTGCCCGGGCTCCACGCCGCCCAGCGTGGCGGTGATCTCGGGCGGGAGTGGGGTGAAGGCGATGCTGGGCAAGGGCCGCGCCTCGCGCTGCGCCACCCAGAGCCGCGCCTCGATGGCCTGCATCTCATCCTTCAGGGCCAGCGCGGCGCGGGCGGCATTTTGCGTCGCCGTGGTCAGCGCAGCCTGGCGCAGGCCATGGGTGCCGTCCTGGATCAGCACCCAGCTGGCCACGAGCAGCGTCGTCACCAGCAGCATGAAGGCGATGGAGGAGCGGTGCAGCAAGGACTGGAACAGCGCGCGGCCGGGCCTGGCCATGGCTGGAAACCCCCCGAAATCGGTCCCTGGCACTAAACAGGCGCGCCCGGCGCGCCGCAAGGCCCATCACACCATCAGCATGCCGCCATTCACATGGATGGTGGTGCCGGTGACCCAGGCCGCCTCATCCGAGGCGAGATAGGCAACGGCCGAGGCCACATCCTTCGCGCTCCCCATCTTGCCGAGCGGAATGCGGGAGAGCAGGCCGGTCTTCTGCGCCTCGTTCAGCTTGTCGGTCATCGGCGTCGCGATGAAGCCGGGAGCGACGACGTTGATGGTCACGCCGCGCGGCGCGACCTCCTGCGCCAGCGCCTTGCTCATGCCGATCAGGCCAGCCTTCGCGGCCGCGTAATTCGCCTGGCCGGCATTGCCGGTCACACCCACGATGGAGGCGATGGAGACGATGCGCCCCGTGCGGCGCTTCATCATCCCGCGCAGCGCGGCGCGCGCCAGGCGGAAGGGGGCGTTGAGGTCCACCTCCAGCACGGCGTTCCAATCCTCATCGCCCATGCGCAGCGCCAGCATGTCCCGCGTGAAGCCGGCATTGTTCACCAGGATGTCGAGCTTGCCATGCGCGGCCTCGATGCCCTCCACCAGGGCCGCGGGCGCGGCGGGGTCGTTCAGATCGGCCGGCATCACGCTGGCGCGCTCGCCCAGCCCTGCTGCCACGGCGTTCAGCTCCGCCTCGCGCCGGCCGGTGAGGACGACATGCGCGCCCTGGGCGTGCAGCGCCTCGGCGATGCCGATGCCGATGCCGGAGGAGGCCCCGGTGACGAGAGCGATCTTGCCGTCGAGTTTGAACATCAGGCGTTTCCTTCTTCAAGCCGTTTGGCGAGCCAATAGAGGGTATGGCCGGGGGGATAATCCGGCAGGGTTCCGATGACGCTGTAGCCGAGCTTTTCGTAGAAGCCACGCGCCTGGAAGGAGAGCGTCTCCAGCCG
>JAIYDS010000044.1 GCA_027487385.1 Acetobacteraceae bacterium | reverse complement strand
GCCTATGACAACGCCATGGCCGAGGCGTTCTTCGCCACCCTCGAGTGCGAGTTGCTCGACCGACGCCGCTTCCGCTCTCAGGCCGAGGCGCGCATGGCCGTGTTTCACTTCATCGAGGGGTTCTACAACCCCACCAGGCGCCACTCCGCACTGGGCTACCTCTCGCCCATCGAATACGAAGCAAGGAAGATGCTCATGAAGGACTGATCACCACCCACGAACCGTCCACGGAAGTGGGGCAACTTCAACTTCAACTTCAGTTTCCACGCGATCATCCATCGCCGTCGCCAGAAACATCCTTGTCGCGGCCTAAGCGCCGCCAGCGGTCCAGGAGCTTGCCCAGGTCAGCGTGCATGCGCTCAAGGTTCTCGAGGATGGCTGCCCGGACTGGGTCTTCCCCGGGGTTGGGCTCATCCCGACCGGACGTCACGTCACCTGATGGCGCATTGCCGTCGTGTTCCTTGGTATCCAGCGATTTGGGATCGACTGTCCTCAGCGCGACCATTGGTGGTTGGGGTACCGCGACAAGCACCATCCATTGTTTCAGAGCAGCGAGCAGGTACTGCTCATCGGCTTCTAGGGCGCCCTCTTCCTCAGCAGAGAGAGAATACCCACGCGCCGACGCTGTCAGCAGGATGCCACCGACCACGATACGGCTCATTGTGTCGAAAAGCTCGCGCAGCGCACCTTCCTGGGTGCCCGACCAGCCGAGGCGGGCCCATGGGTTCTCCTCGGGCTTCAGGCGCTCGAGGAATGCGATGGCCTCGCGGAAGCCGCCCAGCGGATCGGCATGCACCGGAAGGGATCTACGGCTCGCCCAGAGCTTCAGTATGACCTCGACAGCCCGCGTTTCGGCCGCCAGCTTCGCCTCGCCGACGTTGCTGTCCGCCTGAGCGATCAACTCCGCGACGTGGTGCGCGAGCCACCGGTCGAGCAGCGTGCCCCGGTCGTTGAGCTCAAGCTGCTCTATAATCACCCGTCCAAGTGCCAAGATGTCCTTCGGCGACCTCAAGGGATCCGCTGCAGCCGAGGCGGTAGAGCCGGTCGAAGCAGCCTTCCGGGGTCTCGTTGTCTTCTTGGCCAACATATCGTCCGTCCTCGCGGCCACGCCTACGCACCTCCACTTCTACGATGAGGTCGAGTCCCTGGCCCTGCAGGAAGTCGAGCAGTTGCTCAGCATCCGCCAAAAGGCGACGCCCACCGACCGTAAAGCCGCGGTTCCGCCACCTGTCGTCGGTCTCGTCCTCGCCCCAAACCTCATACACGAACATCGGGCGATGGGCGTTGCCGCCAAACCAAGTGGGGTGCCCCGCCTCGTCCCGCCTCAGGCCGCAAGAGTCCACGACCCTCTGCCCTGGGCGGGTGGCGATCACCGAGGCGTAGCCGCGAAAAGGATCCTTTTCGTCGATACCGCCTTGGTTGTGCACGCAGCGCAGCCAACCCAACAGCCTGTATGGTGCATCTTCCAGTTCGTGGCTCCCTTCGCCCTCATCGGGCAGCTTGTAGTCCCAAGAGTCGTCCATCGTCTGCAGCGCACGCAGCAGTGCGCCGGCGGTTTCCGGATCGGCGAGAGCGCTCGAAACATGGGTTGTCTCGATGCGATCAGTGCCCCGCACCTCTGAATAGGCGTCAACGACCACGTAGCCGGGCCGGTCAGCTGGCAGCATCTCGCCCCGGTGGTGGGCTTCCATCACTGCGCTAGCCCACTCGGCTAAGGGCCGCCTGTCCTCGCACCAGTAACTTGGCCGTAGGGGCGTCGGGACGAGGAGGTCGGCCGACCAGAGGGGCGGCTCCGACAGCTTCGATCGCGCGACGCGTTCACTTAGCTGGTCCCAGTCGTACAGATCGTCGCCGTCGTAGGTCACCAAGGGTGCGACCTTCAGCAACTCCCCGGCGGCACACCACATACCGTGCCACTCCAAATGCGTCCTGAGGTCCTCTATCGTCGGCGACGAACCGTGCCGGTGGCTGCCGATCGCCCAATCGTGGTCATTGGGGTGGCGTCGTCGCTTGGCTCTGTCAGCGTCGACTGCCGCGCGGTCGTAACCCAAGGCGTCCACGATCCAGCTCTCAACCACCGACAGGAAGCGCGGCATGTCCACATCCGCGAAGGCCCGGAGCATAGGCTCGTACCAGTACGGGATGGTATCCATCGGGTCGAAACGGAAGCGCGCCGAATCACGGTCGAAAACTAGCCAGCCGCCCCTCTGGGAGGAACGCGCCCGCGCCGCCCGCGGCAGAGCCGTCTCGTTCACCCGACTGAGCTGCGCTGCCTGCCCCGGGGTCAAGCTCAGCACAGCTGCAGCGACAAGCTTCTCGCAGGCGTCTCTCGCGAAAGATCGCACGAGCAGGTGGGGGAAAGCCTCGTCTAACGCGATATCGAGCAGGAGAGGGGCCGCGACTCTGCAAGCGGCTGGATGCTCTCCGGCCAGGCGATCCCACGCAATTACGAACCACAGACGAGCGGCCAGCCAAAAAAAGCCGGCGGCCGCGCCTCGGAAGGCCGGGTCCTCGCGCCGCCGGTACTCGCCAAGTAGTGCACCGAGCACTGCATCGTCGCCGGTGCGGGCGAGGCGCCGGACGGCGTGCACCGCCCGCCAGCGCACGCGAGTGTCGCGGTCCGCCATGCAGGCGACGAGAAAGCGCGCCGCGGACTCCTCGGTTGTCTTGGGTAGGGAGGCGCATGGTGCAATCTGGTCGCGGTCGGTCGCTGCGATCCGGCCGTTGAGCCGTTGCAGGTACCAATCTGCAAGGTCCGCAGCATCCTTCCCGGTAAGCCGCGCGCCCAATAGACCAGCCAATGCGAAAAGAACTTCGGAGCCGAGTTGCTCGACATGCTGCTCGATACCGCGCAGGACGAGGTCGTGGCTGTTACCAACGTCGGTGTCGATCAGCGTCAAAGCGGTAGTGACGTGGTCATGGCCGTACGGCAGGTGAAGCGCCAGCTCCGGCAGCCATCTGACTATCACGGCGGGGAGACTCGTCCGGCACCACGCCCGAACCGCGGGGGTCGTCCGCCACGCGACAATGGCCTTAAGGAGCGCCTCAGCTAGGGATGTCGAGACCTCAGCTTCGTCGAAGCTGGCGATTGCCGTCAGGTGCTCGGAGCGTCGGGCCGGCGGGACGCAGAGGCGCGCCGTTTCGAGGATATCGGCCACGGAGTGATATTGGCGTTCGGCGTGTGCGCGCTCTCGTAGATCGGCCACCGTCGCCTGCAACGCCGCGCCATCGAGGAGCACCGCGTCCGGCCACTTCTGTTCGGCGATGAGTCCTAATGTTGCCTCCTGGCCCTTACTGGTGACGCCATGACCAAGCGTAGACTCGACCGGCAGAGCGGCGACGAAACTCTCCTGTGCATAGAGTGTACTTGCCCACGGGCCATGCTGGCCAAGCGCTTCGACGCAGCGCGCCACATCAGAGAGGCCACGGTCGCCTGAGCGCACGAGCACGTCCCGCGCGGCCTCCTCGGCGAATGAAGTAAGTTGAGCATCGCTCGCCAGACCTGCCAGTCGCAAGGACTGGCAAAGCACTCCACCGTCGTCGTCGACGAGCAGTGCAAGGGCTGCGGCCTGGGCCGGCGAGACGGCCCCCGTTTGCAGCGCTGTGCTTAGCAAGGGAGGCAGCAACTCGCTGAGGCGCGCCAGCCCTTCAGCATCCCAGCGGCCCGCGTTGGCCAATGCCAGAGGAGGGTCGAGCCGGGCCAGAGCGGCCATGACATCGTGCCATCTGAATGCGTCCTCCCCGTCGAGGCGGATCGCGGCGTCGGCTGCAACGTCGCTCAGCAGGCGGGCGGTCGCCCGCGTATCCTGAAACTCTCCGACACCGCGAGCGACGAGGGCCTCAAGCAGACGAAGCTGAGCGACTGCCTCCCGGTCAAGCTCGCCGGCTACCTGGACGGCATCGCCGAACACCTGGGCAGCGTCCGCAGAACTGATTGGCAGAAGCTGGCGGGCCAACTCAACGAGCATCTGCGTCTTCTCACTCGCCCCGATCCTCAAGCCGCGCGTCTCAGCGGCGACTGCCGCTAAGTCATCCAACAGCGAATTGTGCAACTCCCTGCGGAGGCTGAGGCGGGCGACGAGGCCCTCGTAGGGACGGTCTTGCCCACTACGCCAGCGTCCATGGATCGCGGTCGCGTGGCGCATCAGCATGTGTGGATCGTACCCGGCTGCGAGGAGCACCAGTGAGCTTCTCGCGGCGAGGCGGCGCAGCGGGCGGAGGCTCTCGCGCCGAGAGAACCGCCACTCGGCGTCTCCAAGACGTCCAACAGTTGCGCGCAACTCGGCTTCGAGTTGCGTGTCAGTCCGCTTGCTCGCCAGCGCCAGCGCCACGGCGGCGTACGCTGGGAAGATCGAGCCCGCCAGTTCGTGCAAGGACCGGTCGTGTTCCTCGTTGCGGTCGTCCCCTTTGGTCCTCTGGATGCCTTTGGCCTGCGGCTTTGGCCGTGGCACAAAAAGTTCGTCCGCCTCGGGTCTCCGACCAGCGCGCGCCTCCCGCAGCGCATACGCGCGGAAAAGTAGGTCGAGCTTGACCGCCTCGTGTGTGAAGCGCGCCTCCATGCGCCGATGCGCGGGCACGAGGAAAGCGTCCAGGACCTCGTCCACCAAGCCTGTTGCCGCGCCCCGATTCGCCAGCACCTCGCAGGCGGTAAGCACGGTGTCGAGTACGCCCCCGTGCAGTGACCAGTCGTCGCCATGATGGAAGTCCTCGAAGAAGCTCTTAAGGCCGAGCTTGCGCCGGCGGATACGATCAATGCCTTCGGCCAGGTGCCCGGCATCGACCGCGCAGCCGGCCATGGCGAGCGGAACCAGAATGAAAAGCGCCGCCACCGATCTTAGGTGGCGAGTGGCTACGAACCCCTCCAGGTCGACAGTACGCCCCTTGGCGACCAAACGAGATGGCAGCGCGAGCGCAACCTCTAGGGCGGTTCGCCTCGGCGTCCAACTAAGAGCGGCGTTGAGACCTGCGGCGGGGCCATCCAGCACAAACGCCGCCTCTACGCTGCTCACGACATCGGACGATTTGATCGTCCAACCGCCACGGCGGAGTACTTCTACTTGGGAGTCTTCCAGCTTGCGGCGCTGAAACCAGGCTCGCAGCAGGCGCCTCCCTTCCCGGACCGAGATGCCGTCGCCCCGATCAGCGTCGGCCGAGAGCTTTTGCAGCAACAGCCGCCCATGCGATGAGACGCGTTCAGGATCCGCTAGGACCAGGCGACTGATTGTATCGGCGGCGGCGCGGACCGCGAGATCTGGGTTCTCGATGAGGAGGTCGCGGACGGCTGCCTCGGCTCTCACGGCCTCGGCACCGATAAGCACGAAGCGAAGGGCGCGCGCCGGGTCCCCCGCCTCCCGGCAGACCTTCATGGCTAACCGAAGGCGCTGCAGCTCCGCTTCCCTCCTTTGCACGGGGTCCACGACGGCCATTGGCGCCGGCTCTTCCTCGACAAGTCGCAGCAGGTCGGCGCCCCGCCCAGCTGCGGCGAGGGCCGCTGCGACGTTCAGGGCGGCATAGACGTCGCTGCGGGAGCGCGACAGCAGCCACGTCGCCGCCCGCGCCTCAACTCGCCGCAGCTCCGCCGCGCCTTCGGCGCGCACGAACGCCTCGAAGTCCTCGTCAGCGAAGCCAGCTTTGCGGTCCTGGAGACGAATGCCGGGAGCGAGGTCGACGCAGATGTCGGTGAGCAACTGTTCGCTCAGATCCAGCACCGCAGCGAGGTCCGAGAGCGGCACCGGACGAGGTAAGGCAACAAGGCCTGCGCAGAGGCTCGCCACCTGCTCACGAATGCCGGATTTGTCCAGCGCGGTTCCGAACTGCTCCCTGAAAATGGTGTCGAGCGACTTGCCGGAAGGCCTGAGCCGATCCAGGGCCGCCCGAGGCGGGCGCCCATCCACCTTAAAGGCGTAGGCCTGCACACGAGGCACGCCGCTCGAGAGGTGATGGAAATCGTCTATCCATGGCCCCGGAGCATCCCAAATCCTCGCTACATTCTCCGCAGTTTCGGTGCGGTTGAACGGTCCGATCTCGATCGATTGGAACCAGTGCGGCAGGCGTAGTTGGTCCAGCCGTCCGGTACGCGCCGTCACGACCAAGCGTACATTGGACGGCAATGCGCGCAGGTGAACGAAGTCATGCACGAATGGCGTTTCGCCGCGCGCCCGCTGCTCCGCGGCGGCAACCGAATTGTCTGCCGCGTCAACTGCTATAACGAGCAGCGCCTTGGTGTCCCGGGCTTCGAGAGCGCCCGCGGCGTGCGCCAGCCGGTTCGCAAATAGGCGCGGCAGGTCCGCGCCGGGGCGCCGCGTTAGCAGGAGCGGCAGCCTCAGGCGGGCTGCGACCTCGTTGGTGAGTTGGAAGAACGCTTCCTCGCCGCGGTGGCGCAGAGCGCTTGGGTCCAGGTAGCGCCCTTGCCCGTAGCAGTCGTACGTGATCATGAGCGAACCCTCCGGGAGAGCCGCCTCGATCTCTTGCAGTGCCGTGGTCTTTCCCGCTCCTCCGATGCCGTGCAGGCAGAGGTACTGGGTCCCCGCGAGCACTCGGTCGATCGCTCCGCGGACCGCCTCGCGGCTGATTGGCTTTTGGGTGCGAGCGATCTCCGGGGGGCAAGGGAAGACGGCTTGGGCATCAGACGTGCCGAGGACGCCGAGGATCAGTCCTTCCCTGGTGATGGACTCGCCTGCGAATTCTGGCCTCATCCGCTGCCGGACGAATTGACGCAGCAACGTCGCTAGCGGCTGGACGTCCTGATCGACCCAGCCTGAAATGACCTTGAGGACCCTCTCCTCCAAGGCGAAGCGAGAACCTGCCCCGCACTCGAAGGTCAGCGCTGCAGCGAACGAGCGAAAGTCTTCTGAAGATAAGCCAGTGGCGTAAGCCAGACGCACCTCACCAGGCGCGCTCGCCAATGGCTTCGTTCGACGCGTTTTCTTGAGCATAGTCGCCGCCCGTGTGACGGCCTCGACGAGTTCTGGCGCGGCGGGCTGGTTACTCACCAAGACAGCCTCCGGCGCGGGCACGCCGAGGCGGCGATCGGCTAGCTTTTTCCAAGCCTTAGCAAGCTTGGCGATGACCGATTGTTCCCGCCGACGCCCCGCGACGAGGCGCGCGACAGTCCAGGGTGCGGTGGGGTCGGCGGCCGAATACTTTAGCTGCTCGATCCGCAGCCGCTTAGCCGTGGCCGCATCATCGCCGCCGAAATACAGGGCACAGTCGACGCCGTCCCAGGCGTCCGGTGCTGCTCCTTCTTCGTCTGCCGCGCTCAGACCCTCGGCGGTAAGGGCTCGGAGGTCCTCGCTAGGGTCGAGGAGCCTCAGTGCGTGGCGCGTTGCCCACAACTCGTGGAAGTCGTCTCCGGTGCTGGACCCTCGCGCGCCTCTAAAGTCGCTCAAATAACCCTCGCTCTAGGAATGACAGGTCGCTGTCTGGTGCATCGTATACCATGATGCGCGAGGTCACCGAGGCGCCCATGAGGCGCCCCGTGTCAGTGGAGTTTGGCGGGCTTCTCAGTGCCACCTCCGACCGAATAAAATAAGACATTGTTTTGATTATATTTTAATGGTATATAGTTGGTCGAGCGTCGTGCGCTCATTCCCCACAACCAGGATCACTGATGACCCCAGCTCCACTGGGCGCCGGCACTATGCCGTGCGCTCCGGGGCGCGCAGCCGCATGCCGGCTGCACGTCCCCAACCTCAACCCCTGTGACGAAGGTCGGCCATGAGCAAACCTCCGAAATCGGCACCGCCAGCGGACCCGCCCCAACCGGCTCTCGATCTCCCAGCCCCTCCTCCTCCCGGCCCTCAGCGCCGCCGAGGAGCGAGACATCTGCGTGGGACGACGGCCGATGGGCGGATCGGCCAGACCCTGCGCCTGGACCCAGGCGCCTGGGAGCAACTGAAGGTTCTCGCGGCCAAGGAGCGCAAGAACGCCCATGACCTTCTGGTCGAGGCGGTCAACATGCTCTTCACGCACCGAGGTTTTCCGCCCATCGCCTGACACAACCGACCAGGCACCCCCAACGAAACGGCCCCGACGAAAGTCGGGGCCGTTTCTGCGTTTCGGGGGGCGCGATGACGCGGTTGGGAGAAATCGACACCAAGTGAAACCTCCGCGCGCTTCGGCGGCGGCAGCGAACGGGGATGACACAGAAACCCCCTTCACGCTCCCGCAGCCGAAAGGCGAGTCCGCAACCGGGAGTTCCTACTCTCGCGCCGTTCCGAGCGTCGGCGATGACCGTCTTCGAGGCAGGGCTGATCCCGGTCCCCTGCGGCGGGGACACCGGCAAGCAGCCGCTCATTCGCTACCGTGGCCTCGCGAACAGAATGGACCGCCAGTACCTGGAGAGGTTGCTGTCGGCGCCACTCACTGAGGCCGCCGGCATCGGGATCCTGACCGGCGTCGGCCGCACGCCGATCACCGTCGTGGACGTCGACGACCCGGCCCTCATCCCCATGATCGAGACGCGTTTCGGTCCGACCTGTATCGAGGTACGAACGCCTTCGGGCGGACGCCACTTCTGGTACCGCTTCGCGGGTGAGCGGTCGACGAACCTTCGACGCGTGGGTCTCGCCGTCGACATCAAAGCCGCACGCGGCTTCGTGGTGATCCCGCCGACGCGAAGGGCCGGCGACAGCACAGGCAACTATCGGTTCCTACGGGGTAGGTTGGAGCAACTGGCGGAGCTTCCGACCATCGCGGCGGAGGGCGCGGCCCTTCTCGCGGCGCAGGCGCGGGACGCCTTGATGAGCGTCGGGGAAGTTCGCGATCCCAAGCCCCCCGCCCGAGCTCAGAAGGTTCCCCACGGGGAGCGCAACGTCACTTGCCATGGATGGGCGCTGCGCTTGGCCAAGCACGCGGTCGATTTTCAGGGGCTGGTGGCCAGCCTCATGGACGTGAACCGGAACATGTGTGATCCGCCTCTGTCGATCGAGGAGATCCGACGCATCGCTGCGAGCGCCTGGCGCTACGAGCAAATCGGGCAGAACTGGGTCAGCAGCGCTGGGGTGACGCGTATCACGACGGAGGAGGGGCAGCGCCTTCGGACGGCGGCGGCGCTGGCGCTTCTCGTATGCCTGCGGAGGAATCACGGCAGCAGGGCGGCAGATTTCGCGATCTCGCCGCGTGCCATGGCCACGGCCGGCATCGTCTGGGATCTCGGTGAGCGGGCGATCCGCCAGGCGCGCGACGAGTTGATCGAGGCGGGGCTGCTGGAGCTGACGCATCGGGGCGGGAAAGGTCCGGGCGATCCGAGCCGGTACAGGCTAGTCGAGGCGTTGCCGCTGGTCCGGAAAGTGTGACGCTTCGGACCACAATACAAAGACACTTCCTTGTTTCGCCAATCGCCCGGCCCGCGCCCTGCGAACCTCCTAGCCGCGCATTTTCTTGCCTTCCAGGCACGCGACGACGTCCGTAGATTCGGTGGCAGGAGAATCGCCGCCGTGCCTGCTGCCCCCGCCCCCCAGCCCCTCACCACGATCGATATCATCATTCCCAAGGACACGCCGGAGGAGCACCTCCCCGCCTTCCTCCTTGCGATCATGGCGTTGCCGCCGACTTCGGCAGACGACATTCGGTGGCACGAGACGAGGGAAATCCTGAAACTCCGCATCGCTAGACTGACGACGCCAGCTGATCAGGGGCTTGAGAACGGTCTTCCTTTCACGTTGGCGCTCATCCACCGCAAGGAGACGACTGCGTTCACGCGCGTAGCTCGCGCCCTGGCCGCTGCTCACGCGCTGATTCCAAGTATCGGCCGACACGACGCGGCGCGGACCGGTACCCCAGTGGGCTCCTTGCCGCCGGCTTTCAGGCGCCGCCGAAAGCTGAGCGACGAAATCGAGCGCACTATGTGGCACGAGACCGCCGCTGCTGAGGCCGCCGCACGGCGAGGAGAGCGTCCTCTTCCATCACGCATGCCGTCGATGAGCGAATCTGAGGCCGCACCCAAGAATTTCATAACGCGCGTCATCAAGCCCGCCCGTCCGGTCGTGCACCTTGCGTCCGCCTTCGCCGAGCTGGTTGATATGGCTGAGCACCAACTGGTTCAGACGTTCGAGTCCCCGCGCGTATGGGAGTCCAAGGGCTTCGGAACCGTCCACGTTGACGATGGAAATGGCGTTACCACGCCGAGGCCGAACATCCCTGCCACTGTGCTGCTTCAAATGCCGGGGTTCGCCCGTGAGGTGATCCTCCGAGGCGAGGCTTACCTCCCTGCGGTCAGGGCCAGCCTCAGCGAGGGCCGAGCGAAACCCGTTCCGATGGTTCGCCTGCTGCTGGAATGATGCGGTCGCTCCCGGAAATCGTGACCAGGTGAAACCTCGGCGCTCGGGGGCCGTGACACCGATGGGGCATGACGAAAGCCCCTGTCCCCGAACGGTTCGCAGCGCTGATGGCTCCGCAAGAGCCCGGCGCCCCTGCACGCCTCATCAATGGTCAGAGGCCGACCCATCGGTCGCTTATCGCACTGGTGCGGCGCCTCGCCTTCCTCGCCGCGTCTGATGCGTATCTTCAGCACCTCGACAGGATCTACGGCCAATCGACGGCTAAACGCCCCGCTGAGGGGGAGCGCGAGCCATGACGGAGCTCGAGCCGCTCATGACCGCTCGTGAGGTCGCGGACCTGTTCGGGCGGCAGCTTCGGACGCTGACCAATTGGGAGGTTGAGGGATACCTCGTCCCGATCCGGATCCGTAAGCGTCGCTACTATCGGCGCTCGGATGTCGAGGCGCTACTGGGCACAGGGAAACCCAGCAAATCCGGGCCATTCACCGAATCTAAATGAGACTGGCACCTACGACAACACCGGATTTTCACAGTTGCCAGAATCATTTTTTTCCGTCTCTTTCCGACTCAGAGGTGATCGATATGAGCAGGCCTGATATCCCTACCGCCGCCCAGGCCCTGGCCATGATCCAGACCTGGGTGGACAAGTCCCCCGACCACCGCCGGAACCTCAGCACGGCGGTGAGGACCTACTGCCGGCTTGGTGGCAGCAAGCGTCCGCCTGAGATCGTCCGCCTGGACCCAGCCCGCTGCCTGCCAGAGATCGATGCGGCGCGCGCCTCAACGCTTGGCATCTCCGACGTGAGCCTCCGCAATGTCCGAAGTGGCCTCCGCGACGTCCTGCGCCGCTGCGGCCTGCTGGCCCCGGTTCGCGAGCGCAAGCCGGTGGAGGATTCGCGCTGGACGGAACTCATCGGCCAGTTGCCGGCGCGCTTCCATCCGCATCGTCTCCGCGCCTTTCTCGGATTCTGTGCCACCCGAGGCATCGCGCCTGAGGCTGTGACCAATGACACGCTCGTCGCTTACCTGGATCAACGCCAGGCCGAGCGGGGCGGCGCCAACAACCGCACCAATGTGCGCGAGGTGGCTCGCCAGTGGAACAAAATGGCCAAGTCTCTGCCCGGCTGGCCGCAAACCGAGCTGACACTCCCTCCGGATCCGGACCGTACCCTCTCTCCGGCACTCACCACCTACCGCATCAGCCTTCAGCGGCAGGTCGCGGAATTCGTCGACTGGTGCCGCGGCTCCGGCGAGGAGTTCTTCGGCGAGGAGGCGGATGTGCGGGAGCCGATGAGCGAGGAGTCCATTCGGGCACGCCTCACGGGCCTGCGTCTCTTTCTTTGGGGGGCCGTCGAGACGGGAACGCCCGTTGATGAGATCAACGGCCTCGAATGGCTGCTTCGGGCAGATGTGCGCAAGCGCAGCATGCGCTGGAACCGCGAGCGCCTCGGCGGCAAGGTGACCGCCGGCCTCGCCACCATCGCCGACACGCTCCCCGCAGTCGCGGCTTTCCTGAACTTGCCCGAGGCGGAGCGCGCCGTCCTTCGGCGCGCTCTGCGTGCCTACCGCCCCAAGCGCCAGAAAGAGATTACGGAGCGCAACGCCCAGTTGCTCGATCGCCTCACCGACCCGGTCGCGCGTGGGAAATTGCTCAACCTCCCCTTCAAGCTGATGGAACGCGCGCGCGAGACGCGGGACGGCTGGGTGTCCCCCGAGGGGATCGACCATCCCCCCAAGCCCATGGAGGCATGCTGGCTGGCGGCCGTTGCCGTCGCGGTGGAGATCGAGCTCAACCTGCCTCTGCGGGTGAGCGATCTGGCCGAGCTCACCCTCGATGAGGAGTTGCGCATCCAGCGCCAGCGCCGGGGCGGCCCGACAGCCTTTCTTCGGGTGACGGCCAACAAGAATGACCATGTCGTCGAGACGATCCTCGACGAGGAAAGCGCCGAATTGCTCCAGGAGTACGTGGACGCATTCCGCCCCATCGGTCCGCATCCGGAGACGCGCTGGCTCTTCCCGAATCGGGATACGAGAGACCGGGCGCGCGCGCCCCAGGGCTTCAGCGCCGCGATCATGGAGGAGCTGGAGAAGGAGCTCGGCTTCCACATGACGGTCCACAGCTTCCGCTGCTTCGCGGCGACGGTGATCATGGAGATGAACCCGCACGCCATCGAGGATGTCCGACTGATCCTGGGGCATGCGGGCTTCGCCATGGCCGAACGCCACTACCGCCGGGTGAACCGCCACGCCGCCGCCCGCCGCCTTTCAGTCGGGCTCCGCAATCTGCGACGCACCACCCAGCTCGAGGCGGCAGCACCCAGCTTCCGCGCCCCGCGCAGGGATCGAGGTATGCCTCGTCGGGGAGCAAGGCCGTGAGCGAGCGCCTCTGCCTCAAGCCCGAGCAATGGCCGGCATCGGACCGCACCAGTTGGGAGCTGGCTCTCGACGGGGATGACGAGGATCTCGAGCTGCCAGGCGCTCGCCACCGCCTCTCGAGAGAAACGCTGCAGGGCTACGCGACCGGGTATGGTCACTACCTCGCCTTCCTGGCTCGGACTGGAGAGCTGGTTGAGGGCGAGACGCCGGTGGAGCGGGCCACCCCGGCGCGGCTGAACAAGTGGCTGTTGAGCCTTCGCGAACGCGGTCTCGCGGCGACCGCGCTCCGCCAATACCTCGTGAACTGCCATGCCGCCCTACGGTTGATGGCGCCTCATGCCGATCTTCTGTGGATGCGCCGACCCGGTGGCCGCTCGCTCAAGCGTGCGATCCCAGGGAAGCCCAAATCAACCGTGGCGTACGACGTCGCTGACATCCTGCTCCACGTCCAGCGGCTCCATGCGAGCGCGCTCATGGAGAAGGACGGGCCGGATCGGCGTCAGGCTCTGCGGGACGTGGCTCTCATCGGCATTCTCGTGATGCGGGCCCCGCGGGTCGGCAGCCTGGTCCAGATGATGATGGGCGAGCATATCTGGCAAACGAGCGACGGGCTTTGGAATGTCCGCTTCCCAAAAGAGGACACCAAGGCCGATAGCCGTATCGACTATCCTCTCGACGAGGAATGCTCCGTGTGGGTCACCGACTACCTGCGCCTGGCCCGCGCCGGCTTCCCCTATGCCGGAAAGTGGGAGCATCTCTGGATGGGCATGAAGGGTCCGATGACCCGCGAAGGGCTTCAGCAGATTTGCGAACGTCGGACCCTCGAATGGCTCGGCAAGGCCTATGGCCCGCACGCGTTCCGCAAGTGGAATCGGATTTCCGCCGCGCGCCGCTCCCCGGAACTCGCCTTCGACGCTTCACTGGTGCAGGGCAATTCGGTGGAGGTCTCGGCCGAGCATTACGCGGAGGCGAACAGCCTGCACGCGGCTCTCCGGTACGCCCGTAACCTCAAGGAGATGCGGCGCCAGCTCGGCATCAAAACGCAGGCGAGCGCGAGGCCGAGACGCGCGGCGGCCCCAAAATCCGGCTTGGCGGCCAAGCCGGATGCGCCTCATCCTTGGCTCACCTCTCAACGTCAGCGCCGGAGTCCTCGCTCGTGACCCACCGGAACCCCGTCCCCTCTCGCAGCCTGCGCGTGGCAATTTACGCTCGCTATAGTTCTGACGCGCAATCCGAGCATTCGATTGAGGATCAGGTCCGGATCTGTCGCGCTCGGGCGGAGCGGGAGGGCTGGGAGGTTGGCGAGGTCTATGCCGATTATGCCATCAGCGGGGCGAGTACGGCGCGACCGCGCTTCCAGCAGTTGGTCACGGACGCGCGCTCGGGGCGATTCCGATTGGTGCTGGCTGAGGCCCTGGACCGGATCAGCCGGGACCAGGAGCATATCGCCGGCTTCTACAAGCAGATGCGCTTTGCCGATGTGGGGATCGTGACGGTCGCCGAAGGGGAGATCTCGGAGTTGCATATCGGCCTCAAGGGCACGATGTCGGCGCTCTTCCTGAAAGATCTGGCGCAAAAGACCCATCGCGGGCTTGAGGGGCGGGTGCGACAGGGGGCGAGCGGCGGTGGTCTGTGTTTCGGGTATCGGACCCGGCGCGGCTTCAAGGCGGACGGGACCCCGATCACGGGGGAGTTGGAGATCGCCGAGGACGAGGCCGCGGTGGTGCGGCGCATCTTCCGGGCCTATGCGAATGGCCAATCGCCCCGGTCGATCGCAAAGGCGCTGAACGCCGAGGGCGTGACGGGCTCTCGCGGCGGGAAATGGACAGCGTCCATGCTCCTGGGGGGTGCGGCGCGGGAGACGGGGCTGCTGCGCAACCGTCTTTATGTGGGTGAACGGGTCTGGAACCGGCAGCATTTCGTCAAAGATCCCAATACCGGTCGGCGCCTCGCGCGGTTGAACCCGCCCGAGAGCTGGGTGGTGACCGCCGTCCCGGATCTGCGAATCCTTGAGCAGGAGGTCTGGGAGGGGGCGCAAGCTCGCCTGCGTGCGAGCAGCACCAAGGCCGAGACCGACGAATCGGCCTTCCACAGCGCCAACATGGGCCGTCGGCTTGGGCGGCAACGGCGTGCACCATGGCTCTTATCGGGGCTGGTCCGGTGCGGGGTATGCCAAGGCCCCATGACGGTTGTTGGCGCCGAGGGACGCCTGGGCTGCGCCAACCATGTCGAGCGAGGAAATTGTTCCAACAAGCGGACCATCCGCCGTCAGGTCCTGACCGATCGCGTCCTGGTCGGGCTCAAGGAACGCCTGCTGGTGCCAGAACTCGTCGAGGAGTTCGTACGGAGCTACGTGGTCGAGATTCAGACGGCCAACCGCGAGCGCGGGGCTCGCAGTGTTCGGCTCGCTCAGGAGCAGGCGCGCCTTGCCCGTCAGGTCCAGAACTTCCTCGACCTCATCAAGGAAGGTCATGGGAGCGGCGCCATGGTGGCGGAACTCCGCAAGGTCGAGGCGCGCCAGGTGGAGCTGGCCGCGGAGATGGCGGCGGCCGAGCAGCCCGAGGCGGTGCCCACGCCTCATCCGAACCTTCCGGCACTCTATCGCCGACGGGTCGAGGCGCTTGAGGAGGCGTTGACCGATCCTGAAACGGCGATGGCGGCCACTGAGGCGCTTCGGCAGTTGATCGAGGCGATCCTGATTTTCCCGGGGGAGCGCCGCGGCGAGGTGGAGATCTCGCTGAAGGGTGATTTGGCGGCTTTCCTGCAGGCGTCTGAGGCGTCGGCGGCCAGCGGTTCTGGTGACGTTCTCCGGGCCCAGAATGGCAAAACGCCCGTGACTCGTTGGAGTTACGGGCGATTTGGGGAAGTGTTGGGATCGTTGGATGCGGGGACAGGATTTGAACCTGTGACCTTCAGGTTATGAGCCTGACGAGCTACCGGGCTGCTCCACCCCGCGTGAGTTGTTGGAAAAAAAAGGTTTTCGGTTTGGTGGCCTGGCG
>JAIYDS010000040.1 GCA_027487385.1 Acetobacteraceae bacterium | reverse complement strand
CGCGCCCTTAGCTCAGTTGGATAGAGCAGGAGCCTTCTAAGCTTCAGGTCGGGGGTTCGATTCCCTCAGGGCGCGCCAAACAGAAAAGGGGCCTCTCGGCCCCCATCCTTCAAACACAAAACGAAAGGGGTCCGGGGCCTGAGGCCCCGGCCGCCGGAGGCCCTTTTGTTCAGGCCGCCGCCTTCTTGGCCTGCGCGCGCAGGATCCGCCGCTTCAACACCAGCGCCTCGGGCGGCAGGTTGCGCGGCTTGGTGGTCAGCAGGAAGGCGTCGATGCCGCCATTGTGCTCGATGGTGCGGATGCCATTCGTGGTCAGCCGCAGCTGGATCGAGGTGGCCAGCACGTCGGAATAGAAGGAGGTTTCCTGCAGGTTGGGCAGGAAGCGACGGCGGGTCTTGTTGTTCGCGTGGCTGACATTGTTGCCAGACAGAACGCCCTTGCCGGTGATGCCGCAGCGGCGAGCCATGGTGATGATCCTGCACAGAAAGCGCGCGCCAGGATGGGCGCGCGGGTGGAAAACGAAGGGCGGCGTATGCGGCACCCCCGCCCGCGAGTCAAGCGGGCCGCCGCCCTCAGCCCTTGGGCAGTGTCGGCAATTGGCGCAATTCGCCGGCTTCCACGCTCGCCAGCGCCTGGCGCAGCACGCCCGCGATGGAACGGTCATCCATGCTGCGGGAGAGGAGGCCCAGCGCCCCGCCCAGCAGGGCCGAAGCGGCCGAGATGGGGGCGATCTGCTGCTCCAACATATATTCGATGGCCTTGTCCACGACCGAGCCCGCGTGGCTCAGATCCTCGGGCGCATCCCCATCCGCAGCTTGCATGTTCCGGCAACTCCAAATCTTGTCAGCCAGATGGGGCGGATTGCCGGGCGAGGGAAGGGCAGCGAGATTAAGGCTGCTTCATCTGAACCGTGGACGGAACGGCGCGCCCCCCCTCCTCGGCCAGGCGGGCGCTGACGCCGCTGCCGAATTGCGCCTGGGCCTGGGCGATGGCCGCCGCCTCGGCCGCCGCCACCGCCTCGGACTGGCGGCGCCACATCTCGGCATAGAGGCCGTCCGCCGCGATCAGCGCGCCATGCGTCCCGCGCTCGGCGATCCGGCCATCCTCCAGCACGATGATCTCATCCGCCTCCACCACCGTGGAAAGCCGGTGCGCGATGACCAGCGTGGTCCGCCCGCGCGAGACGTCGCGCAGGGCCGCCTGGATTTCCTGCTCGGTGCGGGTGTCGAGCGCACTGGTCGCCTCGTCCAGGATGAGGATGCGCGGGTCCTTCAGGATGGTGCGGGCGATGGCCACGCGCTGCTTCTCGCCGCCCGAGAGCTTCAGCCCGCGCTCGCCCACGCGGGTCTTGTAGCCATCGGGCAGCTTGAGGACGAAGTCATGCACCTGGGCCAGGCGCGCGGCCTCCTCCACCTCGGCATCGGTGGCGCCGGGGCGGCCATAGGCGATGTTGTAGCGGATGGTGTCGTTGAACAGCACCGTGTCCTGCGGGACCACGCCGATGGCGCGGCGCACGCTGTCCTGCGTCACGCTGCGCACATCCTGCCCGTCAATGCGCACGGCGCCGCCGGTCACGTCGTAGAAACGGAACAACAGGCGGGAGATGGTGGATTTGCCGGCGCCGGTGGGGCCCACGATGGCCAGCATGCGGCCCGGCGGCACCTCGAAGCTGACGCCCTTCAGGATCTCGCGGTCCGGGCGATAGGCGAAGCGGACATCGTCGAAGCTCACAGCGCCCGCGCTCACGGCCAGGTCGGGCGCGCCGGGTGCATCGGCGATCTCGGCGGGCACGTCGAGCAGGAGAAACATCTCCTCCATGTCGGTCAGGCCCTGCTTGATCTCGCGATAGGCGAAACCGAGGATGTTCAGCGGCAGATAGAGCTGGATGAGATAGGCGTTCACCATGACGAAATCGCCCACCGTCATCGTGCCGCCGGCGATGCCGCGCCCGGCCAGCAGCATCACGATGGTGAGCCCCGTCGCCATGATGGCGGCCTGGCCGGCATTGAGCATGTTCAGCGTCGTCTCGGACCGCACATAGGCGGCCTCGTAGCGCGTCAGGCTCTCATCGTAGCGGCGGGCCTCGTGCCGCTCATTGTTGAAGTACTTCACCGTCTCGTAGTTCAGCAGGCTGTCCACCGCCTTGGTGTTCGCCTCCTGGTCCGTGTCGTTCATCACGCGGCGGAAGGCGAGGCGCCAGTTGGTGAAGAGCAGGGTGAAGGTGATGTAGGTGCCGATCGTGATCAGGATGGTCAGCGCGAAGGAGAGCGCGAACATCCACCACAGGATGGCGGCGACCAGGAAGATCTCCACGATGGTCGGCAGGATGTTGAACAGCATGAAGTTCAGCACGATGGCGATGCCGCGCGTGCCTCTTTCGATGACCCGGGACAGTCCTCCGGTGGCCCGGTCCATGTGGAAGCGCATGGAGAGCGCGTGCATGTGGCGGAAGACGCTCAGCGCCACGCGCCGCGCCGCCCGCGCCTGCACCTTGGCG
Organism: Acetobacteraceae bacterium; assembly: GCA_027487385.1. Classification (GTDB taxonomy): domain Bacteria; phylum Pseudomonadota; class Alphaproteobacteria; order Acetobacterales; family Acetobacteraceae; genus Roseococcus. Next base: position 31,289 of record JAIYDS010000040.1, on the reverse strand, counting down.
AAGACCGCGTTGCGCAGCTCCGCCAGCGCCGAGGACATGACGCGCAGCAACCCGTAGCCGATGACGAGTGCCACCGGGATGGCCAGCATGGCCCCCACGCCATCCTTCGGCGCCAGCGCATCCACCGCCCGGGCATAGGCGATGGGCACCAGCACATTCGCCGCCTTGGCCGCGATCAGGCAGATCACGGCGATGATCACGCGGATCTTCAACCCGCGCTCCCCCTCCGGCCAGAGATAGGGGAGGATGGTCCCCAGGGTGCGGAGGTGGTTGCCGGGTGTCGCGCTCATGCCCCACATGTGGCGCCTCGGGCGGGTTTTGGGAACCACGCACCTTCCCGCCGGGCCTCCCTGCTGCCACATGGCTGCGATGAGCACATCGCTGTACCGCCATATCGAAGCCTGCAACAACGCGCCCTCCCCCGCGCATCTCCTGCCCTTCCATTTCGGGCAGGAGCAGGTGGGCTGGGTCTCGGCCGAGCTGGCGCGGGCACTGACCTTCCTGCCCAGGGATTTCCATTTCGAGGGCCATGGCGTCGCCATGGCCGGCCGCCTGCGCAGCGCGGGGCAACGCAGCGATGCCCTGGCCGCTGCCGGGCGCGTCCTGGCAAAGCAGGGCTTCGGCCGAGTGCGGGGCGAGCTGTTCGACATCCGCGCCACGGCCGAGGGGCCGGTGCTCGGCACGCTGGATCGCGGGCTGATCCCGCAATTCGGCGTGATCGGCCAGGGGGTGCATCTGAACGGCCTGGTGCGCCGAAGCGACGGGCTGCATGTCTGGGTCGGCGTGCGCGCGCGCAACAAGGCGGTGGCGCCGGGCCAGCTGGACAATCTGGTGGCCGGCGGCATCCCCGCCGGGCTGGATGCCGAGCAATGCCTGCTGAAGGAAGCCGGCGAGGAAGCCTCCCTGCCGCCGGAACTCGCGGCCCAGGCGCGCCGCACCGGCCGGATTTCCTACATCCTGACCAATGAGGAAGGCCTGCGGCGCGATGTGCTGCACGTCTTCGATCTGGATCTGCCCGAAAGCTTCGTGCCCCAGCCGCATGATGACGAGGTGGAGCGCTTCGAGCTCTGGCCCGCGGCGCGCCTGCTGGCGGCACTGCGCGAGACCGAGAGCATCAAGTTCAATGTGAACCTGGTGCTGATCGACCTTTTCCTGCGCGAAGGGCTGATCGACCCGGAGGGCGCCGAGGGCCGGGCGCTCCGCGCCGGCCTCAACCAGGGGCCCTGATCCGCACGCGGCGGGGCAGGGCGGCGCGGCGACCCGCGGGTGCTCAGTCCAGATGCGCCTCCAGCATCCACAGCGCCTTGTCCAGCATGCGCGAGGTGCCGGTGAAGAGATCCGCCGTATCCGCATCGCCGGCTTCGGCCGCCGCATCAATCGCGTCCCGTGTGGTGCCGGCCAGCGCGGCGTAGCGCTCGGCCAGCGCCGCCACATGGGCCATGCCGTCACGCAGATCGGCCGGGTAGGGGGCCAGGCGCGTCGCCGCGCCCACCGCCTGGGTGGTGCCGCCGGGCGTTCCGCCGAGCTGGACGATGCGCTCGGCCGTGTCATCCACCGCCGCGCCCAGCTGGTCGTAGAACTCCTCGAACTTTGCATGCAGGGCGGCGAAATGCGGGCCGCGCACGGTCCAATGCGCCATGCGCACGGCATTGGTCAGGTCCATCAGATCCGCCAGCGCGGCGTTGAGCAGGCTGACGCTGACCAGGCGTGCATTCTCGCCGAGCGTGTTGCGGGTGTGGGCAAGTTTGGCCATGGGCTTGGGCTCCGGATGTGTGGGTTGGATATGGCGCCGCCCGCTCTGGGTTTCAGCTGACATCAGCCCTGCGCCCATGGCATATCGGACGCCATGACGACGCAGATTTCCACCTATGCGGAGTTCTGGCCCTTCTACCTCCGCGAGCACGCCGCACCGCTGACCCGCCGCCTGCATGCGCTGGGCACCGGGCTGGGACTTCTGCTGCTGCTCTGGGCGCTGCTGCTGGGGCCCTGGTGGCTGATCTTCCTGGGCCTCGTCGCGGGCTATGGCTTCGCCTGGGTCTCGCATCTGGTGGTGGAGCGCAACCGGCCGGCCAGCTTTCGCCACCCCTGGTGGTCGCTGATCTCGGATTTCCGCATGGCCGGGCTCATGGTGACCGGCCGGCTGGATGCGGAGTTGCGCAAGGCCGGCGTGACCACCTGACGTTTCACACCGGAACGTTGACGTAGCGGACCGCCTCCGGCCCCGCCGGGTCGCGGTTCAGCGCGGCGGCGCGGGCGAGCGTCACGCGGTCCTCATCGGAAAGCCGGCCGGCCTCGCGCAGATGCTCCGCCCAGCTTTCGATGGCCCAGAGCTCCACCCAGCGATCCGGGTTCGCGATATCCTCGTAAAGCCGCCAGGTGGCCGCACCGCCGCGCAGCCGCACCAGCCGGCATTCGGCCATGAGGGTGAGGAAGGCGGCGCGATCCTCCGGCGCCACGTGATAGCGCACCACCTCCAGCACACGGTTGGCGCCCTCATGCAGCAATTCGCGTAGCTCAGCGGCAGCCGGGGCCGGGCGGACCAGCTCCACCGGGGTGGCGGCGGCAGGCGCCTCGCCCTCCAGCCGCCAATGCCGCACCAGCACGGCGCCCAGCGCGGCGCCCAGGGCGAAGAGGGCCATCGCCCAGGTCACGCCCACCAGCCCCGCGATCCAGCCGGAGAGGGCGGAGCCGGCGGCGAGCGCGCCAAAGAAGCACATCTGGTAGATGCCGATGGCCCGTGCCCGCACCCAGGCCGGGGCCGCCATCTGCGCCGAGGCCTGCAAGGTGGAGGCGGCCGAGATCCAGGACACGCCATAGAGCAGCATGCCAATGGCCGCGAAGCTCCAATGATGCAGCAGCGCGAGGATCGCCATGGCGAGCGCGCCGATGAGCGAGGCCCAGAGCACCATCCCCGAGCGGTCCAGCCGCCCGCGTAGCGCCGGCAGCAGGAAGCCCGCCCCCACGGCGCCCACGCCCATGCAGCCCAGCAGAAGCCCGAAGGCCTGCGGCCCCAGCCCCAGCGTGTCCCGCACCAGCAGCGGCAGCAGCCCCCAGACGGCCGAGCCAAACAGGAAGAAGACCACGGCCCGCATGATCGCCGCATGCATGGCGGGCGTGGCCGCCACGAAGCGCGTCCCCGCGCGCACGGCGGAAAGGAAATGCTCGCGCGGCATGCGCGAAGAGGTCGGCTCGCGCTTCCAGGCGAAGAGCGCCCAGACCATGACCAGCAGGCAGATCGCGTTGAGCGCGAAGGCCGCCCCCATGCCGAACCAGGCGATGGTGAGGCCGCCGATCGCCGGCCCGATGGCGCGGGTGATGTTGAAGCCGATGCCATTCAGCGCGATGGCGCTGATCAGGTCGGCGCGCGGCACCAGTTCCGGCGTGGTCGCCGCCCAGGCCGGGAAGGTCATGGCGAGCCCTGCTCCCAGCGCGAAGGTCAAGGCCACCAGCCCCCAGGGGCCCAGCGCGTCGAAGCCGCTCAGCACGCAAAGCAGCCCGGCCATGGCGGCCATCCAGAGCTGTGCGGCGATCAGGAAGACGCGGCGGTCCATGATGTCCGCCAGGGCGCCGGCGGGCAGGGCCAGCAGGAAGACCGGCAGCATGGAGGCCGCCTGCACCAGGCTCACCATCATCGGCGAGGGATCGAGGCTGGTCATCAGCCAGCCCGCCGCCGTGTTCTGCACGAAGAGCCCGATATTCGAGGCCAGGTTCGCCAGCCAAAGCATCCGGAAGGCCGGATGGCGCAGTGGCGCCAAGGCGGCCGGGTTCTTCATCACCCCACCGCGAATTTCACGGCGCACAAGGCCGAGAGCACCCAGACCGCGCCATGCACCTCCCTGGCGCGCCCGGCGAAGGTCTTGATGCCGGCATAGGCGAGGAAGCCCAGGCCGATGCCGGTCGCGATCGAGAAGGTGAAGGGCATCGCCAGCACGGTGAGCATGGCAGGGAGGTACTCGGTCTCATCCCCCCAATCCACGGATTTCAGCGCCTGGGCCATGAGGCAGGCGACGAAGACCAGCGCCGGCGCCGTGGCGAAGGCCGGCACCGAGGCCGCGAGCGGCGCCAGGAAGAGCGCCAGCAGGAAAAAGCCCGCGACGGTCAGCGCGGTGAGGCCGGTCCGCCCGCCCTGCTGGATGCCGGCGGCACTCTCGATGTAGCTGACCGTGGTGGAGGTGCCGAGGGCCGCACCCACCATGGCGCCGCCGGAATCCGCCATCAGCGCCCGGCCCAGGCGCGGCACGCTGCCATCCTCGCGCATCAGGCCGGCGCGATGCGTCGTGGCGATGAGCGTGCCGGCATTGTCCAGCAGATCCACCAGGAAGAAGGTGAAGACGATGCCGATCAGCCCGAGTTGCAGGGCGCCGGCGATGTCCATCTGCAGGAAGGTCGGCGCCAGGGAGGGCGGTGCGGCGAAGACGCCCTGGAACTGGGTGAGGCCCAGGGGAATCCCCGCCGCCGCCGTCGCCAGGATGCCGATGATGACCGCGCCTGGCACGCGCCGCGCGGCGAGTGCGGCCATCAGCACGAAGCCCGCGCAGCCCAGCAGCACGGGCGCGCTGGTGAGTTTCCCCATCGTGACCAGCGTGGCCGGATGCGCCACGACGAGGCCCAGATTCTTCAACCCGATCAGGCCCAGGAACAGCCCGATGCCGGCCGCGATGCCGAGCTTGAGTGAGAGCGGGATGCCGCCGATCAGCCATTCGCGCAGCCGCACGGCGCTGATGGCGAAGAAGATCACGCCCGAGATGAAGACGGCGCCCAGCGCCACCTGCCAGGGCACGCCCATGGCGCCCACGACGACAAAGGCGAAATAGGCGTTCAGCCCCATGCCCGGGGCGAGGGCGATGGGATAATTCGCCAGCAACCCCATCAGCGCCGAGCCGATGGCCGCGGCCAGGCAGGTGGCGACGAAGGCCGCGCCCGGATCAATCCCGGCCGCTGCCATGATCTGCGGGTTCACGATCAGGATATAGGCCATGGTGAGGAAGGTGGCGGCCCCCGCCGCCATCTCGCGCCGCGCCGTGGTGCCGTGTTCCGTCAATCCGAAGAGCTTTTCCATTCGGGACCTTCCTATGCAGAGTTGCGCCGGGCCGCGCGCATCGGGCGGCCGCTGGGCTGATTCAGCGCCATGCCATGGCGCGCGAAGGGGATGGGACGCTCGGGAGGGCGCGGCGCCGCGCGCGGCGTGACAACATCATGGTTTTCTCCTGCCAGATGCGTGAGACAGGCGCTTCCCGATCCTCTACATCGCACGCTTCCCAGCGGCATGACAGGGCAGGAGGGCAGGATGACGCGCGATCTGATCGGCTATGGCGGGCAATGGCCGGATTTTCGCTGGCCCAATGGCGCGCGCCTGGCCGTCGCCGTCGCCGTGAATTTCGAGGAAGGGGCCGAGCAGCAGGTGGGCGATGGCGACCCGCAGAGCGAGCGCATCGGCGAATTCCTCAGCGTCGTCACCCCCGGCACGCGCGACATGGGGCAGGAGCAGATCTTCGCCTATGGCCTGCGCGCCGGCCTCTGGCGGATGCTGGATGCGCTGGAGCGCCACCGCATCCCCTCCACCTTCCTGATGTGCGGCCGCGCGGTGGAGCGTTCGCCCAGCCTCGCCGCGGCCATCGCCGCGCGCGGGCATGAGGCGGCGGTGCATGGCTGGCTCTGGCGCCCGCATTCCGACTATGCCTCGGCCGAGGCGGAAGCGGCCGACCTCGACCGCTGCATGCGCGTCATCGAACAGGCCTGCGGCGCCACGCCGCGCGGCTTCTTCTGCCGCGGTTCGGAGAGCGTCTGGACGCGGCGGCTGCTGGCCGAGCGCGGCTTCCTCTACACCTCCAACGCCTTCGATGATGACGTGCCCTATCGCGACCCGGAGCATCCGGGCCTGCTGGTGCTGCCCTACGCGCTGGACAGCAATGACGCGAAGTTCTTCCACCCCAATGGCTTCGTCCGCGCGCAGGAGATGGTGGATTATGTGGATGACGCGCTGGAGACCCTGCTGCGCGAGGCCGAGGCCGGGCATCCGCGCCTGCTGAACATCGGCTACCACCTGCGCATCAGCGGAAGGCCAGGGCGGTTTCCGGCGATGGAACGGGTGCTGGCGCGGCTGGCGGCGTTGGGAGATCGGATCTGGGTGGCGCGGCGGGATGCGATTGCGGAGGCCTTATTTGCTTAATCTTCGGGCGTATGCAGTGTTAGCCGCCCACCCGCGTGGCAAGTATTTGCCCTTTGCTCAATCTCATGGCGATTTCCCGCTTGAGTTCGCGCCGGCTGGGATGAACAAACCTTCATTCTGACCGGAGGCCCCCATGACCCTGCACCGCCGCTCCCTGCTCGCCGCCCCCGCCCTGATCGGCGCGCTCGGCGCCAGCGAGGCCGAGGCGCAATCCGCCCAGCCGCTGCGCATCGCCATGTCCATCGGCGATGTCCCGCGCCTCTGGGGCGGGCCCGAGGCGGGCTTCGAGGGCGTCCGCTTCGGCGCCTATTTCGTCTATGACAGCCTGACGCTGTGGGATCTCTCGCGCGATGACCGCCCCTCCGGCCTGCGCCCCGGCCTCGCCACCTCCTGGCGGGTGGATGAGGCGGATCGCCGCCGCTGGATCATCGAGCTGCGCCAGGGCGTGAAGTTCCATGACGGCTCGCCCTTCGATGCCGATGCCGCGATCTGGAACCTGGACAGCATCTTCAACAGCAATGCGCCGCAATTCGAGGGCACGCGCTCGGGCCTGGTGCGCGGCCGCGCGACCTCCGTCGGCAGCTATGAGAAGCTCGACACCCACCGCATCGCGATCACGACGCGCGAGGTGGACGCGACCTTCCCCTTCCAGATGGCCTTCCTCTGGTTCGCCTCGCCCGCGCATTGGCAGGCGATGGGCGGGGATTGGCAGCGCTTCGCCATGAACCCCTCGGGCACCGGGCCCTATCGCGTCACCTCCATCACACCCCGCCAGCGCGCCGACCTCGAAGCCAATCGCGAGTATTGGGATGAGCGCCGCATCCCCAAGGCGCCGCGCACGGTCCTCCTGCCCATCCCCGATGGTTCGGCCCGCGTGGCGGCCTTGCGCGCGGGGCAGGTGGATCTGGTGGAATCCCTGCCGACCGACACCATCGCCTCACTGCGCGCGGCGCGCTTCCAGATCGTGCAGAACAGCTACCCGCATATCTGGGCCTGGCGGCTCAATGTGACCGAGGGCTCACCCTTTGCCGATCTGCGCGTGCGCCAGGCGGCGAACCTGGCGATTGATCGCGACGGCATGGTCTCCTTGCTTTCGGGCGCGGCGCTGCCGGCGCGGGGCAAGGTCACGCCGGATGATCCCTGGTTCGGCAACCCGAGCTTCCGCCTGCGCCATGACGTGGCCGAGGCACGGCGCCTGATGACGGCGGCCGGCTATTCCGCCACGCGGCGCTGCGCCATCAGCGTGATCATGCCCGTCTCGGGCGGCGGCCAGATGGTCCCGCAGCCGATGAACGAGGCGATGCAGGCCGGCCTGCGCGAGGCCTTCTTCGATGTCAGCTTCCTGCCGGTGGATTTCGCCACGGCCATCAACCAGATGCGCGCCGGCGCGCGCGACCCGGCCTCGCGCGGGGCGCATGCGATGAACGTCGCCATCCCCTCCATGGAGCCCAACACCGGTTGGGTCATCTATGACAGCCAGCTCAGCAATCCGCGCGGGATCAACTGGGGCTTCTACAATTCGCCGGCGGTGGATGCGCAGCTGCGTGTGGTGCGCAACAGCTTCGAGCCGGCCGAACAGGCGCGGCAGATGGGCCAGCTGCACAACATCCTCATCGAGGAGGCCGCGCTGGTGGCCGTGGTGCATGACCTGAACCCGCGCGCGCTCAGCCAGCGCTGCCGCGGCTTCATCCAGGCGCGCAGCTGGTTCCAGGATTACACGCAGATCAGCGTGGGGTAGCCGAGTCGGGCTTGGCCCGTGAGGGCATCAGCCCGAACATCTTCTTGCGCAGCGTCGCATCGAGGCTGAGCGGGACGGTCCCCTCCAGGATCTGGTTCGATACATTCCCCCCATGCACCACCTGCAGCCACATGGGCTGCCGGGTGCCGATGAGCTGCACCGGCGCCTTGTCCGAGATATGGCTGTGGTTGCAGCAGAAGACGGTCAGCAGCTCCGCCGCCCGGCGCTCCACCAGCGCGACAAAGGGGTTGTGCGGATAGCAGAGGCCACGGAACCGCTCGTCCTCCATCTGCGCGCCGAACGGGAAGGAGAAGAAGACGGGCGTGCGGTCGGGCCGCCGCCCAAAGAACCAGCGCGCGTAGAGATTCAGGTTGGCCAGGTAATGGCGGTTCAGCGCGTCATCTCCGTCCAGGCGCACGGTGCAGATCAGCGGCCGGTCCGTGCCCGGCAGGGACGCCACGAAGCGCTCGACCGCCTGCCGGATGATGCGCCCTGGCTCCTCATGGCGAGGGCAGCGAATGACATGGGCGCCGCTGGTTCCCTCAAGCCGCACCTCCAATTGCCGGGCCACGGCTTCCTGCTCCGCATCGCAGAGCAGAAGCCAGGAAAAGCCGGTGGCGGATTGCCAGCGCACGGAGCGGAGGCAGTAGCGCTCGAATAGCTCCAGGCGATGCGCGCTCCAGGCCAGACGCTCCTCCTCCGAGAGATCGGTCCGGTGGGGGGGCAGGTAGAGATTGAAGCGGGTAACGATCACGACCTCCAGCGGGCTTTCCACCAGGCGGCGCTGGGGCTTGCGCCAATCGACGATCGCATCGCCCATCAGGAGGTTCACCATGGCACGTCCTCGGCCCGCAGGGAGGGGGCCAAACTGCGCGCCCATCGTCCGTGCATGCAACGGGGTGCCACGATTCCCAGGGTCTTGGCCAGCGCCGCGCTCAGCCGGCCAGATGCCGCCCGGGCCGGTGCCGCGCGACCAGCCCGTCCACCGGGCCGAAGACCAGCGCCAGCAGCCAGGCGCCGGAGGCGGCGAGCACGATGGCCGGTCCGCTGGGCAGGTCCAGGTGATAGGAGGCGAGCAGCCCGACCAGCGTCGCCACCAGCGCGATGCCGATCGCGGCCAGCACCATGCCCCCCACATCGCGGGCCAGATGCCGCGCGGCGATGGCGGGCAGCATCATCAGCCCAACCGCCATCAGGCTGCCCACCGCCTGCAGCGCCGCGACCAGGTTCATAACCACCAGCGCCAGCAGCCCCAGATGCCAGACGCTGCCGCGCACGCCCACCGCCTGGGCGAAGCTCGGGTCGAAGCATTCCAGGATCAGCGGCCGCCAGGCCAGCGCCAGGAAACCCAGCGTCAGGCTGGCGGCCGCCCCCATCAGCAGCAGCGCCGGATCATCCACGCCCAGCACGGAGCCGAACAGCAATTGCGTGAGCTCCACGGCCGAACCGCGCCAGGAGATGAGCGTGACGCCGGCCGCCAGCGCCGTGAGGTAAAGGGCCGCCAGCGCCGCATCCTCCCGCCCGCCTGTGGCGCGGGCCAGGGCGCCGGAGCCCAGCGCCACCACCAGCCCTGCCAGCAAGCCGCCCAGGGCCAGTGCCGGCAGCCAGAGCCCGGCCAGCACGAAGCCCAGCGCCACGCCGGGCAGGATGCCATGCGCCAACACATCGCCGGTCAGGCTCATGCGGCGGAGCATGAGGAAGACGCCGAGCGGCGGCGCTGAGAGGCTGACGGCGAGGCAGCCGACCAGGGCGCGGCGGAGGAAGCCGAATTCGGCGAAGGGGGCGATGAAGATGTCGTGGATCATGCAGGGGCTCTGCCCCTGGACCCCGGCAAAAACCTCAGGTTCTTGCATCTCCGACAAATAGGGGTGCAGGGGCCGTGAAAACCAAGCAGGTTTTCACCCCTGATGGAGGAGCGCGAGGGGGCAAAGCCCCCTCGCCAACCACTACGCCGCTTCGCGCCCACAAACCTCAGCCTCCTCGGCCCAGGCCTCGGACATCATCCGCGCGCGCAGCCGGTTCTCCGCCGAAAGCACCGTCTCCGTCGCGCCGCAGGCCACCGCCTCGCGCGCCAGCAGCAGCGTCTCGGGGAATTCGCGGCGCACCAGCTCCAGGTCATGCAGCACGGCCAGGATGGTCCGTCCCTCGCCATGCCAGCGGCGCATCACGCCCAGCAGATCGGCCGCGGTGCGGGCATCCAGCGCATTGAAGGGTTCATCCAGCAGAATCACGGGCGCATCCTGCAACAGCAGGCGGGCAAAGAGCACGCGCTGGAACTGCCCGGCCGAGAGCGAACCCACCGGTCGCCGCGCAAAGCCGTGCAGCCCCACCGCATCCAGCGCCGCCTCGACGCGCTCCGGTGCCGGGATGGCGCGGAAGGCGCCGCTTTCGCCCCAGAGGCCGAAGAGCACCGCATCCCGGCAGGTCAGCGGGAAGGCGCGGTCCAGCAGCGCCTGTTGCGGCAGCAGCGCGACCTCGCCGGGCCTGAAGCCGCTGATCCGCCCCTCGGAGGGCGCGTGCAGCCCGGCAATGGCGCGCAACAGGCTCGACTTGCCGGCGCCATTGGGCCCCACCACCGCCATCAGCCCGCCGGGCGCCAGCGTGAAGCTCACATGATGCACGGCCGGGCGCCGGCCATGGGTCACCGTCAGGTTCTCGATGTGAAGGGCGGGGCGCGTCATGCGGACATCGCCCAGGCAATCGCCAGCCAGAGCAGCACCAGCAGCCCGGCGGCCCAGGCGCCACGCAGCCGCGCCGAGGCCGCAAGGTCCAGAGGGTGTGTCCAACGGGGCATGATGTTATCCCATAACAGGAAGGGCGATGGTCGCCAAGCGAACCGCCCTCGGGGTATGAAGCGCCGCATGGCTTCTCCCGATGACGATCTTCGCCGGGCGCTCGCGCGGCACCGCGCCTTCGCGACCTTCCTGCTCGTGGTCATGGCCGGCCTGGTCTGGCTGGCCTATCAGCTGCCGCCCAGCTTCCAGGCCGATCTGCTGGCCGCCGCCGCCAAGGCGGGCGTGGTGGGGGGCCTCGCCGACTGGTTCGCGGTGACGGCGCTGTTCCGCCGCCCGCTCGGCCTGCCCATCCCGCACACCGCCATCATCCCCCGCCAGAAGGAGCGGCTGGGCCAGGGCCTTGGCCGCTTCGTCGCCAACCACGTCTTCACCGAGGCCGAGCTGAAGCGCGTCATCGCGCGGCTGGATGTGGCGGGAATCCTGGCCGGCTTCCTGGCCGATCGCGAAGCCGCGCGCCCCGCCGCCCAGGCGCTGGCCGCCGCCCTGCCGCGCCTGCTGGTGACGCTGGAGGATGGACGCGCGCGCAAGCTGATGGCGCGCCTGCTGCCGCGCGTGGCGGGCGGCCCGGGCGCCGTGCCCATCGTAGCGCGCGCCTTGCGCAGCCTGCTCGCCGGCGGCCAGCACCAGGCGGTGTTCGACCTGGCGCTGGAGCAGCTCAAGACCGTGCTGGCGGCCAAGCAGGATGAGCTGCGCGAGGCGATCAAGCGCCGCGTGCGCGAGACGGGCGGCGCCGTCGTCGGCTGGGCCGCCGGCGCCTATGTCGCGGACCGCGTGCTGGCTGTGCTGAACGCCGAGCTGGACAAGCAGGAACCGGGCGACAGCGACCTGCGCGCCGCCTTCGAAGCCTGGATCGAGGCCGAGATCACCCGGCTGGAAACCGAGCCCGAGCGCGCGGCAGCCCTGGGGGCGGCCATCCGCCGCGCGCTGAGCCACCCGACCGTGGCCGATTGGCTGGGCGATGCCTGGTCCCGCCTGCGCGGCGCGCTGGCGGCTGATGCGGTGAACCCCAATGGCCGCACCGTCGCCATCCTGGAGGGTGCCTTGGCCAATGCCGGGCAATACCTGGCCGAGGACACCACGGCCCGCAACAAGCTGAACGGTGCGGTGGAGCGCACGCTGGCCACGCTGCTGCCCTCGGCCCAGCAGCGGCTGTCGGATTTCATCGCCGGCGTGGTGAAGAGCTGGGATACGGCGCAGATCACCGAGAAGATCGAGCTGCGCGTGGGCAAGGATCTGCAATTCGTGCGGATCAACGGCACGCTGGTCGGCTTCCTGGCCGGTGGTGCGCTCTATCTGCTGATCCATTGGCTGACGGGTGGGAGGGTGATCCATTGACGCCGCTGCGTTCCTTCGACGAGCTGAGCCCCGGCCAGCGTTTCGTCTTCGGCCAATTCGCGCTGAGCCAGGCGGAGATCATCGCCTATGCCGAGAAATTCGACCCCCAGCCCTTCCACACCGACCCCGAGGCGGCGAAGGCCGCGCCCCTCTTCGGCGGGTTGGTGGCCAGTGGCCTGCATACCATGGGTGCCTGCTTCGGCCTGATCCTGGGCAGCGGCATCTTTCGCGAAGTCAGCCTGGGCGGCAGCGAGATCACGACGAAATGGCCGGCCCCGCTGCGCCCGGATGAGGCGGTGGCGGTGGAGAGCATCGTCGAGAGCCTGAAGCCCTCCCGCTCGCGCCCCGAGATGGGGGTGGCGATCTTCCGCCACATCGGCACGCGCGTCAGCGACCAGCGGGTGGTGATCGAGATGACGGCGACGCATTTCCTCAAGCGCTGAGCCGCATGCCGCCCGACCCCCGCCTGCGCCACCCGATTCCCGCCGCCCCGCGCCTCGCCTTCCTGCGCGCGGTGGTGGACCATCCGCAGATCGAGATCGGCGAATACAGCTACTATGACGATCCGGCCGGCCCGGAGCATTTCGTCGAGCGCTGCGTCCCCTACCTTTTCGATTTCATCGGCGACCGCCTGGTGATCGGGCGCTTCGTGATGATCGCGACCGGCGTGCAATTCCTGATGAATGGCGGCAATCACGGGCAGGCGGGCTTTTCCACCTATCCCTTCGGCGCTTTCCCGGGCTGGCAGGGCGCGCCGCCGCCCCTGGGCGTGAACCGTGGCGATACGATCATCGGCCATGACGTCTGGATTGGCCGGGGGGCGATGATCCTGCCCGGCACTCGCGTGGGCCATGGCGCCATCATCGGCGCGGGCGCCGTGGTGGGCGGCGAGGTTGCGCCCTATGCGGTGGTCGCCGGCAATCCGGCGCGCGAGCTGCGCCGCCGGTTTGACGCGGCAACGGTCGCGGGACTGCTGGAGATCGCCTGGTGGGATTGGCCGGCCGAGCGCATCGAGCGCAATCTGAGTGCCATCCTGGGCCACGACCTCGGCCGGCTGCGCGCGGCGGGTTGAGCCGGGGGCGGGCTGCCCATCCTGCCCAATTCGGATAGCCGGCCCAGGATTGTTCCGCCCCGGAGGGCATGCTTTGCTCTTTGCGTTCGGCGCCGCGCCACATCCCGGGGGCGAAGGCACGAATAGGGGGTGATCGCACCCCGCTGCGGGCAGAATGCCCGAACCCACGGAGAAGAAACATGAAGCGCCGTCACCTCCTCGCTCTCCCCATGACCCTGCCGCTGCTCTCGGCCTGTGCCTCGGTGGACACGGAACAGACCACCATCCTGCGCGGCGTCATCGAGACGGTGGATGTGCCGACCCGCGAAGTGCTGGTGCGCGGTGCCGCCGGCGCGCAATCCGGCGCCCTGCTGACCATGGTGGCGGGCCGCGCGGTGCAGCGCCTCGATCAGTTCCGCCCGGGCGACAATGTCACCGTGGTGTATTTCCAGGCCATCGCCGCCCGTGTGGCGCGCCCGCTGTCCAATGCGCGGCCGGCCTCGATGACCCTGACGGCCGAGCGCGACGCTGCCCGCCCGGGTGGCGAGGTGACGCGCGTGCGCAGCGGCCGGGTGACCATCACGGCGGTGAACACCGCGACCAACACGGTCAGCTTCACCGGCCCCGGCGGGCTGAACCGCACCGTCACCGCCACCAACCCCGAACTGCAGCGCTTCTTCGGCCAGCTGCGCGTGGGTGAGCAGGTGGACATGACCTATGAAGAGGCGCTGGCCATCGAAATCACGCCGATGCGCTGAGGGGCTGGGGCGGCGGTGGCCTCGGCTACCGCCGCCGGAAGCGTTCCACCGCGCTGACCAGCGCGGTGCGGATGCCGGGTTCCAGCGCGGAATGCCCGGCATCCGGGACCACCGTCAGCCGCGCCCGCGGCCAGCGCGCGGCGAGTTCGAAGGCGGTCTCCGCCGGGCAGACCATATCATAGCGGCCCTGGATGATCTCGGCCGGGATCTGCGCGATCTCCGGCATGCCGGCCAAGAGCCCGCCCTCCCGCAGAAAGAGCTTGTGCGCGAAGTAATGTGCCTCGATCCGCGCCAGGCCGAGCGCCGTGCGGTCCTGCGCGAAGCTTGCCACCGTCTCGGGGCTCGGCAGCAGGGTGGAGCAGCTCCCCTCGTAATGGCTCCAGGCCCGGGCGGCGAGGAGATGGACCGAGGGCTCGGGGTCGGTCAGGCGGCGGAGATAGGCCGTCAGCAGGTCATGCCGCTCGGCTTCGGGAATGTGTTCGGCGAAGGCGGCCCAGGCATCGGGGAAGATGCGGCGCAGCCCGTAGAGGAACCAGTCCACCTCCTCGTCGCGGCCGAGGAAGACGCCGCGCAGCACGCAGCCGGTGACGCATTCCGGATGCGCCTGGGCATAGGCCAGCGCCAGCGTCGAGCCCCAGGAGCCGCCGAAGAGCAGCCATTTCTCGATGCCGAGGAAGCGGCGCAGCGTCTCGATATCCTCGACCAGATGCGGCGTGGTGTTGGCGCGCAATTCGCCCAGGGGGCGCGAGCGGCCGGCGCCGCGCTGGTCGAAGATGATCAGCCGCCAATGGGTGGGGTCGAAGAAGCGGCGATGGACGGCGCCCGCGCCGGCTCCCGGCCCGCCATGGAGAAACAGCACGGGCTGCCCGCGCGGATTGCCCACCTGCTCCCAATACATGACATGCCCCTCGCCCAGGGGCAGCAGCCCCGTCTCGAAGGGGGCGATGTCGGGAAAGAGGTCGCCGCGCGGCATGGGGTCAGGGGTTCCGGGTTTCGGGTGTGCCGTTGGGGAGGATAGGACAGACTGCCGCGCGGCTCCAGCAGCTTTGCCGCCTGGCCATGATCCGCAAAGGTTGATCATGGTCCAGCCTTGGGTGATCCCGCCAAAGACGATCAGGCTCTAACGGCGCTCGAGGAGAATCAGGCCATCCAGCTGGGGGACGCCGCACCAGTCGAGCAGCTTGTGCTCCAGGCTTTGCAGGCCGAAGCGGTCCGCCACATGGCGCACGACATCCAGGCTGCCGAAATTCCGCCAATGGGTGTTCGACTGGTAGAAGCCGCCGGGGTTCTGCATGTTGTTCGAGACATGCAGCAAGGCGCGCCCGCCGGGGCGCAGCACGCGGCGGATCTCCGCGAGATAGGCGATCACGTCGAGCAGCTCGAAATGCACCATCGCATCATAGCAATAGACCGCCGTGTAGCTGGCATCGGGGCATCCTGGCAGGTCGTGGCCCCGATTGACGATGAAGCGAAGATGGCTGCGCCCGGCAAAGCGCCTCTGGCAGATTTCGATGTTGCTGGCCGCGTAATCCACCAGGGTGAGTTCCCCCGCCTGGTCGAGGATGCGTGCGGCATGGCGGCCACGGCCGCAGGCGAGTTCGATGGTGCGGCTCAGCTCCAGCTGCTGGAACATGGCCAGGAAGGGGCTGCGCGGATGCCAGAAGGGCTCCATCCAGGCGTCGGATTCCGCATCGTCGTAATAGCCGGTCTCCTCCCAGTCGCGACCGATGGCGCGGCGGATCTCTGCACTCCGGTCCGTCATGGATAGCCTGCTCTCTCCCCCGGCCGCACCGGACCTGTCACCGCATCCCGATCATAACGGCCGAGGGACCGGACGGCAAAAACGCCCAGGGTCGTGATATTTTCCCCCCGCGGCACAGCCATCGGGAATTGCCCCCTTCGCCAAAGGCCCCCGCATCCCTAGTTTAGAGGGGATGTCGCAGCCCCGCCCCAACCCTGGTTCCGCCCCTGCCGCGTCAAGCGGCACAGTCTGCGGCGTCTGCGGGACGGAGAGCCGACAGGTTCCCTTCCGGCCCGTGGCGCCTGAACAGGCGCCGGACCTCGATCTCCGTCCCGGCCAGCCGGTGCGCGGCACCATGGCGCGCTGGCTCCAGCAATGCCCGCATTGCGGCTATTCGGCGCCCGACATCACCCAGGCCCATCCCGCCGCCGCCCAGGCGGTGGGGGCGGCGAATTTCCGCGCCCTGCTGAACGATGCCTCCCACCCGCCCTTGGCGCGGCGCTTCCTCGCCTGGGCCCTGGTGCTGGAGGAAACCGGCGCCCTGCACGCCGCCGCCGAAGCGACGCTGCATGCCGCCTGGACCGCCGATGACCTCGGCCGCGCCGACCTCGCCGCCGCCTGGCGGCTGGAGGCCGTGGCCCTGTGGCGCAGCGGCCCGCCGCTCGATGCCGAGCAGCGGGTGCGCGTGGTGGACGCGCTGCGCCGGGCCGAAGCCTGGGATGACGCGGCGGACACCGCCCATGCCCTGCTGCGCGAAAGCCCGCCCGAGCCCGTGGTGCAGGTGCTGATGCTGGAACTTCGCCTGATCGAGGCGCAGGACACGGGGCGCCACAGCGTCGCCACCGCCCTGCCGCCCCCGGCCCGCCGGCCGCATGTGGCGCATCAGAAGAGCATCAAGCGCGGCGAAGGGCTGCGCGGCTGGCTGAAGCGCCTCTTCGGGCGTTGAAAGCGGCCGGGTTTCGGGCCAGATAGGTTATATCATAACCCATCCGGATCGCCTCGACATGAACCGCCGCGCTCTTTTCGCGCTTGCCGCCCTTCCCCTCGCCGCGCGGGCGCAGCCGCGTCCGGTTGCCGTCGCCTCCTTCTCCATCCTGGGGGATATGCTGCGCGATGTGGCGGGCGAACGGATGGAGATCCGTGTCATCGCCGGGCCGGATGTGGACGCGCATCACTTCCAGACCCGCCCCTCTCATGCCGAGGCGGTGCGTGGCGCGCGCATCGTTGTGCGCAATGGCGCGGGCTTCGACAATTGGTTCAACCGGCTGATTTCCTCGACCGGCTTTGCCGGGGTGAATGTGATGGCCACCCAGGGCATCACGCTGCGCCGCGCGGCACCCACGCCGGGCCACAATCACGGCAGCCAGGACCCGCATGCCTGGCAGGATGTGCGCCTGGCCATCGCCTATCTGCGCAACATCGAAGGGGGCCTGATCCGCGCCGATGCGGCGGGTGAGGCCGAGTATCGCGCCCGCACCACCGCCGCCGTGGCGCGGCTGGAGGCGCTGGATGCCTGGGTGCGCGCCGAGATCGCCAAGGTGCCGGAGGCGCGGCGCATCGTCGTCACCAGCCATGACGCCTTCGCCTATTTCGGCGCGGCTTATGGCGTGCGCTTCCGGGCGCCCCAGGGCGTGGCCACCAATGCCGAGCCCTCGGCCCAGCAGGTGGCGGCCCTCATCCGGCAGATCCGCGCCGAAAACATCACTGCCGTCTTCATGGAGAACATGGCCAATCCCGCCACGCTGCGCCGCCTGGCCGAGGAGGCGGGGGTGCGGATCCGCGGGCGGCTTTATGCCGATGCGCTCTCCGCCGCCGATGGCCCGGCCGCGACCTATGAGGCGATGATGCGCCACAATGTCGGGCTGATGACGGCCGCCATGGCGGGGTGACGCCCCCTCCCTTTCGCCGGAGGATCATGCGAGGCTTGGCATAACCTTCGGAGGAATCGCCCCCATGCTGACCATCTACGGCGTCTATCGCTCGCGCGCCTCGCGCAACATCTGGCTGGCGCTGGAGGCGGGGATGCCCTTCCGCCATGTGCCGGTGATCCAGGGCTATCGCCTGCCGGACCCGCTGGCGCCGGGCGCGCAGATCAACACGCGCTCGCCCGAATTCCTGAAGGTGAACCCCAATGGCCGCATCCCGGCCATGGAGGATGACGGCCTGGTGCTGGCCGAGTCGCTCGCCATCAATCTCTACATGGCGAAGAAGCATGGCGGCCCGCTGGCGCCGGCCGATCTGCGCGAGGATGCGGAGATGACCGCCTGGTCCATCTGGGCGATGACCGAGGCCGAGCCGCACACCATTCAGATCCTCTACAATATGGTCGCCAAGCCGGAGGCGGAGCGTGATGCGGCGCTGGCCCAGGCCTCGATCGAGGCGCTGCGCGCGCCCTTCGCCGTGCTGGACGCGGCGCTGGCCAAGACCGGCTTCATGGTCGGTGGTCGATTCACCGTGGCCGACATCAACCTGGCCGAGGTGATCCGCTATGCCGCGCCGGCAAAGGAGCTGTTTGACGCGGCGCCGCATGTGAAGGCCTGGCTCACCGCCTGCCATGCGCGGCCGGCCTTCAAGCAGATGATGGCGGACCGGGACAAGGAACCGGCCTGAGCCGCCCCTCAGCGGGGCAGGTCGCGGAAGGGGCAGACATCCTGCGCGAAGGGCACGTGCCGGCGCCGGAAGGGCAGGCCTTCCAGGATGCTTGGCCGGCTGATCCGGTCCATCCGAAAATGGCGGAAATCCCCCCGCGCCGGATCCCAGGCCACGAGATACCAGAGCGGCGGCAGGAGCAGCATGGCCTGGGGCTCCACCTCGCGCCGGGTGACGGCGCTCTTCGCGTCCCGGTAGCGGAAGCGCAGCCGCTGGCGCTGGAGGAAGGCCGTCTCGAAGGCCGGCAGCAGCGCCGCATCCATCGGCCCCAGCGCCGAGACATCCTGCTGCGGTGAGAGCCGCCCGACATGCAGGCAATCCAGCAAGCGGCGCAGATCGCGCAGCTTGTCCGCCGGCAGCGCCCTCTCGATCTTGGCGAGGCCGGCATCGGCCAGGCCCGAGAAGGGCAGGGCGCCGCCCGCGCGCATGGCCGCGACGCTGAGGAGCAGGGCAAAGACCTCCGGCACCGAGAGCCGCGGCGTCGTCTGCACCGATTGCGGATCCAACTGGAGCCCGCCGCCCCGGCCGGGTTCGGAATGGATGACGAAGCCCTGGTCCCGCAAGGCGCCGATGTCGCGCAGGATGGTGCGGCGGGAGGCACTGACCGCCTGGGCCAGTTCCTGGACCGTCATGCTGCCCTGGCGCCGCAGCAGGCGCAGGAGGGCATCGTGGCGCAGGCGGGGGATCATCTGCGGAGCCTATCACGAATGGTGACAGGTTTTGGCACCATTCGGCGCGAGAGACGGCGTGTTCAACCTGACATGGAGCATGAACATGCCGTCGCCCAACGCGAGCCCCGTCATCATCCATCCGGCCCAGCTGCCGGACCCCACCCCACATGGCTACAGCACCGCCGTGGTTACCCCGAACCAGGGGCGCCTCGCCTTTATTTCCGGCCAGGGCGGACAGGAGGCCAGCGGGGCCTTCCCGCCTGATTTCGGCAGCCAGGTGGCGCAGGCCTGTGCCAATCTTCGGCTCGTGCTGGAGGCGCTGGGCGCCGAGCCGCGCCAGGTGGTGAAGCTGACGCTCTTCGTGGTGGATCACGACATGGCGAAGCTGGGCCCACTGACCCAGGCCGTGCAGAGCGTGTTCGGGGAAAGCCCGCCGGCGCAGACGCTGGTGCCGGTCCCGAAGCTGGCCCTGGAGCCCATGCTCTTCGAGGTTGAGGCCGTCGTCTGGCTCGACTGAACCCGCGGCCGCGTGGCGCGGCGCAGGTTTTACAGAAGCGCGATTCCCGTGCAGATTCCGCGCCCAACGCAAAGGCCGCCGGCGCTCTGGCGGCCAGATCTGGGAGGCGTGGAGACCCGCATGTGGGACACCATCATCGTCGGCGGCGGTTCCGCCGGTTCCGTCCTGGCGCATCGCCTTTCGGCGCAGAGCCACCGCAAGGTGCTGGTCTGCGAGGCCGGACCTGACACGCCCCCCGGCGAGGAACCCGCCGAGATCAAGGACAGCTACCCGGGCACTGCCTATTTCGACCCACGCTTCCACTGGACCGAGCTGAAGGTCCACACCCAGGTCATCCCCCACAACCGCCCGGAAGACCGCCCGCCGCTGCGCAAATATGAGCAGGCGCGGGTGCTGGGCGGCGGTTCCTCGATCAATGGCCAGCTCGCCAATCGCGGCGCGCCCACGGATTACGACGAGTGGGAACAGCGCGGCGCCACCGGCTGGAACTGGGATGCCGTGCTGCCCTTCTTCAAGAAGGTGGAGCGCGATCTCGATTTCGACGGCCCCTTCCACGGCAAGGAAGGCCGCATCCCGGTGCGCCGCATCCCGCCCTCGGATTGGAACAACCACGCCAAGGCCGCCGCCGAATCCTTCAAGGCGGCCGGCTTCAAATTCCTGCCCGACCAGAATGGCTTCTTCGAGGATGGCTATTTCCCGATGACCATCTCGAACGAGGGCGAACAGCGCGCCTCGGCGGCGATGGGCTATCTGGATCGCGCGACGCGCGCGCGGGAGAACCTGACCATCTCCACCGAGACGCAGGTGAAGTCGCTCATCTTCGAAGGCAATCGCTGCGTCGGCGTGGTGGCCCTGGTGAAAGGGCAGGAGCAGGAATTCCGCGGGCGGGAGATCATCCTCTCCTGCGGCGCCATCCATTCCCCCGCGCATCTGCTGCGCGCCGGCATCGGCCCGGCCGCGCATCTGCGGGAGATGGGGATCGAGGTGCTGCAGAACCTGCCCGGCGTCGGCCAGGGGCTGATGGACCACCCCTCAGTCTCGCTCTCCTCCTACCTCCGCCGCGGCGCGCGGGTGGATGAGCGGACTCGGCGGCACATCCTCGTAGGGCTGCGCTATTCCTCGGGGCTGGAGGGCATTCCGCCGGGCGACATGTTCGCCGCCGCCGTCAGCAAATCGGCCTGGCATGCGGTGGGCAAGCAGGTCGCCTCGCTGCTGCTTTGGGTGAACAAGACCTATTCCGAGGCCGGCCAGGTGCGCCTCGCCTCGCGCGACTGGAACGCCGAGCCGGTGGTGGAGTTCAACCTCCTCTCCGACACGCGGGACCTGGAACGCCTGATGACCGGCTTCCGCATGATGGCGGCGATCCAGATGAGCGGCGAGTTGGGCAAGGTGACGACGGACCATTTCCCGGCGAGCTACACCGACCGCGTCCGCAAGCTGGGCGTCATCAATGCGAAGAACCGCTTCCTGACGAATGTCATCAGCGCGGTGATGGATGGGCCGGGCTTCCTCCGCTCCCGCTTCATCGATCGCTTCGTGATCGAGGGCTATCGCTTCGAGGAGGTGATGACTGATGACGCGGCGCTGGAAGGCTTCATCCGCAAGGCCGCGATCGGCGTCTGGCATGCCTCCTGCTCCTGCCGGATGGGGGCCGAGGATGATCCGCGCGCGGTGGTGGATAACGAAGGGCGCGTGAAGGGCATCGAGGGGCTGCGGGTGGTGGATGCCTCCATCTTCCCGGTTGTGCCCTGCGCCAACACGAATTTCCCGACGATGATGACGGCGGAGAAGATCGCGGCCGGCATGGTGGGGTAAAGAAAAGAGGCCTCCGGCGGCTGGGGCCACGGGCCCCAGACCCCTTTCGTCAGAAGTGACAGCGAAATTTCTCAAAGAGTTGCAATGAAGTGGGGTCTGGGGCCCGTGGCCCCAGCCGCCGGAGGCCCTTTTTTCTATTCCAGCAGCAGCGCCATGCCGGGGTCTCCCTTGGCCATGGCGCGCTGATAAGCCGGACGTGCCGCGATCCGCTGGAGATAGGCGCGGATCGCCGGATAGGGCGTGAGGTCGAGCGGCAGGAAGTAGCGCATGGTGGTGAGCGAGAAGACGCTCATGATGTCGGCCGCGGTGAATGCGGCGCCGGCGAGATGGGGCACTTGCGAGAGGCGCTCCTCCACCAGCGCGAAGGCGCGGGCCAGGCGGCCGCGCTGGGCCTGCAGCACGGCGTTGTCTCCCGGCAGGTCCAGCCGATTGAGGATCATGTTGCGGCCCATGACGGGTTGCAGCGTGCCATTGGCGAAGTGCAGCCAATAGAGATAGGCGGCGAAATCCGGATGCTCCGGCGGCAGGGTGAGCCGCCCCTGCCCGTATCGCGCCAGGATGTAGTCGGTGATGGCCCCCGATTCCGCGAGGGTCATGCTGCCATCGGTGAGGACAGGCGCGGCGCCCAGCGGATGCAGCGCCTTGAGGGAGGGCGGCGAGAGCATCGTCACCGCATCGCGCGTGTGATGCGTGAGCGTGTAGGAAAGGCCAAGTTCCTCGCAAAGCCAGACGATCCGCTCCGACTGCGACTTGCCGAGATGGTGCACGGTCAGCATGGCATTCTCCCATTCACGGGGTCCGGGGCCTCTCGGCCCCGGCGGGTGCAGGGCAGCGCCCTGCTACTTGTTGCTCCCGCTCAGGCTATGCTGCTCCCGCAGCGCAAGGAAGCGCAGCATCTTCCACTCCTCCTCCGCGCGCTTGCGCCGCCAGTCGGAGGTGAAGAGCGCCACCAGCGCGCCATCATGATCCTCGGCCAATTCGCTGCGGTTGAACTGGCTGAAGCGGGAGACGGCGTCGCGATCCTCCGAGGTCACCCAGCGCAGATATTCCCACTGGGTGTGCTCAAAGCTGGCGGGCACGCCGTATTCCACCTTCAGCCGGCTTTGCAGCACGTCAATCTGCAGCAGCCCCACCACGCCGATGACGGGCGGCGAGCCATCGAGCGGGCGGAAGATCTGCACCACGCCTTCATCGGCAAGCTGCTCCAGCGCCTTGTTCAGCTTTTTCGCCAGCATCGGATCATCCAGGCGCACGCGGCGCAGATGCTCGGGCGAGAAGGAGGGAACGCCGCGGAAGTTGATCGGCTCGCCCTCGGTCAGCGTGTCGCCGATGCGCAGCGTGCCGTGGTTGGCGATGCCGACCACATCGCCCGGCCAGGCCTCTTCCGCCACCTGGCGGTCCTTGGCGAAGAAGAAGAGCGGCGCGTTGACCGGCACCTGCTTGCCGGTGCGCACCTGGAGCAGCCGCGCGCCCTTCTGCAGCCGGCCGGAGCAGATGCGGAAAAACGCCACGCGGTCGCGGTGCTGCGGGTCCATATTCGCCTGCACCTTGAAGACGAAGCCGGTCAGCTTCGCCTCGCCCGGGGCCACCATGCGGGCGTCGGAAGCGCGCGAGCGCGGCGGCGGGGCGAGGCGCGCCAGCCCATCCAGCAGATGGCCCACGCCGAAATCGCGCAGCGCGCTGCCGAAGAAGACCGGCGTCATGCTGCCTTGCAGGAAGGCGTCGCGGTCGAATTCCGGATAGCCGCCGGTGACGAGGCCAGCCTGGTCCCGCAGTTCCGAGAGCAACCCGGCGGGGACCAGCTTGTCCAGCTGGGGATCCTCCAGGCCGGAGAGCGGGATATGGCTGCCATCCGCCGTGTCCAGCATGCGCAGCGCCGGGTCCAGCAGGTCATAGACGCCCAGCAGATCGCGCCCTTGCCCCACCGGCCAGGCGGCGGGCGAGACGTCGAGTGCCAGGGTCTTCTCGATCTCGTCGAGCAGTTCCAGCGGGTCCCGCCCCTCGCGGTCCATCTTGTTGATGAAGGTGATGATGGGGATGTCCCGCAGGCGACAGACCTCGAAGAGCTTCAGCGTCTGCGCCTCGATGCCCTTGGCGGCGTCCAGCACCATCACGGCGGCGTCCACGGCGGTGAGGGTGCGGTAGGTGTCCTCCGAGAAATCCTCGTGGCCCGGCGTATCCAGCAGGTTGAAGATCAGGTCATCGCGCTCGAAGGTCATCACCGAGGTGGCGACGGAGATGCCGCGATCCTGCTCGATGCTCATCCAGTCCGAGCGGGTGGCGCGGCGATTTCCCTTGGCGCGCACCTGGCCGGCGAGCTGGATGGCGCCGCCCTTCAGCAGGAGTTTTTCGGTCAGCGTGGTCTTGCCCGCATCGGGGTGGGCGATGATGGCGAAGCTGCGCCGGCGCGCGGCTTCCTGCGCGGCGTCGCTCGGCTTCGCGTCGGGGGTGATCTGGTCCAAGGCGGTCATGCTCCACGGCGCGCGGGGCGGTCGGCGCCGGATGGTGAGGCTGGTGCGAGGCGGCGGCGCCTCAGCTTTCCAGGCGGATGTTGTTGTCGCGGATCAGGGCGCCGATGCGGGCGCGCTGCTCGGTGAGAAAGGCGGCGAAATCGGAGGGGCCCAGCGCCTGGATGTCCATCCCGAGATTGGCGTGGCGCTCGCGCACCACAGGGTCCGCCAGCCCGTGCTGGGCGGCCTCGGCGTGGCGGGCGATGGCGGCGGCCGGCGTGCCGGTGGGGGCGAAGAGGCCGAGCCATTCGTTCAGTGAGAAACCCTCATAGCCCAGCTCCAGCATGGTGGGCGTGTCGGGCAAAGTCGGGATGCGGCGCGGCGTGGCGACGGCCAGCGCGCGCAGGCGGTTGTCGCGGATCAGCGGCACCACGAGCGGCGTGGTGTTGAAGGTGAAGAGCGTCTCGCCCGCCAGCAGGCCGGGGATGGATTGCTGGCTGGCGCGATAGGGCACATGCGTGACCTCCAGCCGCTCGCGCTGGGTGAACATCACGGCGGCGAGGTGCGACGCGAGGCCGATGCCGGTGCTGGCATAGGGCTGGCCGGGATTGGCGCGCAGATAGGCCACCAGTTCCGGCACGCTGCGCACCGGCGTCTCGGCCCGCACGCAAAGCACATTGGGCAGCAGCGCGAAGAGGCTGACCGGGGTGAAGGCCGTCAGATAGTCGAAGGCCAGGCCGCGCATCAGCAGCGGGTTGCTCACCTGGCCGGCCGCGTCAAACAGCAGCGTCAGGCCATCGGGCGCGGCCTGCGCCACCACGCCGGCGCCGATCGAGCCCGAGGCGCCGCCGCGATTCTCGATCACCACATTCTGGCCGAGCACGGTCTGCATATGCGGCGCGACGAGGCGCAGCGAGGCATCGGCCGAACCGCCCGCGGGCCAGCCGGCGACGATGCGCACCGGCCGCGTGGGCGTCCAGCTTTGTGCAAGGGCCGGGGCGGCCAAGGGGGCAGCGAGGGGGAGGGCAAGGAGGGCGCGGCGGTTCATCGCGCCTACATGCCCCTTGGCGGGCTATCCGTCGAGGCGGATTCCTTCGGCGGCGATCAGGGCGCCCATGGCGGCGCGCTCGGCGGCGAGGAAGCGGGCCAGTGCCTCCGGCCCCTCGGCCGCCGGCTCCAGGCCGAGATCCGCCAGGCGCTGGCGCAGCGCGGGCTGGTTCACCGCATCGGTTGCGGCGGCGGCCAGCCGCGCGATGGTGGCGGGCGGCGTGCCGGCGGGCGCCAGCAGCGCCAGCCAATCGCCGATGGAAAAACCGGGAAAGCCCTGCTCCGCGATGCTGGGGGCGCGGCCAGGGAGGGAATAGCCCAGCGCCAGGATCCGCCCCTCGCGCAGCAGCGGCGCGGCCAGGGCGATGGAGGTGAATCCCATGGCGACATCGCCCCGCAGCAGCCCGGCCATCTGGTCGGCGCCGCCCCGATAGGGGATGTGCTCGCCCGCGAGACCCGCGCGGCGCAGCAGGGCGGCCATGGCGAGATGGGTGCGCGCGCCGATGCCGACACTGCCATAGGCGGCGGGCCGGCCCTCGGCACGCAGCCGCGCCAGCAGGGCCGGCAAGGTGGCGACACCGAGATCGGCCCGCACCACCAGCACCAGCGGCAGGGTGGCCAGCAGCGTGATGGGCGCGAAGGCCGTGGCGTAGTCGAAAGCGAGGCCGCGCATCAGATGCGGGTTCACCGCCTGGCCGCCGGAATCCAGCAGCAGGGTCGCGCCATCCGGCGCGGCCTGCGCCACCACGCCCGCCCCCACAGCGCCCGAAGCGCCGCTGCGATTTTCGGGCGTGACGGGGGCGCCCAGGATCTCGCTCATCCGGGGCGCGATCAGCCGACCCAGAATGTCGGTGCTGCCGCCGGGCGGGAAGGCGATGACGAGGCGGACCGGCCGCTCTTGCGCCCAGGCTGCGGGGACGATGCCCGGCGTGGCGAAGGGCAGCAGGGGCAGGGCGCGGCGATGGATCATGCGGCGCGGCTAGCGCAAAGCCGCCAAGCTTGCCACCTCACGCCCGTGTCACTCGATGCGAATTCCCTCCTCGCGGATCAGCGTGCCCATGCGCTCGCGCTGCTCGGTGAGGAAGCGCGCCATGGCGGCCGGGCCATGGGCATTGGGCTCCAGGCCCAGGAGGTCGAAGCGTGGCCTGAGATCGGCGTCCGACATGGCGAGGCGCGCGGCCTCGGCCATGCGGCCCACCGCCTCGGCGGGGGTGCCGGCAGGGGCATAGATCGCGTGGAAGTCGAAGACGCCAAAGCCGGGGAAGCCGCTTTCCGCCACGGTCGGCACGGCCGGATAGGCGCTGGCCCGCGCGGGCGTGGAGGCGGCCAGGGGGCGCAGCGCGCCATCGCGAATCAAGGGCGCGATGAGCGGGATGGTGGAGAAGGTGAAAAGCGTATCGCCGCGCCGCAGCGCCGTGATCTGGTCCGCCCCGCCGCGGAAGGGGATGTGCTGGCCATCCAGCCCGGCGCGGCGCATCAGCAGCGCGCCCGCCAGATGCGAGCCGGTGCCCACGCCCGACGAGCCGAAGCTCTCGCGCCCCGGGTTGCGGCGCATATGCGCCAGGAAGGCCGGGAAATCGGCGATCGGCGCTTCGGTCCGCACCACGAGGATCGCCGGCAGGACCGTCATCTGCGTGACGGGGGTGAAGGCGGTGGCATAGTCGAAGCCGAGGCCGCGCATGAGATGCGGGTTGGTGGCGGCGCCGCCGGCATCGAGGATGAAGGTGGTGCCGTCAGGTGCCGCCTGCGCCCCGGCCGCCATGCCGATGGCGCCATTCGCACCGCCGCGATTCTCGATGATGATGGTGCTGCCCAGATGGCGCTCCATCAGCGGCACCACCAGCCGGGCCAGCACATCGGTGCTGCCGCCTGGCGGAAAGCTGACAATCAGGCGCAGGTTGCGAGGCTGGGCCAGGGCGGGTGAGGCGAGGGCGGCGCCTCCCAGGGCCAGGATCTGGCGACGTGTGGTCATGTGTTCCTCCCGTGTTTTGCGGTAGCTTGCCACGCATGGCCCCACGCCGTCAGCCCGACCCCGCCCATGATTTGTTCGGCCCGCCCGAAGCGCCGCCGCCGCCGCCGGTGAGCGCGGAGGGAGCGCCGCTGGCCGAGCGGCTGCGGCCGCGCAGCCTCGCGGAGGTGGTGGGGCAGGATCAGCTCCTGGGCGAAGCGGGCAGCATCACCCGCATGCTGGCGCGCGGCAGCCTCGCTTCGATGATCCTTTGGGGCCCGCCCGGCGTGGGCAAGACCACCATCGCCCGGCTGCTGGCGGAAGCGGCCGATCTCAGCTTCGTCTCGCTCTCGGCGGTGTTTTCCGGCGTGGCCGATCTCAAGCGCGCCTTTGACGAGGCGCGGCAAAGGCGCCGCATGGGCCGGCGCACCTTGCTCTTCGTGGATGAGATCCACCGCTTCAACCGCGCCCAGCAGGATGGATTTCTTCCGGTGGTGGAAGACGGCACGGTGGTGCTGATCGGCGCCACCACGGAAAACCCCAGCTTCGCGCTGAATGGTGCGCTGCTCTCGCGCTGCCAGGTGATGGTGCTGAAGCGGCTGGAAGGGGCGGGGTTGCAGGCCCTGCTGGCCCGCGCCGAGGCCGAGGCGGGCCGGCCCCTCCCGCTGGATGACGCCGCGCGCGAGGTGCTGCTGGCCATGGCCGATGGCGATGGCCGCTATCTGCTGAACCTGGCCGAGCAATTGCAGGCGCTGCCCGACCCCACGCCGCTGGACCCGGCCGGGCTGTCCCAACTGCTGGCAAAGCGCGCGGCGCTCTACGACAAGGATCGCGAGGAGCATTACAACCTCATCTCCGCGCTGCATAAATCGCTGCGTGGGAGCGATCCGGATGCCGGGCTCTACTGGTTCGCGCGGATGATCCTGGGCGGCGAGGATCCGCGCTACATCGCCCGCCGCCTCGCACGCTTTGCCGCCGAGGATGTAGGTCTGGCGGACCCGACCGCGCTGCCCGCGGCACTCGCCGCCTGGGAGAGCTATGAGCGCCTGGGCTCGCCCGAGGGGGAATTGGCGCTGGCGCAACTCGTCGTGCATCTCGCCACCGCGCCCAAATCCAACGCCGTCTATGTGGCCTGGAAGGCCGCGCAGGCGGCGGCGCGCGAGACCGGCAGCCTCGCCCCACCCGCCCATATCCTGAACGCGCCGACCAAGATGATGCGCGAACTCGGCTATGGCGCCGGCTATGCCTATGACCATGACGCGGAGGATGCCTTCTCCGGCCAGAACTACTTCCCCGACGGCATGGCGCGGCCGCGCTACTACACGCCCGCTGGGCGTGGGGCGGAGGCGGAGATCGCCGCCCGCCTCGCGGAATGGGCGAAGCGCCGGCGATGAGCTTTCTTCTCGTCGCCGCCGGGGGCGCGCTCGGTTCGGTCGGGCGCTACGGCATTTCGCTGCTCGCGATGGCCTGGCTGGGGGCGGCCTTCCCCTGGGGCACGCTGGCCGTGAATGTGCTGGGCAGCGGGGCGATCGGCGTGCTGGCGGGGCAGGGGGTCAGCGGCGGCGCGCGGCTCTTCTGGGTGACCGGCGTGCTGGGCGGCTTCACCACCTTCTCGGCCTTCAGCCTGGAGGCGGCGCTGCTCTGGGAGCGCGCAGCCTGGCAGGGCGTGCTCTATGTGCTGGCCAGCCTTGGGCTGGGGCTGGCGGCCTTCGCGCTGGGGTGGTGGCTGGCGCGAGGGTGATCCTTGACGCGCGCCCCCGCCGCGCGCCTGCTTGCGGCAGAGGGAAATGGAGCGGCGCGGATGGGTCAGGCACGGCAGATGCGGCTCGGGATCTTCGTCCAGGCCGCGGGGCACCATGTCGCGGGCTGGCGGCATCCGGATGCCATCCCGGGCGGGCCCGATCTGGCACTGATGAAGCATATCGCCGCGACGGCCGAGCGCGGACGCTTCGACATGTTCTTCCTCGCCGACAATTTCGCCACCGGATATGCCGAGCACCCCTCATCGATCGGCAAGTTCGAGCCGCTGACGCTGCTCGCCATGCTCTCGGCGGTCACGACGCATCTGGGCCTCGCGGCGACCGCATCCACCACCTATGCCGAGCCCTACCACGTCGCCCGCGCCTTTTCCTCGCTGGATCATCTCTCGGGCGGGCGCGCCGCCTGGAATGTTGTCACCACCTCCTATCCCAAGAACGGCGCCGTCTTCGGCCGCCAGCACCCGCCCCATGCCGAGCGCTACGCGATGGCGGAGGAATTCGTGGAGGCTTGCCGGCTGCTCTGGGATTCCTGGGATGACGACGCCTTCGTCATGGACAAGGCGCTGGGCACCTTCGTGCGGCCCGGCACGCTGCATATCCCGGATTTCGAGGGCAAGTATTTCACCGTGAAGGGCGGGCTGAACCTGCCGCGCTGCCCGCAGGGCCAGCCCGTGATCATCCAGGCGGGCAGCTCCGAACCTGGCCAGGCGCTGGCGGCGCGCACGGCGGAGGTTGTCTTCACCGCCCAGAACAACCTGCCCGACGCTCAGGAATTCTACGCCGGGCTCAAAGCGCGGCTGGCGCAACATGGTCGCGCGCCCGATGCGCTGAAGATCATGCCGGGCTTCATGCCGGTGATCGGCGCGACCGAGGCCGAGGCCCGGGCACTCTTCGCCGAGCTCAGCAGCAGGCTCGACATGGCGCAGGCCAACACGGTGCTGTCCGATCGGCTGGGCATGGACATGTCGGGCTGCGACCTCGACGCGCCGGTGCCGGAATTGCCCGAGAGCGAACATCTGAAGAGCCGGGCGCGGCTGCTGCTGGAGACGGCGCGGCGCGAAGGCCTGACGCTGCGCGAGCTGTGCCACCGCGTCGCGGCATCGCGCGGGCATCTCACCGTCATCGGCACACCCGCGCAGGTGGCGGACACCATGGAGCAATGGTTCCGCGCGGGCGGCGCCGATGGCTTCAACCTGATGCCGCCCTTCTTTCCCGGGCAGTTCGATGCCTTTGTGGACCAGGTCGTGCCGATCCTGCAGGCGCGCGGGCTGTTTCGGCGGGAATATGAGGGCCGGACGCTGCGGGAGAACCTTGGCCTGGCGCGCCCGGCGAGCCGTCATGCGGCAGCGATGGAGCGTGCTGCCGAGTAGAGGGCCGGGTCAGCCACCCAGGGAAATCCGTGTGGCGCGCCGTCCGGTCATCCAGGCCCACATCCCCGCCGCGCGCCCCTGCCACTTCACCTGCCGTTCATCGCCGCGCCGCAGCGTGGCCTTGAGCGCGAGGCCGGGCCATTCCGCCAGCGCCAGGCGCCAGGCGGCCGCGCGCCCGCGATGCTTCGCCTCCAGATGCAGCCGCGACCAGCCCTGGTGGAAGGCTTTCCAATGCGAGAGCCCCGCCGAGGGGGCGGAACTGGCGCCGCCCAGATGCCGCACCCGCACACCCGACACATGAACCAGCGCGTGACCCGCGGCCCGCATCCGCAGGCAGAGGTCATCATCCTCGAAATAGAGGAAGATGTCGGGGTCGAAACCGCCGATCTTCCGCAGCGCCGCCATGCGCAGGAACATGGCCGAGCCGCCGACATACCAGCAGCAGGCATCGCCCACCGGCTCCACCACCGGTCCGCGCAGCCGGCGGAAGGGCAGGTCATGGCCGAACTGCATATGGCCCTCTTCGGCGATCACCTCCGGCGCCAGCATCCCGGCCTCGGGATAGCGCCGCGCGGCGGCGACGAGGCCCGCGATGGTGTCGGGCTCCAGCGTCGCATCGGCGTTCAGCAGCAGGCCGAATTCGGTGGTGACTTCGGCGAAGCCGAGATTCGCGCCCGGGCCGAAGCCCAGGTTTTTTGCCGCGCGCATCACCTGCGCATCGGGCCGCGCGGTGGCCGCCACCACCGCGCTGTCATCCGGGCTCGCATTGTCCACGACGATGACGGGGCAGGGGGCCGGAATGGCAGCCAGGCAACCGGACAGCAGCGCCGCCGAATTGTAGGCGACGATGACGACGGTGCAGGCTGCCTCCGCCGTCACGGGCGAGCGGTTGCGATCTCGGTCAGCGCCTGGAAGAAGGCCGCGATGGCCGCTTCCGGCTCCATCGCCACGTCAAAGCCGGTCTTGGATTCGGCGCTGCCGACGGCGACCAGCCCGCCCGACCAGAAGCCTTCGGCGCCCTCTTCCGGCGGCACGGCATATTGCAGCATCGCGATGCCGCCCGGCCCCCGGTAGGAGATGTAGGGGCAGCGCTTGAACTTCTTGGTCCGAACGCCGCCGCCCGTCTTGGGCGCGCCGCTGGAGGCCAGCAGCGCATGCGGCGTGGTGATGCCGCGCGCCTTGGCCGTGGCGGGCGAGAGGTCGAACTTCGTCAGCGCCTCCACCGCCACCGCCTTGATGCGGGCGACGGCGGCGTTCAGCACCTCATCCGGGGGCGCGCGGTTGCCCGCGGGCAGGATGCGGCGCTCGGAGAGGGCGAGTTTCGCGGCATCGCGAAACTCGGCCGCCTTCGCATGGAGCTTGGCGTTGGGGCCGGCGAGGATGGCCTCGGCATTGGCCACCATCGCCTTGAGCTCGGCCGCGGTCTTGCCCGTCAGGTCGAGGCTCATGCCATGTTGACCATGATGGTCTTCTTG